>JBATRI010000176.1:0-14314 GCA_049292515.1 Geminicoccaceae bacterium
AACCCGAGCCGTGGGCCGACGCCATCGACGCCATCATGGCACAGGGCGGGACGCCGGCTCCGATGAACCGCCACAAGCGCCGCCGCCTCGACGCGCTGACACGCAAGGCCCAGCGGCACGCCGCCTAGGCCGGCGCCTCGTTCAGGTTCACCCGATGGCGGCCCCTGAGGAGGCCGCGCGACCTCATTCCGCTTCGACGGCCGCGACCACCGGTGTGGCCACTGGGTTTTCGACGGTCTCCGGCTCGACGACGGCTGTGGACTCCGGCTCGACTGCGGCTGTCCCGGGCGCTTCCGCTTTCTGCAAGCCACGCGGCAGCCCGCGGCGGATCAGCACGACCAGCGAGCGCGGCTCGATCAGGTAGGCGCTGGCGGCGTCGTGACGGCCACCGACGGCATCGTCCTTGGCCGTGTCGATCAGCGCCTCCCAGCTCTGCCCCATTTCCTCGGAGGGCAGGACGAAGGACATGGCCTCGTGAAAGGCGTTCATCAGGACGATGAAGCCACTGTCGAGCTCCTGCCGCCCGCCGATCGAATAGAACAGCTCGCCGGCATCGCCGCTGAGCAGGAAGCCCATGCAGCGGGCCTCGGGGAAGTGCCAGTCGTCGTCGCGCTGCTCGCGGCCCTCGGGGTTGAGCCAGACGATGTCCTTGACCTCGGTGCCGGGAATGCGGTTGCCGCGAAAGAAATGCGGGCGCCGGAACACCGGGTGCTCGCGGCGCAGGCGCGTGAGCAGCTGGACGAAGGCCAGCAGCTCCGTGTCGGCTTCGTCCCACTTGATCCAGGCGATCTCGCTGTCCTGGCAGTAGGCATTGTTGTTGCCGTGCTGCGTGTTGCCGATCTCGTCGCCCGCGAGCAGCATCGGCACGCCCTGCGAGAGCACGAGGGTCGCCAGCAGGTTGCGCTGCTGCCGGCGGCGCAGCGCCAGGATGGCCGGGTCGTCGGTCGGGCCTTCGGCACCGCAGTTCCAGCTGTCGTTCTCGTTGATGCCGTCGCGATTGTCCTCGCCGTTGGCCTCGTTGTGCTTGTCGTTGTAGCTGACGAGATCGTGCAGCGTGAAACCGTCATGGGCGGTGATGAAGTTGACCGATGCCGTCGGCCGGCGCCCTTGCGAGGCCAGCATGTCCGCCGAGCCCGTGAGGCGCGCCGCCAGCTCCTGAATCTGGTTGGCTTCCCCCTTCCAGTAGCGGCGCGAGGTGTCGCGGAACTTGCCGTTCCACTCCGACCAGCCGGGCGGAAAGCCGCCGACCTGATAGCCGCCGGCACCGAGGTCCCACGGCTCGGCGATCAGCTTCACCTTCGACAGCACCGGGTCCTGGCGCACGGCGTCGAGGAACCCGGAGCCGTAGTCGAAGTCGAACGGGTCGCGCGCCAGCGCCGAGGTCAGGTCGAAGCGGAAGCCGTCGACATGCATGGACTCGACCCAGTAGCGCAGCGAATCCATGACCATCTGCAGCACCCGCGGATGCGACAGGTTCAGCGTGTTGCCGCAGCCGGTGCAGTCCCAGTAGAAGCGCGGGTCCTCGGGGCTGAGCTTGTAGTAGGAGGCGTTGTCGATGCCCTTGAACGACAGCGTCGGCCCCAGATGGTTGCCCTCGGCCGTGTGGTTGTAGACCACGTCGATCATCACCTCGATGCCGGCATCGTGCAGGCAGCAGACCATGGCCTTCCATTCGGCCAGATCACCGGTGGCGAGGTAGCGCGGCTCGGGCGCGAAGAAGCCGATCGAGTTGTAGCCCCAGTAGTTGGACAGGTTGCGCGCGATCAGGTGGCGATCCTGGACGAAGGCGTGCACCGGCAGGAACTCGACCGCCGTGACGCCCACGGTCTTCAGATGGTCGATCACCGCCGGCAGCGAGAAGCCGGCGCAGGTGCCACGGACATAATCGGGCACGTCGGGGTGCAGCATGGTGAAGCCGCGCAGATGGGTCTCGTAGAGCACGCTGTCGCGCCACGGCACCTTGGGCGACTTGTCGCCGCCCCAGGTGAACGCCGTGTCCACCACGCGGCACTTGGGCATGCCACGGGCATCGTCCCGGGCGTCGAACTGCAGGTCCTCCCGCCTGCCGCCGACACGATAGCCGAAATGCGCGTCGGACCAGCGCAGCTGCCCGACCAGCTGCTTCGCATAGGGGTCGAGGAGGAGCTTGTGGTGGTTGAAGCGATGCCCGCGGCCAGGGTCGTAAGGCCCGTAGACCCGGTAGCCGTAGAGCTGCCCCGGCCGCACGTCCGGCAGATAGCCGTGCCACACCTGGTCCGTGTACTCGGGCAGCACGATGCGCTCGAGCTCGCGTTGGCCGCGGGCGTCGAACAGGCACAGCTCGACCTTCTCGGCGTTGGCGCTGAACAGCGCGAAGTTCACGCCACGGCCGTCGAAGGTGGCACCCAGCGGGTAGGAGGCGCCTGGCCAGACCCGGGCGCGGCGTGCAATCTGGAGCATGTGTCGATCTCTGGCAGCTCGAGTGAGAACGGTGGCGGGCTCGCTTGCGACTGTCGATGCCAACCTAGCGAACATAGCATCAGGCGGCTGCGTCCGGTTCCGGGCATTCGCGCCACAAAACCGGAATATATGCCAGCCGCATATCGCCGGGGGTCGAGAACACGAGCCATACGCGGCGGTGCCGCGGTCGAGAAGCACCTTGGCAGATCATCGCCATGCGAGACAGTGCGGCCATGCGGTTCGCCTGGCTCCCCATGTCTGCACTATACGCCGTGACCATGGTGGCAGGTTGCGCCGACCGCAGCGAGCCGCCGACGGACGGAAGCCGTGTGGTGGCGGCCGACAGGCCGTTGGACGCCGCCGGCTTGGACGGCGATGCCGCGGCCGCACGTACGGCGGCCCTGCTGGAGTTGGCACTGGTGCAGGTCAAGGCCTCCGACCTGCGCCGCTGCATCCTGGACTTTCAAGGCGACGGCGAGCCCGCCGACAGCTTCCTCCCACCAGCCCATGGCGGCTGGTTGATCGTGACCGCCGCCGTCGCTGCCGACAGCGCCACCTTCGCGCAGCGTCACGCGGCGGCTCCCGCGTCGAACCCGGCACCGGACGACGGCTGGCAGGATCGGATCACCTACCGCGCCCTGCTGCGCCGCGCCGATCGCGCCGACGGTGCCGCAGCCTGCCTGTCGTGCGTGTTCGATGTCACCGGCGAGCGGGTGGTCTACCTGCACGCCTACGCGCTGGATACCTGCCAGGGGGCGATGGCGGGGGAGCGCTCGCTGGTGACCGTGATGCCCGTCCGATGATTCGGTGCGCCGGCTCAGCTCTTCAGCCTCACCGTGTCCTCGTCGCCCAGGGCCTCGCCGTAGCCGATCTCGATCAGCTTCAGCCGCGTGGTTCCGGGATTGGTGAGCTGATGCGGCGTGCCGCGTGGGACCGTGATCGTCTGGCCGGCGGTGAGCAGGATTTCCTCGTCGTTGCGGCGAACGAGGGCCTCGCCCTCGACGATGATCCAGGTCTCGTCGCGGCCCGGGTGCACCTGGAAGGTCAGCTGCCCGTTGCCGTCGACCACGACCTCCTTGACCTTGTAGCCGGCGCCGCCCGTGGCCCCGGGCTGGTCGTGCAGGACGGTGAACTGGCCCCACGGCCGTACCTCACGGGCGTGAATCTTGGTCTCCCGCCGCTCGCCTTTGCTCAAGGCGTCGACGATGCCGCGCACGGCGTCGCTGTCCTCGCGATCGACCACCATCACGGCGTCCGCCGTCTCGATGACGGCGAGGCCATGCACTCCCGCCACGGCCACCAGCCGGTTCTCCGAGCGGATCAGGTTGTCGCGGGCGCCGATTGCCACGGTGTCGCCCTGGCGCGCATTGCCCTGGTCGTCCTTGTCCATCAGCTCCCAGATCGCGTGCCACGAGCCGACATCGGACCAGCGCGGGTCGGCCGGGATGACCGCGACGTGGCTGGATTGCTCCATCACCGCCTTGTCGATCGGCTGCGAGCGGATCTCCGCGTAGCCCGCCGCATCGAGGCCGGCGCTCGCGGCGCTGGCCGGATCGGCGCAGGCGGCGCGGGTCGCGGCCAGGATATCGGGTGCCCAGCGCTCCAGCTCCGCCAGCATCTGCCCGGCCTGGAACACGAACATGCCACTGTTCCAGAGATTGCTGCCGCTGGCGAGCAGGCTAGCGGCAATGGCACGCCCGGGCTTCTCGATGAAGCGCTCGACACGATGCACCTCGGGCGTATCCGGGAGCGCTTCGGCCGGAGCGATCCAGCCGAAGCCGGTCTCGGGCCGCGACGGCGTGATCCCGAACGTGACCAGCCAGCCCCGTGCCGCCGCGGCGACGGCCGGGCGAAGCGCGCTGTAGAGGGCGGCCTGGTCAAGCATCAGATGGTCGGACGGGCAGACCCACAACACCGCCTCGCGCCCGAACACCGCTTCCGCATGCAGCGACGCCAGCGCCACCGCGGCCGCCGTGTTGCGTGCCGACGGCTCCAGCAGCAGATGATCCTGGAGGCGGGGGTCGAGCGCCTGGTACTGGCGCCGGATGAGGACCGCCTGGCCGGCGGCGGCAACGGTGATCACCTGCGCTGCCGGGGCCACGCCCAGGGCCCGCCGGGCCGTCGTCTGCAGCAGCGACTCCTCGCCGAACAGTTCCACCAGATGCTTGGGGAATGCGGCACGGCTCACCGGCCACAGGCGGGTCCCGGAACCACCGGCAAGAATGGTCGGCACCAGGGTGGCGGCGAAAGTCTCGGTCATGCGCATCGAACCAACACGACAGGGTTGCCGGCCGCACTGGGGGGCCGGATAAGTGCGCGCAAGTTGCCGTGTTGCAATGCACACCGCAACCGATCTCGCCCGCCAGGCACCCTCGGCATCAGCCGGCTTGACGCACCGGGCGACGCGCGGCAACGCTTGCCCTCCGCATCCCAGGGAGGACGCATGCCAAACGCCCAGCACCGGATCGCGCATCCGGAACACGGCCCCTATGCTGCCGGACTGGAGCGGAATGAGGCCAATCATGCGCCGTTGACGCCGCTATCGTTCCTGTTGCGGACGGCTGCCGTCTATCCCGACCGGGTGGCCGTCGTTCACGGGCGGCAGCGCTACAGCTACCGGGAACTGCTCGAGCGCTCGCTACGGCTCGCCTCCGCGTTGCAGCGGCGCGGCATCGGCCCAGGTGACACCGTGGCGGCCATGCTGCCCAACATTCCGGCGATGCTGGAAGCCCACCATGGCGTGCCGATGTGCGGTGCGGTGCTCAACGCCCTCAACATCAGGCTCGATGCCGGTGCCCTGGCCTTCATGCTGGAGCACGGCGAGGCCAAGGCCCTGATCACCGACACCGAGTATGCGCCGTTGATGCGCGAGGCGGTGCAGCGGGCGGGCCGGAAGCTGTTGGTCATCGACGTGGATGATCCCGAGGGGCCCGGTGGGGAAAGGATAGGCTCCGTCGAGTATGAGGCCCTGCTGGGCGAAGGTGACCCCGGCTTCATGCCCCTCTGGCCAGCCGACGAATGGCAGGCCGTGGCGCTCAACTACACCTCGGGCACCACCGGCAACCCGAAAGGCGTCGTCTACCACCATCGCGGCGCGCATCTGAACGCCGTCGGCAACGTGCTGGTCTGGAGCATGGGGCAGTTCCCAGTCTATCTGTGGACGCTGCCCATGTTCCACTGCAACGGCTGGTGCTTTCCCTGGTCCATCGTGCTGCAGGCCGGAACGCAGGTCTGCCTGCGGCGGGTCGCGAGCGAGACCATCTTCGCGGCGCTGGCGGAGCATGGCGTCACGCATCTGTGCGGGGCGCCCATCGTCATGGGCATGCTCATCAATGCGCCCGATGCCGACCGGCGACCGTTCACGCAGAAGGTGCGCATGATGACCGCCGCCGCCGCGCCGCCGGCGGCCGTGCTCGAGAAGATGGAGCGGCTCGGGGTCGAGGTCACCCATGTCTACGGTCTGACCGAGGTCTATGGCCCGGCCACGGTCTGCGCGGTGCAGGAGGAATGGGCGGACCTCGATGCCGACGCGCGCTCGCGCAAGCTGGCACGCCAGGGCGTGCCCTATCCGGTGCTCGAGGGGCTGGCGGTCATGGATCCGGCGACGATGACCGCGGTGCCGCCAGACGGGGAGACGATCGGCGAGATCATGATGCGCGGCCACGACGTCATGAAGGGCTACCTGAAGAACCCGACCGCCACCGAGGCCGCCTTCGCGGGCGGCTGGTTCCACACCGGCGACCTCGCGGTGATGCACCCCGACGGCTATGTCGAGATCAAGGACCGCTCCAAGGACATCATCATCTCCGGCGGCGAGAACATCAGCTCCATCGAGATCGAGGGTGCCCTCTTCCGTCATCCGGCCGTGCTGGATGCTGCCGTCGTCGCCAGGCCCGACGAGCGCTGGGGTGAGACCCCATGCGCCTTCGTGACGCTGCGCGACGGGACCACCGCCACGGCGGAGGAGCTGATCCTGCACTGCCGTCAGGAACTGGCCCATTACAAGGCGCCGCGCACCGTCGTGTTCGGCCCGCTGCCCAAGACCTCGACCGGAAAGATCCAGAAGTTCGAGCTGCGCGAACGAGCTAAGAAACTCTGACCAACGAAGCTACAGGGAGGCAGGACATCATGGCCAAGGTTCTTCTGGTCACCGGCGGTTCGCGGGGCATCGGTGCCGCGATCTGCCGTCTGGGTGGCCGCGACGGCTACGATGTCGCCGTCAATTACGCCGGCCGGGCCGACGCCGCCGAGGCGGTCGCCGCCGATGTTCGTGCGGCCGGTCGGCGTGCGATCACCGTGCAGGCCGACATCGGCGACGAGCATGCGGTGGCGTCCATGTTCGAGCGCTGCGCCGCCGAGCTCGGGCCGGTGGATGCTTTCGTGAGCAATGCCGGCATCATTCACAAGACCGCACCGCTGGCCGACATACCGGTGGCCGAGATCCGCAAGGTCGTCGAGGTCGACCTGACGGCTCACCTCATCTGCTGTCGCGAGGCGGTCCGGCGGATGTCGACCCGCCGTGGTGGCAAAGGCGGGGCCATCGTGCTGATGTCGTCCATGGCTTCCGAGCTTTACGGGGCCGGCGGGTTCATTCCCTACGGTGCTGCCAAAGGTGGTATCGATGTGCTGACCATGGGGCTCGGCAAGGAGGTGGCGGCCGAAGGCATCCGCGTCACCGGCCTGCGCCCGGGGCTGATCGACACCGACATCCAGAGCGATACCGGGGTCGAGAATCGCATCGCCCGCTTCGGGCCCACGGTGCCGATCGGGCGCGGCGGCACTGCCGAGGAGGTGGCCGAGGCAGCACTCTGGCTGCTGTCCGACAAGGCGTCCTACGTCACGGCGACCTTGTTCAATGTTTCGGGCGGCCGTTGAGCCGCGAAGGGTGAATGACGATGGACGAACATCTCAGCGTCGCGGCGACACTGCCCAAGGATGGCGGTGCGGGTATCCTGGTCGGCCGGATCTGGCTGCCGGGCGAGCCGGCAGGGCCGGCGGTGGTGGCGATCCGTGATGGTCAGGTCTTCGATCTGACACCCCTCGTGCCCACCATGAGCGAGCTGTGCAACGCCCCGGACCCGGTGGCCCTGGCCTGTTCGCCGGAGGCACGCCGAATTGGCGAGCTGGCCCCGATCCTGGCGAACAGCCGCTGGGACCGGCGAGATCCCGCCACGCCGTGGCTGCTCGCGCCAGTCGACCTGCAGGCGCTCAAGGCCGCCGGGGTCACCTTCGCGAAAAGCATGCTGGAGCGCGTGGTTGAGGAGCAGACCAAAGGTGACCCCAGTCGGGCGCCGGCCATTCGCGAGCGGATCGAGAGCATCGTGGGTGCCGATCTCCGCGCGGTGCGGCCGGGCTCGGACGCGGCGGTACGGCTCAAGGAGCACCTCGTCGCCCAGGGCGCCTGGTCGCAATATCTCGAGGTCGGCATCGGCGCCGACGCCGAGATCTTCACCAAGTCGCAGCCGATGTCGGCCGTCGGGCATGGGGCCGAGGTCGGGATCCTGCCGGCCTCGCATTGGAACAACCCGGAGCCCGAGCTGGTCCTGGTGGTCAGCGCTGCTGGGCGGATCGTCGGCGCCACGCTCGGCAACGACGTCAATCTGCGCGACGTCGAGGGCCGCAGCGCCCTGCTGCTGGGCAAGGCCAAGGACAACAATGCCTCGTGCGGCCTTGGCCCGTTCATTCGGCTGACCGACGCCAGCTTCGGCCTCGATGCCATGCGCGTGGCCGAGGTCGAGCTGCAGGTCGTGGGCGATGACGGCTTTCGGCTGGAAGCGGTCAGCTCGATGAGCGAGATCAGCCGTGACATCGAGGATTTGGCAAGACAGGCGATCGGCGCCCATCACGCCTATCCCGATGGTCTGGTCCTGTTCTGCGGCACGATGTTCGCACCCGTCGTCGACCGCGACGCGCCCGGGCTCGGATTTACCCATCATCCTGGCGACATCGTCACGATCAGCTCGCCGGCACTGGGAGCCCTGGCCAACCGCGTCAATCACTGCACGCAGATAGAGCCCTGGAATTTCGGCGCCGGCGCGCTGATGCGCAACCTCAGCAAACGAGGCCTGCTCTAGCCCCGTACAGTCCAGAACGAGAAACGGGGCCGATCCGGCCCCGTTACAGCTGAGCTATGCCACTCCGGCGACCATACTCTTCAGGTCCGGTGTGTGGCGGAGGCGTTCGATCTCTTCCTTAAGTCGCAGCTTTTCTTTCTTCATACGCACGAGGGACACTTGGTCCGGCATTGGCCTGTGCAGCTCTTCGTCGATGAGATGTTCGAGATGAGCGTGTTTGTTGCGCAGGCTATCAACGTGCTCCTGAACGGACATTGTTAGGGAACCCTCCCGAGGTCATCCGACAGACATTAACAACGTAGTGACAACTGCGGGGTATTTCCACCACAAATAGGCTGCCGGCCCGTGACAAGTCGGCAAAGAGCTCGTCGCTCACTCGGCGGCGGCAGGCGGACCGAAAGCCGAATCGAGCAGCAGGGCGGTTTCCGTCGTGCCGATGATCCCGCCCAGCCCGAGCCCTCGGAGGTTTTCACGTGCCGTGGCGTCGTCGGGCTTGCCGGGATGGATGCTGCCTACGGCACGCTCCAGCAGCAGCTGCTCGGCCTGCTCCAGCGCCAGCTCGATTTCCGCCAGCCGGCCACGCCAGAATTCGATCGCCGCCGGCCACGGCAGCTGGGGGGATGCCCGGCGCTGCTTCAGCCGGCGGCGGACCCGCCTCAAGGGGGTGACCAGCGGGCGCTGCCAATGCGCGCCCAGACGGGCGAGGTGACGGCCCGCAGCCGAATCGAGTCGGTGGCCGACCGTGGCGAGCCAGATCGCCAACAACAGCAGATTAACGTCGACGCGGTGCCGATCCTGCAAAGCGAGGCAGGCCGCCGCCACACCCGGTCGCTGGTAGAAGTCCAGCGAGAACCGCCAGAATGCCGACGAAGGCAGCGCAACGACCGCGCTAGGACTCGAGCCGGTAATGCGCCGCTCCCAGCAGTCCCGTGTCCCCCCGCAGCACCAGCCATACCGGAATGGGCTCAAGGAACGTCCGCATGCGGCCCTTATCCGCAAATCGCCGGCGGAAGGCAACCCGGTCGAACAGAGGGCCGAGCCGCCCGCAGACGCCGCCCGCGAGGAAGACCCCGCCCCGAGCGCCGAGGGTCAGCGCCAGATCGCCCGCGGCCGAGCCGAGCAGCGTGCTGAACATGACCGTCGCTTCGCGGCAGGCGGGGCAGTCGTTGTTGCGTGCGCTCTGCGTCACCTCTTCCGGTGAGCCCGCGGCACAAGCCCGCCCGTCCACCGCCGCCAGCGCCTGGGCCAGATTGAGCAGGCCCTGGCCGGAGAGAAGACGCTCGTTGGAGACGTGGCCGAAACGGCCGCGCAGGCTCTCCAGAACCCGGGCCTCGCGCTCGTTGCCCGGCGCGAACGAGACGTGGCCGCCTTCCGTCGGCAGCGCCGTCCAGCCGACCTTGCCGGGGATCAGGGCCGAGACACCGAGACCAGTCCCCGCACCGAGGACGCCCACCGCGCGACCGGGCGCCGCCGCTCCACCGCCGATCTGCTCCAGCTCGGCGGCCGCCAAGTGTGGCATCGCCAGCGCCTGGGCGGCGAAATCGTTGATGACCGCCAGGCGGCGCAGGCCCAGCCGGCTTTTCAGGGCCGAGATCGAGAACGTCCACGGGCTGTTGGTGAAGCCGATCACCTCGGTTTCGACCGGGGTCGCCACGGCGATCACCGCGTCCTCGACCCGACGGCCGCCGAGATAGGATTCGATGGCAGCGGCGGGGTCCGGGAAGTCGGCAACCAGCAGATGTCGCTCGTCGACTGCTGGCGAGTCGCCCTCGACGATGGCGAAGCGGGCATTGGTCCCGCCGATATCGGCGATCAGCCGGCTCATCGTGGCCCCTCTCTTCTGACGCGCAGGCCTGTCCCTGGCCGCCATATCAGGCGGACCCCCGGCGGGATGCAAGGCGCATCCGCAACCGCCTGCGCCTTATGTCACGGCGTTGCGCTAAGTGGCCTCCTGCCGGCGCGCTGTGCTATAGCCTCCATGCTCAGCTGGTGGTGACGTGCCGAAATGGATGAATTACCGGTCAAGACCGAAATCGACACCCGGCTGGAGACGCTCCGGGCGGCGCATCGCGCGCTCGACTACCGGATCACCCAGCTGGCCGCCGGTGGAACCCGTGACGAGGTCGAGCTGCAGCGGCTGAAAAAGCAGAAGCTGGCGCTCAAGGATCGGATCCTGCACCTCGAGAGCGACCGGATCCCCGATATCATCGCCTGATCACGTCACGCACCGAGCCAGCGGGTGAGGCGGGTGACATGGCCCATCTTGCGGCCCGGGCGGGCTTCTCGCTTGCCGTAGAGGTGGAGGCGGGCGCCGGGCTCGGCCACCAGTTCAGGCCACTGCTCGACATCGCTGCCGATCAGATTGTGCATCGTCGCATCCGCGAACCGCGCCGGGTCGCCGAGCGGCAGGGCACAGACGGCCCGCACCTGCTGCTCGAACTGACTGACGGCGCATGCATCGATGGTCCAGTGGCCCGAATTGTGCGGCCGTGGGGCCAACTCGTTGACCAACAGCCGGCCATCGCGGGTCAGGAACATCTCGACCGCCAGCAACCCCTCCAGCCGCAGCTCGCGGGCGATCCGCTCGGCCATGGCCACGGCCTCGGCCGCCAGTTCTGCCGGGATTGCCGCCGGGGCCAGCGTCACGTCCAGGATGTGGTGGCGATGCCGGTTCTCCACGGGCACGTAGCTGGCCTGCGCACCCTGCGGGTTGCGGGCCGTCACCACCGACAGCTCGAGCGCGAACTCGACCCAGGCCTCGTAGATCAGGACGGGCTGGCCCAACTGTGCGATGGCCGCCTGCGGGTCGGTCGCCGCGTCGACGCGCAACTGCCCTTTGCCGTCATAGCCCAGCCGCACCGTCTTCAGCACGCCGTCGCCGAGACGCCTGCGCGCGCGGTCGATGTCTGCTGCGCGCTCGACCCGGGCAAAGCCGGTAACCGGGATGCCAAGCGCCTGCACGAACGCCTTCTCGGCCAGGCGGTCCTGAGTCACCCGCAACACGTCCGCACTGGGCCGGACCGGCCGGAAGCCGGCAAGGAACTCCGCCGTCGTGACCGGCACGTTCTCGAACTCGAACGTCACCACGTCGACGCCAGCGGCGAAAGCGGCGAGTGCGGCTTCGTCGCCGTACTCGGCGCGGGTGTAGGCGGCCGCCACGTCGCCCGCCGGGCTGTCCTCGTCCGGGGCCAGCACGTGGCAGCGGTAGCCCAAGCGGGCAGCGGCCATGGCCGCCATGCGACCGAGCTGGCCGCCTCCCAGGATGCCAATCGTGGCGCCGGGCGGGATCGGGCTCATGGCGGCACTCCATCGTCCGGCGTTGCCGCGACGGCGTCAGTCTGCTGCTGCCGCCACGCGTCGAGAACGGTGCCGAGAGCAGGGTCGGCGAGGGCCAGGATGGCGGCCGCCAGCAAGGCCGCGTTTTTCGCCCCAGCGCGGCCGATGGCCAGCGTCCCGACCGGCACGCCGGCTGGCATCTGGACGATCGAGTAGAGACTGTCGACGCCCTTGAGGGCGGCACTCTCGACCGGCACGCCGAGCACCGGCAGGGTGGTCATCGAGGCTACCATGCCGGGCAGGTGGGCGGCACCACCGGCACCCGCGATCACCACCTTGAACCCGGCGCCCTGGGCTCCCTTCGCGAAGGCGACCAGGCGGTCGGGTGTCCGATGCGCCGAGACGATGCGCGCCTCGTAGGCGACGCCCAACTCGTCGAGCAGCTCGGCGGCATGGCGCATCGTCGCCCAGTCTGACTGGCTGCCCATGACGATGGCTACCGGGGCTGCCGTTGCGTCGGAGCTCATGCGCCCGGCGGCCCGAACGCGGCTGCCGCCGTTCGCACCGCGGCTTCGTTTTCCTCGCGGACCTGCATGAAAACTTCCTCTCGAAGCACCGTGGCGTCGGCCGGGAAACGGAAGCCCAGGCGTACCACCCGCCCACGTACTTCCACCACCCGTACCTCGATGGCATTGTTGACGATCACCGCCTCGCCCGGCCGTCGGCTCAGATAGAGCATGGGTGTTCTCCAGCCCGTTCCTGGGCGTGCCCACCATGCCTGCCGACGCCTAAGGTTCTGTTAACCTTACCCGATACATACTGCAATCCGCGCCGCCCCGGGGCTGGGCCGGCCGGAGGCCCGATCATGTTGCAGGCGCGCCCGCTCTTATTCGATCTGCTCTCCACGCGGACGGCCTGGCTGAGCCAGCGACAGGCCGTGCTCGGGCAGAACGTGGCCAACGCCGACACGCCCGACTTTCGACCGCGCGATCTGAAGCCGATGAGCTTTGCGGGCCTGCTCGGGCATGGGGCCGCAGCCGCCGGCACGCTGGGGCCGGTGCGAACGGCAGCCGCGCACCTGGCGCCTGCGATCTCGCCGCCGGGGAAATTCAGGGACGAGCGCGCCCATTCCTATGAGGTGACGCCGTCCGGCAATGCCGTCGAGCTGGCCGAGCAGCTGCAGAAGATGGCGACGACCGAGCAGGACCATCAGTTGGCGACGAGCCTCTATCGCCGCTACGTCGGCATGCTGCGGACGGCGCTGGGCGTGGCGCAGGGCTGAAAATGACGGGCAAGCGAGGGGAACAAACGATGGATCTGAGCAGTGCCATGACCATCGCCGCGGCGGGCATGAAGGTGCAGTCCGCCAGGTTGCGGGTGACCTCGGAGAACCTCGCCAACGCCGAGTCGACCTCGCAATTGCCGGGGGGCGACCCGTTTCGGCGCAAGATCATCAGCTTCGCGACCCATCGGGATCGTGCCGCAGGTCTTGACCTCGTGGATGTCCGCGACTACGGCGTCGATCGCAGCGACTTCGAGCTGCGCTATCAGCCGGGCCATCCGGCGGCGGACGCCGCCGGATACGTCAAATACCCGAACGTCAATCCGCTCATCGAGCTTGCCGACATGCGCGAGGCGCAGCGGTCCTACGAGGCCAACCTCAACGTGCTGCAACTGGCACGGACCATGATCGGGCGCACGCTGGATCTGCTGCGCTAGCGTCATCCTCGCGGCTGATCGGAACCTCAGCAATGACCATCGCCACCTTGGGTCAGGCACTGTCCGCCTATGGCGCGACACTGAAGCGGATGCAGGGTGAGAACCCATCTCCCGCGGTCCCCGGCGGTGCCGCCCCGGGCTTTGCCAGTCTGCTGCAGACGGAGCTGGAGGCCGGCAAGGCCAGCCTGCGGGCCAGCGAGACCAAGTCGGTCGAAGCGCTGACCGGCAAGGCCAGCCTGCAGGACATCGTCGAGGCGGTGACCGAGGCCGAGCTCAGCCTGCAGAAGGTGACGGCCGTCCGCGACCGGGTGATCTCCGCCTACCAGGAGATCATGCGGATGCCGATCTGACCGGCAGGAGCGTACCCGTCATGACCCCCGAGGATGTGGTCGAGCTGGCGCGGCGGACCGTTTGGGTGATGCTCGAGGTCGGCGCCCCGGCCTTGCTGGCCGCCCTCGTGGTGGGTGTGTTGATCTCCCTGCTGCAGGCGTTGACCCAGATCCAGGAATCGACCCTGTCCTTCCTGCCCAAGCTGGTGGCGATCGTGACCGCGCAGCTGCTGACGCTGCCGTTCGCGCTGAACGTGCTGGGCGATTTCACCCGCCAGCTGTTCGGCCGCATCGCCGACATGGGCGCACATTGAGCCGCCGCGGCAGGCCGCGTGCCGGCTGATCTGCTCGCCGGCGAGGCGCTGGGCGTGCTGCTGGTGTTCACGCGCCTGGGCGCCGCCCTGATGCTCGTGCCGGGCCTGGGCGAGCACTACGTGATGCCGAGGATGCGCCTGCTCCTGGCGCTGATCCTGAGCG
>JBATRI010000177.1:0-13422 GCA_049292515.1 Geminicoccaceae bacterium
AGCGGACATTGAGCGTGCCACCGGCGCCGGCGGCCGAGACCAGGACCGGCTTGGGGATCACCATGGCGCTGACGTCGCCGAGACCCATCAGCGCACCGGCCTCGCGGCGGATCGCCTCCAGGCGCACGAAGAACGCGAGATCGGCGTCGAGCTCGGCCGGGCGCTCGTGCCCCGTCTTGCCGAAGTCGGCGGCGCGCATGATCACCAGCGGCATCGCCATGTCGATGCAGGTGACGTCGACGCCCTGGATCCGATCGCGCACGCGCCCGGTCGGCAGCAGGTGGCCGGTCTTGGCACCGGCCGCATCGAGGAAGGCCAGACGGATCGGCGCCGCTGTGCCGGGCACGCCGTCGATCGAGGTATCGCCCTCGTAGGTCACCGTGCCGCCGGGCGTCTGGACGACAGCCTCGATCAGCTTGCCGGTGTTGACGTTGTGGATGCGGACCGTGGTCTCGGGGGCGCAGCCGGGGATCATCCCGGCCTCGATCGCGAACGGCCCGACACCGGCCAGCATGTTGCCGCAATTGGGCGAGGTGTCGACCGCCGGCTCCAGCACGCTGGCCTGGGCGAACAGATAGTCGACGTCCGCGTCCGGCCGGGTCGAGCGGCTGACGATGGCCACCTTGGAGGTCAGCGGATGGCCGCCGCCAATGCCGTCGACCTGCAGCTCGTGCCCTGAGCCCATGACACGCGCAAGCATTTGATTGCGAATCATCGGATCGCTCGGCAGATCTTCGCTGCGAAAGTAAGGACCGCGCGAAGTACCTCCACGCATCATTACGCATGGTATTGAGATCATATCAGTACTCGGTCAGTCTTGCCGACTTGCTTGGTGACGCTTTCGCCCCAGGACTTCCGGAGACTTGACATGCACCGTTCCCAATGTACAATGCAATGATCTGAATGAACGATGCATGGTGCGCATGAAGCTAGATCTGGACGACCTGCGGGGCTTCGTGGCGATCGCCGAGCTGGGCAGCTTTCATGCTGCCGCCGATTCGCTGAACCTGTCGCAGCCGGCGCTCACCCGTCGTCTGCAAAAGCTGGAAGCGACGCTCGGCGTGCAGCTGATCGACCGCGACAGCCGCCAGCTGCGCCTGAGCTCGGTCGGGCGGGATTTCTTCTTCAAGGCGAAGCGGCTGCTCGACGAGCTGGATGCGGCGGTGCTCGGCATTCGCGAGCTGGCCGATCAGGCGTCAGGCGAGGTGACGATCGGGGCGGTGCCGACCGCCACCTATTATTTCCTGCCGAGGGTGATCGAGAACTTCAACACCCAGTATCCGAGGATTCGAATCCGGATCCTGGATCTGTCGGCGAACGATGTGCTGCAGGCGGTCCAGCGCGGTCAGGCCGAGTTCGGGATCAACCTCCTGGGTGCGCAGGAGCCGGACATCGATTTCGAGCCGCTGCTGCGCGACCCGTTCCTGTTCGTCTGCCGGAATGATCATGCGCTGGCGAACCACGAGCAGGTCCGCTGGCAGGACATCGCACCCTACCGGTTCATCACGGTGGGTCGGCTGAGCGGCAACCGGATGATCCTGGACGCGGCGCTGGCCGGGCTACCGATCCGGCCGCGCTGGTTCTACGAGGTCCAGCATCTGAGCACATCCCTGGGCCTGGTCGAGGCCGGCCTCGGCGTCGCGGCGGTGCCCAAGCTGGCCGCACCCAGCGGCCCGCACGCGGTTCTCGTCGTGCGGCCCCTGGTCGATCCGGTCGTGACCCGCATCATGGGGATCATCCGCCGGCACGGCTCGACCCTGTCGCCGGCAGCCGAGCTGTTCCACCGCATTCTCAAGGATCGTTGGGGTACCGAGCTGGCCCGATAGGCCCAGGCCCGAGTGCCAGGCAGTGGCTCGGCGCAATGCTGCGGCAGTTTGGTGGAGCCGAAGTCCACCGTATCGGAGTTCGCATGGGTTCGCGAGCGTCCAAATTATGCAGTATTTTCAGAGCTGATAGTACCAACCTGTTCGTTGCGGTTCGCTGCCATCCGTGATAATCCATGTGCAAACGTGGTAAGGTTTGGTGGAAGATAATGAAGGCCAGACTCACCGATCGCGCGGTCAAGGCTGCTGCTCCGGGCCGGCACATGGACGGCACGGTACGCGGTCTGTCCCTGCTGGTTTGGCCAACGGGGGGGAGGTCGTGGGTGCTGCGTTACCAGATCAATGGGAAGCGGCACGACATGGGGCTCGGGCCGTACCCGGAGGTCACGCTGGCCGAGGCTCGCGATAAGGCGCTCGATGCTCGGCGGCTGGTGAAAGTTCAACACCGTGATCCGCTGGCGGAGCGCGGCCGCGTCAAGACTCTGACCTTCAAGGCGGCCGCCCAGGCACTCATCGAAAGCAAGCGATCGGGCTGGCGCAATGCCAAGCACGCCTGGCAGTGGGAAACCACACTGGCGCAGCTCGCCTATCCCAAGCTCGGCATGCTCGACGTCAAGCATATCCAGACGAGCGATGTCCTTGCTGTGCTCCAATCGATATGGACCGACCGACCCGAGACTGCCAGCCGTTTGCGTCAGCGTATTGAGGCCGTGCTCGACTATGCTGGCGCAATGGAGGCTCGGACCGGCGACAATCCGGCTCGCTGGAGAGGACACCTCGACCACCTCTTACCCAAACCATCGAAGGTCAAGCCGGCCGGGCACCACGCGGCACTCGACTGGCGCGAGGCGTCGGCTTTCATAGTCGAGTTGACAAAGCGCGATGGATTGGGGGCAAGGGCACTGGCGTTCGCAATTATGACTGCGGCTCGTTCAGGTGAGGTGCGGGGTATGACCTGGGCGGAAGTGGATGACAAAGACGCTGTCTGGACGATACCCGGCGCCCGCATGAAAGCGGGCAAGGAGCACCGCGTGCCGCTTACGGTTGCGTCGCGGGAGCTGCTAGGCGAGAGGGGCAAGCCCGGCACGCTTGTGTTTCCTAGCCCCAACAACTTGGAGAAGCCGCTGAGTGACATGACGCTGATGGCGGCCTTGCGCCGCATGGGGCGTGGCGAACTGACTGTGCACGGCTTCCGCAGTACCTTCCGCGATTGGGCCGGCGAAGCCACCGCGCATCCGCGCGAGGTGATCGAGGCGGCGCTGGCGCACCAGCTCAAGGACAAGGCCGAGGCGGCCTATGCCCGCGGCGATCTGTTCACCAAACGGCGGAGGTTGATGGATGACTGGGCGGCGTTCTTGGCGCGCGCCGTCGGCGACGTCGTCGAGCTGCCGAGTGGACGGGAGCCCATAGCCGGCACACGTTGAGGTGAGCTGTGCGTCAGAGGGCCCTTTCGCAAGGCTTTGTTACTAATCTCCTATGGATAGCCCTGACATCGTGCAACCGTATCGCATTGAATTAGCTTGAAACCCTGAGATGCTACGTCGGGTATATCGTTAGGCAAGTAGTAACTTTACGTTTAAACCAACCCGACTTGGCTCGCCGCCAGTGACCTAGGGGACACGCGCCAGATCCGACCAAACGGCTGAGGCAGTTCACATGTCGCGCTACCGCTGCACCGAAGAATGTGCATACCTGCCGTCCATTGCAGCGGTCCGATCGAACGGCTCGGTATTTTTGGGGGGCGGCGTGAACAAGAAAGAGCTGAGCGAGCGCGATATCTGCTCGATGTTCATCGGCCCTGCCCTCGAGCGAGTCGGCTGGGACAAGCTCACTCAGATCCGCGAGGAGGTCGGGTTCACCAAAGGCCGCATCATCGTCCGCGGCAAGCTCGTCACCCGTGGCAAGGCCAAGCGCGCCGACTACGTCCTCTACATCAAGCC
Organism: Geminicoccaceae bacterium; assembly: GCA_049292515.1. Taxonomy (GTDB): domain Bacteria; phylum Pseudomonadota; class Alphaproteobacteria; order Geminicoccales; family Geminicoccaceae; genus Benzoatithermus. The sequence continues at coordinate 3,764 of JBATRI010000177.1, forward strand.
AAACATCCCGCTGGCGCTGATCGAGGCCAAGGACAACACACACAGCGTCGGCGACGGCATGCAGCAGGCGCTGGAGTATGCGACCACCCTTGGCATCCCGTTCGTGTTCTCCTCGAATGGCGACGCCTTCCTGTTTCATGACCGGACGGGCGCCAGCGCTACTCTCGAGACGAACCTTGCGCTCGATGCGTTCCCCTCGCCGGCCGATCTCTGGGCCCGTTACCGCGCCTGGAAGGGGCTCACGCCCGAGGCCGAACAGATTGTCCTTCAGGCCTACCACGACGACGGCAGCGGTAAGGCGCCCCGCTACTATCAGGTCAATGCCATCAACGCGGTGATCGAGGCGATCGCTAAGGGCCGGAACCGCATCCTGCTGGTCATGGCGACCGGCACCGGCAAGACCTACACCGCCTTCCAGATCATCTGGCGCCTATGGAAGGCCGGTCGCAGGAAGCGCATCCTGTTCCTCGCCGACCGCAACGTCCTGGTCGACCAGACGATGGTCAACGACTTCCGCCCGTTCGGCACCGCCATGGCCAAGCTCTCCACATCCTCCAAGACGATCGAGCGCGACGACGGCCGCACCACGACGCTGCCTACCGCCATTGACCATCGGCGTCGTATCGACACCTCCTACGAGGTCTATCTCGGGCTCTACCAGGCGATCACCGGACCAGAGGAGCGGCAGAAGCTGTTCCGTGAATTCTCGCCCGGTTTCTTCGACCTGATCGTCATTGACGAGTGCCACCGCGGCAGCGCTGCCGAGGACTCGGCCTGGCGCGAGATCCTGGAGTTTTTCTCGACCGCGACTCAGATCGGCCTGACCGCCACGCCGAAGGAGACGGAGTACGTCTCCAACATCGCCTATTTCGGCGAGCCAGTCTTCACTTACTCCCTGAGGCAGGGCATCAGCGACGGCTTCCTCGCCCCCTACAAAGTGATCAAGATCCACATCGACCGCGACACCGGTTGGCGTCCCGAACTCGGCCAACTCGACCGTGATGGCGAGGTGGTCGTGGATCGCATCTACAACACCAAGGACTTCGACCGCGCTCTGGTCCTGGACGAGCGCACCAAGCTGGTGGCCAGACGTGTCACCGAGTTTCTCAAGGAGAGCGGCGACCGCTTCCAGAAGACCATCGTTTTCTGCGTCGACCAGGAGCACGCCAGCCGGATGCGGCAGGCCCTGATCAACGAGAACGCCGACCTCTTCGCCAAGGACCATCGCTACGTCATGCGCATCACCGGCGAGGACAACGAGGGGAAGCTTCAGCTCGACAACTTCATCGACCCGCAGTCGCCCTATCCGGTCCTGGTCACCACGTCGCGTCTGCTCTCGACCGGCGTCGACGCGCAGACCTGCCGGCTGATCGTGCTCGATCGCGAGGTCGGCTCGATGACCGAGTTCAAGCAGATTGTCGGCCGCGGCACCCGCGTGCACGAGGACACCAAGAAGTTCTACTTCACACTCATGGACTTTCGCGGCGCCACCAACCACTTCGCCGACCCCGATTTCGACGGCGATCCGGTGCAGATCTACGAGCCGGGCGCAGACGATCCGGTCATGCCGCCGGACGATCTGCCGCCGCCTGACGACGGAGCCGATCCGATCCCGCTCACGCCCGATCCGGACGAGACCGTGATCGACGGCGAGCTACCAGACATCTCCATCACGGCGGGCGGCGAGAAGAAGGGCAAGGTCTACGTCGACGGCGTCGTTGCGACCATCATCCACGAGCGGGTCGAGTATCTCGACGAGGCCGGCAAGCTGGTCACCGAGAGCCTGCGCGACTTCACCAAAAAGGCGCTGCGTCGGCGGTTCGCCAGCCTCGACGATTTTCTCAAGCGCTGGAAGGCTGCCGAGCGCAAGCAGGCGATCGTCGACGAGCTGGCGGCGGAAGGGCTGCCACTCGACGTCATCGCGGATGAGCTCGGCAAGGATCTCGACGCGTTCGACCTCATCTGCCACGTCGCCTTTGACCGCAAGCCGCTCACCCGCCATGAGCGCGCCGAGAGCGTCAAAAGGCGCGACGTGTTCACCAAGTTCGGCGACCAGGCCCGCGCGGTGCTCGACGCTCTGCTCACCAAATATGCGGACGAGGGGGTGCTGAATCTGGACGACACCAACGTGCTGCGAATCACGCCGTTCTCATCGTTCGGCACGCCGATGCAGCTTATCCGTGCATTCGGTGGCAAGGATGGCTTCGAGCGCGCCGTCCACGAGCTGCAGTCTGCCCTCTACCAGGAATCCGCCTAGCCATGTCCGTTCGCACCACCGTCAAATCCATTCAGGACATCATGCGCCAAGACGCCGGCGTCGATGGCGACGCCCAGCGCATCAGCCAGCTGTGCTGGATGTTCTTCCTCAAGATCGTCGACGACCAGGACCAGGAACTCGAGCTGCTCGACCGGAAATATCGCTCGCCGCTCCCGCCGCGCTTGCAGTAGCGCAACTGGGCGGCCGATCCGGAGGGTCTAACCGGTGAGGCCCTGCTCGCCTTCATCAACGGCGAGCTGTTCCCGGCGCTGAAGACCCTCGTGCCGACCGGCGGCGTCAAGGACCGCCGTCGCATCGTCGCCGCCGTGTTCGAGGACGCCTACAACTACATGAAGTCAGGCCAGCTGATGCGGCAGGTGGTCAACCGGATCAACGAGGTCGACTTCAACGACCTCGCCGACCGGCAACATTTCGGCGACATCTACGAGCAGGTCCTGACCGACCTGCAGTCGGCCGGCAATGCCGGCGAGTACTACACGCCCCGCGCCGTCACCGCCTTCATGGCCGACCGCATCGACCCGCGCCCCGGTGAGATCCTGCTCGATCCCGCCTGCGGCACCGGCGGCTTTCTCACCTGCGCCATCCGCCACATGCGCGAGCGCTACGTCAAGCGGCCCGAGCACGAGCAGGCCATGCAGGCCGCCCTCCGGGCGGTCGAGAAGAAGCAGATGCCGCATATGCTGTGCGTCACCAACATGCTCCTGCACGGCATCGAGAACCCGGCCTTCGTCCGCCACGACAACACCCTGGCCCGGCCCTACATCAGCTACGGCCTGGAGGAGCGGGTCGACATCGTCCTAACCAACCCGCCCTTCGGCGGCCGCGAGGAGGACGGCATCGAGTCCAACTTTCCGCAGCACTTCCGCACCCGCGAGACCGCCGACCTGTTCCTCGCCCTGATCATCCGCTTGCTCCAGCCCGGCGGGCGTGCCGCCGTGGTGCTGCCCGACGGCACGCTGTTCGGCGAGGGCGTCAAGACGCGGCTCAAGGAGCATCTGCTGGAGCAGTGCAACCTCCACACCATCGTCCGCCTGCCCAACAGCGTCTTTCGCCCCTACGCCTCGATCGGCACCAACCTGCTGTTCTTCGAGAAGGGCCAGCCGACCAGGGATATCTGGTACTGGGAGCACCGCGTGCCGGAGGGCCAGAAGGCCTACTCGATGACCAAGCCGATCCGGCTGGAGCACCTGCAGGGCTGCATCGACTGGTGGGGCGGGGCCAAACGCAAGGGTCGCGAGGAGACGCCGCATGCTTGGAAGGTGACGGCCGACGAGGTGAAGGCGCGCGGCTACAACCTCGATATCAAGAACCCGCACGCGGTGGCAGATGATGGCGGAGACCCAGAGGAATTGCTCCAAAGCCTGAGCGCCGCTGAAGCCGCTACCGCCGGCTTGCGCGACCAGCTGAAGACGATCCTCGCCGAGGCACTGGCGCGATGAATGCGGAGCGCATCCTTGCCCATTTCGAGCGCATCGCCGACGCGCCTGACGCGATTCCACGTATGCGCCGCTTCATCCTCAATCTCGCCGTGCGGGGAAGGCTGGTAGAGCAGGACCCTGCGGATAAGCCGGCCCTGGAAACGTTGAGGCGGATCGCGGCGGAGAGATCGCGACTGGTGAAGTTTGGGGAGATCAGGAGTGAAAAGCCTGTAGAGCCATTGGACCGACAGAAACACGTATTCGAACTTCCGACAGGATGGGTATGGGTCCGTCTTAGCGCTCTAGTTCTGGACTCGGATTCCGGTTGGAGCCCGAGAACGGAAAACCACGCTCGTGTAGGCGAAGCATGGGGTGTGCTAAAGGTAAGCGCGGTTTCGTGGGACTATTTCGATCCGACTGCCAATAAACAGATTCTGCCGGGAACACAGCCACGGATACAGGCGCAGATCCGAAAGGGCGACTTTTTGATTTCTAGAGCGAACACCGTCGAACTGATTGCACGCTCCGTGCTTGTGATGGACGATCCGATAAATCTCATGATGAGCGACAAAATTGTTCGGCTGCGTCTCAGCAATTTGTGCGACCATCAATTCCTCTGGCTTGTCAACAACTACGCTGAATTCGCGCGCGCACATTACGCAATTAATGCAACGGGCGTGAGCCCTTCGATGAAAAATGTATCGCGAGATGTCATTCTTGGTTTACCTGTTCCCCTTCCCCCCCTTGCCGAACAGCATCGCATTGTCGCCAAGGTCGACGAGTTGATGGCGCTGTGCGACCGGCTGGAGTCGGCGCGGGTAGAGCGGGAGGCGACGCGCGACCGGCTGACGGCGGCGAGTCTCGCCCGCCTCAACACGCCCGACCCCGACCCCGACCCGGCCACCTTCGCCACCCACGCCCGCTTTGTGCTCACGAACCTTCACGATCTGACAGCACGACCGGATCAGATCAAGCATCTGCGGCAGACTATTCTTAACCTTGCCGTGCGAGGAAAGCTGGTGGAGCAGAATCCGACGGAGGTACCTGGGTCGGAGTTGCTGAAACAAGTAGCCATCAATTTTGAGAAGCTCGTCGAAGAGGGTCGGCTGAATAAACCGAGACCAGTGAAAGCAATAAGCGACGGTGAGCCTTTGTTTCCGCTGCCTCTAGGATGGTCATTTGCTCGCTTCAATCAGATCGCGGCGATCCAGTCTAATTTAGTTGATCCAAGAGAATACACTAAGATGCCGCATATTGCGCCCGACAATATTGAAGGATGGACGGCGCGTCTCCTTCCGTACTCGACGATTGGTGAAGCCGGTGTTTTCAGCAGCAAGCATCTTTTCTCGGCTGGAGCAATTCTCTACTCAAAGATTCGCCCCAATCTCGCGAAGGTCGTAAAAGTGGACTTCGACGGCCTGTGCAGCGCTGATATGTATCCGATTGAGTGTCTTATCGACAAAGATTTCCTTGTCAAGTTCATGACAACGACTTATTTTGTCTCTCAGGCGGTCAGTGAGGACAATCGCGTCGCAATGCCGAAGATCAACCAAGCCGCACTTTCGGATATTCTTGTTCCTATCCCACCACTTCCCGAACAAGGGCGCATCGTGGCCAAGGTAGATGCTCTCTTGATTCTTTGCGACCGCCTGGAAGCCAGCCTCACCGCCGCGTATGCCACACGTCAGCGCCTGCTTGAAGCGCTACTTGCCGAGGCACTGGTGCCGACTGAGGTACCGATGCTGAAGCTTGCCGGGTAAATGATGAGCCGCCGGCCGCACAATCGGCCTGAGCACGATTAGCTCGATCTCTTCGAGTCGGCCAAGGCTCGTTCCCTCCTCGACCAGCTGCTCGCTGACTCGAAGCTCTACCCGAAGAGCGCCGACTACAAGGCGCTTCTAGACTTCATCGTTCGCCTGCGCAACTTCGCACCCTTCAACGCCATGCTCCTGCAGATCCAGAAACCCGGCCTCGGCTACGCCGCCTCGGCCCTCGACTGGCTCACGCGCTTCGAGCGCTATCCAAAACAGGGCGCCCGCCCGCTGCTGATCCTATGGCCGTTCGGCCCGGTGGCTCTGGTCTACGACGTCATGGACACCACCGGCAAAGAGCTGCCCGTCGATGTTGCTTACTTCCCCGCGAACGGCGCCATGGATGTAGCCCGCATCCAGGCTCTCTCCTCTGGCCTCGGAGTCAAGAATATCGCGGCTGAGTTCATCGACGCCGGGGATCGCCACGCCGGCTCGATCCAGCTGATCGTCCGTGGTGACGGCAAGACAACCAAGAACGTGTATCGAACCGCCATCAACAAGAACCACGCACCTGCGACACAATTTGCAACGCTTACCCATGAGTTGGCGCATCTGTTCCTGGGCCACCTCGGCCCGGACAAGGATCTCAGCATCCCAGAACGACGTCGGCCCGATTTGCAGATGGAGGAATTGGAGGCGGAATCGGTTGCGTTCATCGTCTGCCAGCGGAACGGTATCGCCCCCAGGTCGCAGACCTACCTCGCTCAATTCGTCGAGTACGACATGTCTGTCGACGATCTCGACCTTTAACAGATAATGCGCGCGGCGGGGCAGGTCGAAAGCGCTCTCGGTATCGGCCTGACGACCAAGTACCAGAAACCAAAGCCGCGCGTGACCGCCTAAACGATGTCGGTTGCGGAGGGGATGGCGCAGCCGATGGAGGTGCCCGTTCGGTCACGAGGGTCTCGCCGGGACTGGCGAGCACGACTCGCCCGGCCGCTGCTGGTGGCTATGTGGTGGCACCGGGTTCGAGAGTGATACTCTGGTATGGCATAATCTAAGTAGTCCGAGGGTCTCCCGCGCAGACCAATATCGAGAGATTGAACACCCGCCGATCGGGGCCAAATCGCGAGCAAGCCTCCGCCCTCAGCTCACACTGCGGAGGATCACATGGCGTTTCATCCCCGGAAGGTGCTGTCGCACCTTTCCATCGATTCGGCACGGTCATACTTGGAGCGCTCCGCTCCAGAGCTGGCGGCAACAGCCGATTGGCAAGGCGCGGACAACGCGGTCCGGCAGCGGCTCGAGCAGCTGTTGCTGGCCAATTCCGCCGCGCAAGCTGCTCGGATCGCCTCGCTGCAGCGCGTTTTCCACATGGGCAGCAACGCCGGCGATCGCGCGATGGTCGCGGCCTGCGGTAGCGACATCTTGCTGCGTCAGGGTCTGTCCACACGACCCAACCCGCACGAGCGTGCCCTCTGGATGCTCGACCACCATCCAGACCTGTTCGAGCGGGCGGAGGAGATCTGCCAGTCGGACTATCGCTACGGCGGTCGCAGCTGGTCCGGGTTCATCGGTCCGCGCGGCACTTGGCCGGACCTTGCCGGCGAGCCGCTCGACCTGTTTACGGCACGGATCGAGACCGTGTTTCGGCAGTTCGACGGCTCTGGCGCCCGCATCGTCGTCGAGCCCTTCGAGCGGGGGCCAGCCAATATCGGACGCTATGGCGAGGGCCGGGTGTTCCAGTTGGTCGCCTATCTCGAGGGCCTGCCCGCGACCTCGACCGAGTTCGGCGACGGAGGGATCGTCCGGCGCAACGTGCGGCCGGCGTTCGAGGTGGCACTGGTCTACGCACCCGACACCGGGGTCATCGACGTCGTCGCGCGCGCCGGGCGTCCGCTGCGCGAGGCAGTCGCCAAGGCTTTTGTCGAGGAGCTGCTCCCGCAAGGAGCCGATATCGAGCCCGTCCGGCTGCGGGAGGTGGCGTTGGCCGGCCTCGCGCGCCCGGGCAGCTTTCCGGTCGACCCCGAGGACGGTATCGAGGGGGTGCGCCTGACCGCATTGCGGTTTGCCCCGAATGGCGTCGCGGGTCGGGTGACGCTCGAGGCTGGCGGGAAGGACGGTCCCACCTTGCAGGAGCTGTCCCACCACTGGTTTGGGATCAACGATCCGCTCGCGCGCGGCCCGACCATCAGCCGGGCACGATTGGCGATCCGCTTTCCCTCCGGCAGCCGCCGGCGCCGCGCGCGCACGCTGCAAGTGGAGCTGACGGAGCCGCACGGATGCAACCTCCGTGACCGCTCGGATGAGGAACGGCTCGTCGGCGAGAAGTACCTGAAACGCTGGGGGCTGGTGCGGGACGTCTGACGGTGTGGCCGCACACGCCAGAGCTCCTCGTCGAGGATCTCCTCGTCGATCTCGTGGAGCGCCAGACGTCCATGATCACCCGACGCGATCTGGACCGATGGGGCGAGGCAGGCGCCACGTTGCTGCGGTGGGGTGCTGTCCGCCAGGGCGTGACCCTGACCAGCATCATCTGTGATGCCTGCGGTGACGACCACTTTGTGGAGCTGGAGTTTGACGGGCCAACGGCAGCGTGGCGCTACTACTGCGGTTCTGTAGGGTTTGTTTCGGTTGGTCTCGAAGCACTGGTGACGTACGGCAACGATCTGGACTGGTTGATAAGGCGTCTGTTCGAGCTGCTGTCCATCCAACGCCCCGAGAATACGTCGCTAATCGACGGCGTTATGTGGCGTCTCGGCGTGGCACGGCTTGGCACCAGGTTCTGGACGGCTGTGCTGGTGCGGGATGTCGATCGGCATCTGGACCGCATTCTCGAGCAACTTCAACGCGCCGGCCGCAATCACCCGGGCCTTCTGATCAGCAGCAGCCACGCGCTGCCGTCGAAGGTGTCGCTGCCCAACGACTATCGATGGCTGCCACTACGGCAGTTGCTGGGTGCAGAGGGCGGCCAACTTCAGGTGCGCGAGGCCGCCATAGAAGATGCTCTCACGGCCAGGAGGAGCCGGAAGAGCCCGAAGGCGAAGCCGGGCCGGCCCGGGGCAGCGGAGCTTCTTCTCCCCGAGCTTCGGCGCAGGGCTGCGAGCGGCGAGATGCTCGACAGGGTCTCCGCAGAGGCGCGGCATCTATCGAGCTGGCTCGCCCAGAGCCAGAAATCGGTCCGCCGTGAGCCAGGGTCCGTCGAGAACATCATCGGTGAAGCCTTCCGCGAGTTGAAGGCGAACCAGCCACGAAGCATGAAATAGCGCAATTTCGTGGCGGCTTTTTCGTGCGGCCAGGACGGCCGAGATGGTGGGACGGACGCAAGCGGCGTCCCCCGATCGGAGTTGTCCTGTGCCGAACATCGTCGTCCAAACGTCTTCCAGCACGGATCGGCTGGCCGTCTCGGTGGGCCGCGCCACCCACATGTCCGGCCTCGGCCGGACCAAGATCTATGAGGGTCTGGGCGCCGGCGATCTCTGCAGCATCAAGATCGGTGGCCGGCGCCTGATCCTGGTCGACGACCTGCGTGATTGGCTTGCCAGTCACAAGCAGGGTAGCCGCTGAAAGCGGGCCTGGCCATGACTAGCGCTTCGTGGGAGGCGAGTCTGGGTGACGTGCCGCCAGTGGCCGATGGATCTGCACATGCCAAACGCCTGGTGGCCGATTATGGCGAAATCGCCCGCTTCGTCGATGCACTGTTCCGATACGCCTCGACCGACACGTTCGTGAGCCTGCGAAGTTTCCACCATGATCCAAGGCGGCCGCCGGCCGACATCCGAGCCGTGCGGCTGCGGCTCGACGACGAGGGGTTCGCGACGCTGGTCCGAATGGCGTCCGCCCGGGCGACTCATGTGGCCAATCTCGCGAGCCCCGCCGTGTTCGCGCCGCCGATCTGCACGTTCAAGACCAAGTCGTCAGCAGCCGAGAGCAACCTCGCCGAAGGGCTGGCGCTGAGTGTCGAGTGCGACAGGAGCCCGGCTGAAGCCCGCTTGCTGCTTCAAGGACTGCTAGGCCCTGCCACGGTCGTGGTCGCCAGCGGCGGACTGTGGATCGACCCTGCGACCGGCGAGGCGCACGACAAGCTGCACCTGCACTGGCGATTGTCGGAGCCGGCCGCCGAGCCGGGCGACCACGCCAGGCTGAAGCGGGCACGGCGGCTGGCAGCTCGGCTTGCCGGAGCGGACGCTTCGGCGGTGCCGGCCGTGCACC
>JBATRI010000178.1:0-11491 GCA_049292515.1 Geminicoccaceae bacterium
GGCCACGGCTTCGCGGTGCGCGGCTGGAGCCGCAGCCCCAAGGACCTGGACGGTGTCGCCTGCTTCGCCGGCGAGGGCGGGCTCGGCGACTTCCTCGCCGGCACCGCGATCCTGGTCTGCCTGCTGCCGCTCACCGCCGACACGCGCGGCATCCTGGACGCCGGCCTGTTCGCCCGCCTGCCCGAAGGTGCCCGGGTGATCAACGTCGCCCGCGGCGGCCACCTGGTCGATGCCGACCTGATCGACGCCCTCGACCGGGGCCACCTCGCCCACGCCAGCCTGGATGCCTTCGTCACCGAGCCCTTGCCCGGCGACCACCCGTTCTGGCGCCACCCGCTGATCGACGTGACGCCGCACGCGGCGAGCTTCGGCCTGCCCGAGATCGCCGCCGACGGCGTGGTCGATAACATCCAGAGGTTGCGTGAGGGCAGGCCGCTGCTCCATGTAGTTGACCGCGCGCGCGGCTATTGAGCGGCGAGCGGTCAGGGGGGATTCCAGTATGCGCCCAGCAGTGATCACGGTGGCCCAGCAGAAGGGCGGTGCCGGCAAGACCACGCTGGTGATCCAGCTGGCGACGGCGCTCACCGCCATGGGCCGCAAGGTGGCCCTGGTCGACATCGACCCGCAGGGCAGCCTCACCGGCTGGATGCGCCTGCGCGAGCACCGCCAGCGCGACGCGCCCGAGCTGCGCTTCTCGATGATCGGCGGCTGGCGCCTCGGCGTCGAGCTCGACCGCCTCAGGAAGGAGGCCGAGATCATCATCGTCGACACGCCCCCGCACACCGAGATCGACGCCAAGGCCGCCATCCGCAGCGCCGACCTGGTCCTGGTCCCCTGCCAGCCGAGCACGCTCGACATCTGGGCCAGCCAGGCCACGGTCGAGCTGGCGGCCAAGGAGCGGCGCAAGGTCGCCATGGTGCTCAACCGCGTCCCCGCCCGCGGCCGCTCGATCGAGGACGCCCGCAGCGCCCTGCTGGAGCTGGGCGCACCGTGCCTGCCGACGCAGCTCGGCAACCGGCAGGCGTTCGTGACCAGCGTGACGGCGGGGCTGGGGGTGGTGGAGAGCGAGGTCAAGAGTGCGGCCGCGGACGAGGTACGGGCGCTGGCGGAGGATGTGGCGAAGCGGTTGGGGTAGGCGCTGATCGCGGTGATCCAGTTCCGGTCACCGCCCGCGGCCACAAGCTCCTGGTGATCCTCAGCGCCATGCCCACCAGCGGTAAATCATGGCGGACGGCACAGCCGGCTTACAGATCGAGACGAGCGATGACCGAGTTTGGTGGCTGAGCTGGGAGGTGGCCCTGGCGACCCATTTGCGGAACACGACGCGCCCCGAGCTATCCGCCCCGTGAGCCCAAAAAACGTGTTTCGCGATGTCCAGGCCGATCGTGTTGGCCTCTGCCACGGGTGTCCCTCGATTGGCGTCATCAACACCTCCACTCTGGCACATCGATGCCGTCGTGGGGTGTCCACCCCCATCAGTACACCGTCCCGCTCAGACGCTCGGGCCTTATTCAGGCGGGTCGGCGTCCACAACTTTACTTTCGAGGCCTGCTCAGGCTTCACTCGCGTTACGGTCCGTCGGATCGCTCAGCCGCCCAAGGCGGCCTTCGTCACGAGGCTTCAACCCGCCTGGTTGCCCAGACAGACGCTCGTCAGCTACCAGATCAACCGACAACTCTCTGGGTGGAACCTTCCTCCACTGGCGACGCGCGCCATCTGGGCGCACTGAATTATTCAGGTTAGCGAACCCTCCACGCCCAAGGAGGAAGGCCAGACTATCGTCGATGTGAACGGCCTCGCGTGCGCCAATCCATGCCGCACATAATCCAACGCATCGACCACCTCTTCGAGGCTCACTCTGAGTGAATTAAGCGGCAAGACGGGCTCACGTTCCGGAAGAAAGTCGAAAAATTTTCTCTCGAACGCACATACCGTCTCGGCCCATCGCCCTCTCGCTATACGCGACGGCTCTTCGTGAGACTGAAGTAATGTGCTAAGCTTCTCAACAAATTGACTCCGCAGACGCTCTTCTTCATCCTGGTCATAGCCCTTTCCTGATTCAACATACTTCATCATCAAATCGCCAGCGTTCATCTCCCCCGACTTCACGACCCTACCAAGCGAGAATGTTGCGAACTGAACGAGCAACTGCATCGGCTCAAAGCACAAAATGCCAGACTCAGAGATCAGGAGCGTAAGAGACACATTACGGGATGTGCCTATGATGATAGAATATCGCGTAATGATCGTCTCAGGGAAAAGATCGGCGATGGCATTTTTGAGCATCTCCAAATCCGCAAACTGCAGCTTCACGTCAACAGGTAGGGATACGATGACTATCACCGAAGGGCATCGCCTAAATAAACGCACTTCATGCATAGATTTAAAATCGAACTTGCCACTCTCCAGACTCACGCGTTTGCGATAGACCTCGGCCTCTTCGGGCAGTATGCTTATTCCCTCGATCGCATCGACTGATTTATTAATGGAAGGCAGAGATATAGCGCGACGCAACATTTCTGCAGTATTGATGCGCCCAGTGTCACTATGGACGATCGACGCCGCGGTTTCCGAATAGGCTATCGCTACGGGACCAGCTAGGCTATTCTTCAAGTCCATGGCATCTAACTTGATCGTATCAACCAGGTCAATGCCGGCGAAATTAATCCATTCGGGATTGTAGTCGGTTGTAGGCGCCTGGGCCGCTAACACATTGAAAATCTGTTGCGCAATGTAGCTGTTAGCTAGCTCTTCCATCTTGACGACATCTCTCACCTCATCCTGGTCATTCTCGACAGCGAAGCGCATAATATCGTTGGAAATTAGCATGAGGCAGTCAAACGATACTTCCGGCTTCACGGAAATATCGCTGCCTGTTTCGTCCCGCGCGCGCCATAGCTGGGACAAATACCTTACCAGAACACGTCCCGCATTTGTCTGAATAACCTGACTGCCGCGATTCGACGTGGTGGTTCCATGAGGGAGAATCGCAATGCCCGACGAGAACGTATTATCGAGTCCAATGTGCATTGGCTCGCTATCATGCTTCGACCCATTCGGCTGAGGTTTTTTCCTTTCGAGGGCACGTTGACGGAACGCGGCGTACTGCGCGGCGCCGAACTCTGCTGCCATTCCAGCGCCCGTTCCCCCTCCCGCGCTGAATATATGAAAAAATAAACGGGTGGGATTGGCGGGTAATCCAATAGAGTCAATCAGATAAGAATGATAAAGCGGCCATCCTTTCGAATAGGCTTTCGCCGGATCTTTAAGGAGGATCATATTGGCCAAATATTGACCCAATATCGGGTGATTTCCGGCGCCACTTTTCTGATATGTTTCGAGATCAAGAATTATTAACCTTGGATAGTCGTTTATGACGTTTTTATAAGCGCTGGCGCCAAAATGGTCCTTTATATCTTTATTTAGGTCGCCGACGAATACAATCGGTTCTGTCAGAAACAGACCAGTCGACAAACGCGCGTTTCCCATAAAGCCTTTTGATATCCTGTCAAAGCCTCGACGAACCCAGCCTTCGGACGGGAAGATGGCCTGATCCTGTGATGTCGCAGATTGCGGCAGCGGCTTTTGGTCGCTTTGCCGCTTTTGCGCCTCCTGAGCGTTGTACACAAGCGCGGATACGCCTACAGCTATATTTGAGCCGCACCTTCCGAGGCCGAGCAGGCACACAGAGGGATATATTTTGCTCGTTTCTATTACGAGATTGACCTTTTGAGCATCGCCCCGGTCGACACTGATGGTTTTGGCAAAAGTAGCTAGGTTCTCCCAGACAACATCCAAGCTTTTTTGGATGAAGAACGTGATAACTTGATCGTTAATTGCTTCAGGTAACTTCATTATGGCAAATGCCTCTCGTCTCTAGTCCGATATCCGCATTCTGTACTACACGGTGGGTGGTGTCGCCGACATAAGAGTAGATCTGATGTCGGCGAGACCCTGACGTGCGGCCTCTACCTGCGCCTTTGTCTGGTCGTCGACCCCGTCGATGCTCGTCACGGCGTCGGCGGTGGTACGAACGAGACCCTCCAGTCCGATGATGTGGGCATAGATCGCAGACAGCCACCAGTTGAATGGTCTCGTGATGGTACCGCCCGGGATTGTGCCGATAGCGACATCTGTTGCCTGCGTGATAGGTGTGCTGCCATCCATGTCGTCTGTCTCCTCTCCAGTCCTGTTAGCATAGTCCGTGAACAGGGTAACGTGCGTATTCTCAAATCCCTTGCGAACTGAGATGTGCAGGTGCACGTCATCATTCCGCCCGAGATATCTACCTGCGTTGTCGTACTGCTTGTTGTTGATGTTGAAGAAGTCGATCCAGCTCGTATCGTAGCTCGACCGACACTTATCTACTAGCCACGCCTCGAAGTCCGCGGGAGCATGGCTGTCCTTAGCGTAGATCTTGCCACGCACCTTACCAGCACTCCACGGCGTGTGGTCTCCGTGACGCTGCAGGTGAGCGGTGTTCCCGATCGTGCCCAAATTCTCGATGCCCGCCGCCGTACCCTGGTCGAGCAGGTCTTGGATCGGCTGTGTCAAACTCCAGGCAACTCGAGTTCCCGCAGGGGGCGGGTAACTGTCACTCCCCGCCGGTCGTGTCGCCACTCCGCTCTTCGTCATTCTCGTCACTTCCTGGTCATTCTCGACGTGAAGCCACAGCGGGCTACGGAGCAGCGCCAGACTATCACCACCGCGGCGAGCCCTTCGAAGATTCCGCTGCCATCTAGTCGAGCTGCTCTGGCCAACCAGCCTGATTGCATCAGAATTCCTCGCATAACCTCTACTGACAACAATACGCATTGCGTTTAATAGCGGAGGTTCTCGTTATAATTTGTGTCCATAAAGAATTTTGCAATAGATTCTCCATGTTTATTCCATTAGCGATTCAAAAAGTTACGGCATTTTTGAAATGGTCAACACTCCTGTGTGTACTTTCTTAAGTGCACACATTATTCTGCATCTTTCGACACCTTTGGGAAGCTAAGACGCTTGTTTTCTGCTATTACGACTAATTTACTAGTGCACACTATAGTGCTGCTCTTGTCAAGGAAGAATCCGAGCGGCGATTCAGCGCCGTGGCCGTTGGTGTGGACATGTGCGATTAGGTGCCTGATCATAGGCTTGGATATCCGAGGACGCACTACGAGTTTAACCCTTCCGGCCCGCCCCACTCAGGCGATCGATCGTTGCGCCGCCTGCGGATCGTCCTCCCCTTCTCACAAGAAGCACACAGATCCCTGTGCACGCGGCGGCGCCGCATCGGGTCGCTATCGTCGCGCAGCGGCATCTCCATGCCGTGGTTCACGAATGGGACGACGATGCCACGGCCTCGGAGCCGAGCGCATTCAGCTGAGGCTACGCGTCACAGTGGCCCGAACCCTCGTGACATCAATATCGCAGCTTCTGCGCCGCGTCACAAAAGCCGATTGACAGGACCACCAAACCGAGGTGACTATCATAGGATAATAGTCCTTGAAACGAACCCGACCGCCGAACGAACCCGACCGCCGAACGAACCCGACCGCCGGTCCCGTGGGCGGCCGGTTGCAGCGCGGCGCAACATCGTGCAGCCGCGTGAGCGGACGGCGCAGGGGGCGCGCGGCACCATGAGGACTGTCGTGGAAGAGGCAGGGCGTGGGGAGCCTCCCGGCCTTTATTGGTCTGTGCTTCCGTTTTTCTTCGGAAAGTCGGTTGTCGTTGGCGACGCCCCCTGCAGTGAAACCTTATCTTGGTCGAATATTCCGGTTCAGCCTAGGTACGGCGCACGGTGCGCCCCGCACTCAGCAGCTGACGAGAAGCCGAAAGCCGTTGTCCACAGGGGCGCCAGCGGAGTTGAAGGTGTAGACCTTCACGGTCCGCTGCGGCCCGCCCGGGAACGGCGCCGGGGCGAACGACAGGAAGAGCGTGCCGGGCGTCGGCGCCGCCGCGTCGAAGAGGGCGCTGGCCACGCCGAGCGTCCCGGTGACGGTGCAGCGCCCGATGCCGGGGCCGACGAACGGCACGCCGAAAGTCACGTTGTAGTTCCCGACGCCCACGCGGGTGCAGGACGTGGCGCCTTCCGAGCGAAACGGGTTCAAGGCTCCAAATCGATCACAGGACGCGCGCGCATCCGGCGCGCTGATGGCTTTGGCGGGACTTGCCACCGCGGCCGTCAATGCCAGACCGCAGGGGATAGCGAGCATGATTGTTCTTGCAACGCCGTACGAAATTCGGCGCATGGAAGTTGCTCCCAAAGTTGGTTGCCGCAGATACTGTGCCCTGACGAGCGGATCGTCGTCATGGGTACAATGGTATGATTAACCGATCATTGATGGATGTCAATTGTTTTCAGCGAAATGGCAACTGCGACTTGAGAAACGCACCGAGATTTATTGGCAGTTGTTTTCTCTCGTCAGGATTTGGGCTCCCATGTCGAAAGCATCCGTCAATACCTGCTTGTTCGCCTTCGCCGACAACCCACATGGTAGGGCCTGCCGGTCCGGCGGCCATCCGTGCCGTCCGCCACTATCGGTGCGGTCGCCGGTGGAGGAACTCCATGACCGGGACGTCGAAGGACGCCGGCCGCGTCGCGGTCCGTTGCCCGACCGATGGCACGGCGCTGACCGAGGGCAGGGCTACCGGCGGGCTGCGTATAAGCACGCCGAGCCGTGGGCGGCCCCGCTTTCCCGGTCTGGTGCGAGGCTGGCGCGGCGCCCCCTCACGCCGCCAGGAAGCGGCAGCCCATCCGCCCGAGCTCCCCGAAATCGACCTCCACCGCGTCGCCGGGCTCGATCGCCATCGGCGTGACGCAGGTGCCGGTGGTCACCGTCTGGCCGGCGGCCAGCGTGATGCCGAGTGCCGACAGCTCGTTGGCGAGCCAGGTCAGCGCGATCCGCGGATCGCCCAGGACGTTCGCACCGGTGCCATGGCACTCGGGCTGGTCGCCCACCCGCCCGACGACGCGATGCGCCGCCAGATCGAGCTGCCGCCAGCTTGCCGGGGCTTTCGGGCCGATGACGAAGCGGTGGGCGCAGGCATTGTCGGCGATCAGCTGCGGGCCGCCGGCGGTGACGAAGTCAGCATAGCGCGAGTCCGGGATCTCGATCGCCAGATAGAGGTCCGCCACGGCCTCCAGCACTTCTGGCTGTTCATACGGCCGCGCACGCGGCGGCAGATCGCGGCCCATGCGAAAGGCGAACTCGGCCTCGACGACCCGCATGCGGTTGGCCCCGAAGGGGACGGCATCCCCGTCCTGGTGCACGGTCTCCGCGAGCAGGCGGCCGGCGATCGGCCCGTCGATGCCGATATGGCGCTGCCCGGCGGCACTGGTCGCCGCGATCTTCCAGCCGTAGAGCGGCGCCGCACTCAGCGCCTCGATCTGGGCCTGGACCAGATAGCCGTCCGCGCGCGTGGCCGGGCGCAGGCCCGGCGGCAGGGCGTCCAGCACGGTGCCGTCCCGCCAGTGGTGCCCGAGCAGCTCCGAGGCTGCCTTGGCCGTTGCGATGTCCATCTCGGCGCTGCCCCCTCAGAAGCCGGTGAGCGTGATCTTGCCGACCACGTGGCCGTCCTCGAGCGCCGCATGCGCGCGGCGCAGGTTGGCGGCGGTGATCGGGCCATAGTCGGTGGTGGCGGTCGCCCGCACCTGGCCGGCGTCGACCAGCACGGCCACCTCGTTCAGGATGTCGTGCTGGCGCTGCATGTCGGCCGTGCCGAACATCGGCCGGGTGAACATCGCCTCCCAGTGGATCGACACGCTCTTGAACTTCATCAGCCGCAGATCCAGCGGCTCCGGATCGTCGATCAGACCGATGCGGCCCTGCGGGGCGATGATTTTGGCCATCTCCGCCCAGCTCGCCGTGTCGGTGTGGGTCGAGAAGATGCGGGTGACCGGCGGGAGCCCGCCGATGGCCTCGACCTGCGCGGCCAGCGGGCGGGCATGGTCGACGACATGTTGGGCACCCAGTGCGCGCACCCAGGCCTCGCTCTCCGGCCGCGACGCGGTGGCGACCAGCCGGACCTCGCTGAGCTGGCGGGCGAGCTGCAACGCCATCGAGGGCACGCCGCCGGCGCCGCCGATCACCAGCAGCGTCTCGCCGGCGCCGCCACCCGGCCGCAGCTGCAGCCGATCGAACAGCATCTCCCAGGCGGTCAGGCTGGTCAGCGGCAGCGAGGCGGCGGCCGCATGCTCGACCGACGCCGGCTTGCGGCCGACGATCCGCTCGTCGACCAGCTGCAGCTCGGCATTGGCCCCCTGGCGATCGAGCACGCCCGCATAGAACACCGCGTCGCCCGGGCGGAACAGCTCGGCCTGCGGGCCGACCGCCTCGACCACGCCCGACGCGTCGTACCCCAGCACCATCGGCCTGCCGCCGGTCGGCGCCATGCTCTTGCGGCTCTTCACGTCGCGCGGGTTAACCGCCACCGCCTGCACCCGGACCAGCAGGTCCCGGCCCGTCGGTGCTTCGGGCTCGGCAAGCTCGAGGTCCTCGAGCGAGCGCGGGTCGTCGATCGCCAACCCCTCTTTCCAGTAGCCGACGGCTTTCATCCGTTCACCTCGAGGAAAGAGGGCAGCGACCGAAGCGGAGGGCGTCGGATAGCCCCGACTTAGAGCCCCTTCACCAATGCTACAAGCTGATCCAGCGCCGTGCTCCAGCCCTGATGGAAGCCCATGGCCTCGTGCTGCTGCTTCGCCGCCTCGTCCTTGTGCAGCGCCACCGCCGTGTAGAGCGTCCCCTCTGCCGTCGGCTCGAGCGTGACCGAGGCGGTCATGAAGCCGCCGCCGACCGGCCGGTAGCCGGGCCCGAGCGCATCGGTGAACACCAGCAGCCGCTCGTGCTCCACGGCCAGGAAGCAGCCGGTATTGTCGTGCCGCTCGCCGTTGGGGCCTTCCATCACCGTGCGGAACCTGCCGCCGGGCCGCAGGTCGATCTCGCACGCCGTCGTCCGCCACGGGACCGGCGTGAACCACTGCATGAGCAGCGCCGGCTCGGTCCAGGCTCGCCAGACCAGCCTGGGCGGCACGGCGACCTCGCGCTTCAGCTCCAGGTCGAGCTGCCGGTCGAACACGGTGGCGGGGCTGACGATCATGGGTCTTCCTGCTCCTTCAGCTGCAGGCTCAGCACCAGGCTGTCCAGCTGGTCGAGCCGCTTGGTCCAAAGAGTCCGCTGGGCTTCCAGCCAGTCCTCGGCGGCCGCCAGCCGCTCGGGCCTGAGCGTGCAGGTGCGCACCCGGCCGATCTTGCGCGTGTCGACCAGCCCACTCGTCTCCAGCAGCCGGAGATGCTGCAGGAAGCTCGGCAGCGCCATGTCGAAGGGCCGGGCGAGGTCGCTGACCGAAGCCGGCCCGCGGCCCAGCGCCTGGATCACGGCCCGGCGCGTCGGATCGGCCAGTGCCCGAAAGGTCAGGTCGAGCGCGGCATCCATGGCGACCTCTTACCGCTGGCCATTACTTAGGTCAATACCTAACTGTTTGGCTCACGCCGCCGCGGCTTCCGGGCGGGCAGGGGCCTCCCCATGCGCATCGCCCCAGGCCTTGAGCGCCAGCAGCACCGGCTCCAGCGTCCGGCCGCGCTCGGTCAGGCTGTACTCCACCTTGGGCGGGATCTCGGCATAGACGCGGCGGGCGACCAGGCCGTCCTGCTCGAGCTCGCGCAGCTGGTTGGTCAGCATGCGCTGGGTCACGCTCGGCAAGAGGCGGCGGATCTGGTTGAAGCGCAGCGTCTCGCGTAGGAGATGCCAGAGGATGACACCCTTCCACTTGCCGTCGATGAACCGCAGCGTCGCCTCGACCGCACAGCCGGGCGAGCAGTCGAGGCGCTGGTGGCGGGTGCGCGGCATGTAGGTATCCTTTTCGACACTATGAGCAATTCATATGCGTTCTTGCGCATGCCGATGGTAGGGGGCATCTCAAGCTCCAGCAACAGGAGGAACGTCCATGCGCGCCATCGGCTACCAGGCCTCGCTCCCGATCAGCGATCCCGCCTCCCTGCAGGACATCGAGCTGCCCAGGCCCGAGCCCACCGGCCACGACCTGCTGGTCCGGGTCGAGGCGGTCTCGGTCAACCCGGTCGACACCAAGGTCCGCAAGCGGGCCCAGCCCGAGCCCGGCCAGTGGAAGGTGCTGGGCTGGGACGCCGTGGGCACGGTCGAGGCGACCGGCTCCGAGGCCAGCCTGTTCCGCCCCGGCGACGCCGTGTTCTACGCCGGTGCGCTCGGTCGGCCGGGGACCGACGCCGAGTATCATCTGGTCGACGAGCGGATCGTCGGCCGCAAGCCCGCCTCGCTTTCCGTCGCCGAGGCCGCGGCCCTGCCGCTGACCGCGATCACCGCCTGGGAGGCGCTGTTCGACCGGCTGGACGTCCGCAAGCCGGTGCCGGGTGCTGCCAACACGATCCTGATCATCGGCGGCGCCGGCGGCGTCGGCTCGATCGCGACCCAGCTGGCAAGGCAGCTCACCGACCTTACCGTGATCACCACGGCCTCGCGCCCCGAGACCACGGCCTGGAGCCGCGAGCTGGGCGCGCACCATGTCGTGGACCATGCCAGGCCGCTCGCCGGCGAGATCGAGCAGCTGGGCCTGGGCCAGCCGGCCTTCGTGTTCTCGACCACCAACACCGATGCGCATCTGGCCGAGATCGTGAAGCTGATCGCGCCGCAGGGCCGCTTCGCGCTGATCGACGACCCGGCCGCCCTCGACGTGCTGCCCTTCAAGCAGAAGAGCGTGTCGATCCACTGGGAGCTGATGTTCACCCGCTCGATGTTCGGCACCGCCGACCTGACCGAGCAGGGCCGGCTTCTGAATGAGGTGTCGCGGCTGGTCGACGCCGGGACGATTCGGAGCACGTTTGCCCAGAGCTTCGGCCTGATCTCGGCCGCCAACCTGCGCCGCGCCCACGAGCTCATCGAGAGCGGGCGGGCCAAGGGCAAGATCGTGCTGGAAGGCTGGGCGTGATGGCCGCTGGCGGTGGCAAGGCCTGACGCACCTCAGGTCGGCCGAAGCCCCCGGGAGTGTGTGGCGGCTATAAGGACTCGCTGGCCCCTTGGAGCCGACGCTGCCGGCCGGTCACCGCGCAGCGTCGGAGATGCGCGTCAGCGCCTCGATCGTGTCGGTCTCGTCGTACACCCCGGCGCCGACGATCCAGCTCGTCCCCGGCACCGGGACCAGATAGCTGACCTTGCGCGACGGCTCGGCCGCACCGGGCTTGGGGAACGGATAGGCCCACCAGCCACCGCCCGGCGCCGTGCCCACGGCGCATTGCTCCGTGGCCCGGTCGGCGGCGCTGACGCCATCATAGGTGGGCCCGTCAGCGATCGGCTGCCCGTTGCGCTCGGGCCGGATCGGATGGGCCAGGATCACCCCGCTGCCGCAATCCGAGGCGAACACGTAGCTGTCCTTGAACACGAACGGCCCGTGCCGCTCCCCGATCACCGCCAGCCCCGCCTGGCCCTTCTCGGCCAGCAGCGCCGCCGCTGCGCGCACCTGGGCCACGACCTCCGCC
>JBATRI010000179.1:0-8202 GCA_049292515.1 Geminicoccaceae bacterium
GGACACCGCCCGGGTGGAGCGGGGGCGCGACACCGACATGGTCGGTCGGGTGATCGGGACCCTGGCCGAGGTCGCCGGGGACTGGTCCACGGCACTGCCGCTGCCGGTGCTCGAGCGCGAGGCGGCCCTGGTCGCCGAGACGCTGCAGGCGTGCCTCGCCCTGCTGGACGTCAACGGCCGCATCGTCTGGGCCAGCGACCGGCCGGCCGAGCCGCTGGGGCGCCGCCTGCGCGACCATACCGGCCAGACGCTGGCGTCGCTGCTGCCGGTGAAGCTGGTCGATTCCTGGCTCGACTGGCTGGATGCGGCGACGGCCGCACGGCAGCCGATCCGCTGCCGGCTGGGCTGGATCGGCGCCCGCGGCGAGCAGCCGGTGGAGGCCTATCTCACGGCGGTGGGTGCGGAGCTGGTGCAGGTCGTGGCCTGGCCGGCGGCACTGGGTGAGCAGATCGCGGTCCTCGGGCCGGTCGATTCGAGCCGGCCAGGCGGGTTGGCCGAGGACCCGGCCGACGATCCGACGTTCGCCGGCCAGACGCCCGACGAGCGCGGGCTGGTGGCGCCGGGCAGCGGCGAATCTTGGCTCAGCGCGGTCATGAACAGCGTCGCCGACGGCATCCTGTTGCTCGACCCCGAGGGCGTGATCACCTGGCTCTCGCGCTCGGCCGAAGCCATCTTCGACTGCCCGCGCGATGCGACGGTGGGCTTGGGGGTGGAGAAGCTGCTGCCCCTGGCGGGCGAGCCCGGCGGCACGCTGCTGGAGCGGCTGCAGGCGCAGCACGCGGTCCGCGCGCAGCCGCTGGAGGTCACCATCCGCCGCCGCTCCGGGGAAATGGTGCCGGTCGAGGTCGAGAGCAGCACCGTCGAGCATCGCGGCCGGCGGATGATCGTGCTGGTGGTGCGCGACCTGACCGGGCGGCGGCAGACCGAGGAGACGCTGCGGAGCCTGGCCTACCACGACCCGTTGACCGGGCTGCCCAACCGCCTGCTGTTCCACGACCGGCTGGCGCAGGCGATCGAGCGGGCCCGCCGCGCCCGGCAGCTGCTCACCGTGATGCTGGTCGATCTCGACCGGTTCAAGCTGATCAACGATTCCCTGGGGCTGGAGACGGGCGACCAGATCATCAAGGGCGTGGCCGAGCGGCTGGTGCAGACCTTACGCAAGAGCGACACGGTGGCGAGGCTGGGCGGCGACGAGTTCATGCTGCTGCTGCTCGGCACCAACGGGGCCGAGGCGGCGGCCAGGGTGGCGCAGAAGGTGCTGGAGGTGCTGGGGCCGCCGCTGCAGGTCGACAGCCACGAGCTGACCACCAGCGCCAGCATCGGCATCGCGTTGTTCCCGCACGACGGCGACGACGCCGACAGCCTGATCAAGAATGCCGACAACGCGCTGAGCCGCGCCAAGGAGCAGGGCCGCAACCACTATCAGTTCTACACCGACGACATGAACGCCACCGCGTTCGAGCGGCTGATGCTGGAAAGCCGGCTCCGTAAGGCGCTCGAGCAGGGCGAGTTCGTGATCTACTACCAGCCCAAGGTCAGCCTCGCCGACGGCTCGGTGATCGGCGTCGAGGCGCTCTTGCGCTGGTTCCATCCTGATCTGGGGCTGGTTCCGCCGGCCGAGTTCATCCCGCTGGCCGAGGAGACCGGCCTGATCGTGCCGATCGGCGCCTGGGTGCTGCGCACGGCCTGCGCCCAGGTCCGGCGCTGGCATCGGCTCGGCCATGGCGGGCTCGAGCTCGCCGTCAACCTTTCGGCCCGCCAGTTCCAGGAGAAGAACCTGGTCGGCATGATCGCTGCGGCGGTCGAGGAATCGGGCCTGCCCGCGGGGTTGCTGGAGCTGGAGCTGACCGAGAGTGTGGTGATGCGCGACGCGCCCGAGGCGGCGCGCCGGCTCAAGGACCTGACCGCCCTCGGCATCCGCCTCGCCATCGACGATTTCGGCACCGGCTACTCGTCGCTGGGCTACCTGAAAGCGTTCCCGATCAGCTCGCTCAAGATCGACCGCTCGTTCGTCCGCGACGTCGACCGCGACCCCAACAGCGCCGCCCTGGCCCAGGCGATCATCGCGCTGGCGTCCAGCCTCAAGCTCAAGGTCGTGGCGGAAGGGGTCGAGACCAAGGAGCAGCTGGATATTCTGCGCAGCTGCGGCTGCCAGGAGCTGCAGGGCTACGTCTTCAGCCGGCCGCTGCCGCCCGAGGAGCTGCTGCTGCTCCTGGAGCAGGGGCGGCGGCTGGCGCTCTGAGCGGCTTCAGCCTTCGACCTTGCCGGCCCCGTTGGCGGGCACGGGCTGGCAGCGGTCCAGTGAGCCCTCGGCGCAGACCGTCTTGCCGTCGGTCCAGCGGGCGCCGGAGAAGTCGGTGCGCAGCAGGTCGGCACCTTCCAGCACCGCCCCGGTGAGGTCGGCGTCGCGCAGGTTGGCCTGGAACAGCCGTGCGGAGCGCAGGCTCGCCCCCACCAGCTTGGCGCCGCTGAGGTCGGCGCTGGTGAAATCGGCCTGGACCAGATCGGCGCCGCTGAAATCGACCCCGACCAGCAAGGCCGAGACGAATTTCGCCCGCCGTGCCTGCACGTTGCTCAGGTTCGAGCGGGAGAGGTCGGAGCGCTTGAACGAACTGTCGCGCAGATCGCTCTTGTTGAGATCGACGCCGCTCAGATTCTCGCCGTCGAGCAGGCAGCGCCGCCACGACGCGCCGGGGACGGCGGCATCGGTACAGGCCGCCATGGCGGCCGGCGCTGCGAGCAGCGCTGCCATGGTGGCGATCAGAAGTACGAGCGGCCGCTGCATGGCCATGTTATTCCTTCTCGAAAACTTGGGTGAAGCTCGCGCGCAGGGCTTCATCCAGCTCCGCGAAACTCGCGGGTACTCCCAGGGCGTGCAGCGACGTTACACCATATTCACTTATGCCGCAGGGGACGATTCCCTGGAAATGCTCGAGCTGCGGGCAGAGATTGATGGCGAGTCCGTGATAGCTCACCCAGCGCCGGACCCGGACGCCGATGGCACCGATCTTGGCCTCGCTGCCGTCCGGCAGCACCACCCAGATGCCGATCCGGCCGGGGCGGCGCTCGCCGTGGACCCCGAAGCCGTCCAGGGTCAAGATCGCCAGCTCCTCGAGCTGGTGCACGTAGCGCCTGATGTCGCCGCCGCGCCGCTTCAGGTCGAGCTGCACGTAGGCGATCCGCTGACCGGGCCCATGGTAGGTGTACCGGCCGCCGCGGCCGGCCGTGTAGACCGGGAACCGGGCGGGGTCCAGGAGCTCGTCGGCGGCGGCACTGGTGCCGGCGGTGTAGAGCGGTGGGTGCTCGAGCAGCCAGACCAGCTCGGGCTCGCCGCGGTCACGGATCTCGCCGACCCGCCGCTCCATCGCCGCCAGCGCTTCGGGGTAGGGGACGAGTGCCTCGCTGGTGCGCCACTCGACGGGGGGGAAGTCGGACGCTTGCAATGCCGATCCTTCTTTGTTACTCCGCGCGGGCCGGTGGGGCTCCCCGCCGAACGTCACATAATGCGGTCGTGGCGGAATTGGTAGACGCGCCAGGTTGAGGGCCTGGTGGCCGAAAGGCCGTGGAAGTTCGAGTCTTCTCGACCGCACCATATGTGATTGGAAGAAGGGCCTTATCGTCAGCACGTCAGGGGGCCGGCGCCGAGGATCGGGGCCGCGCTGTCCTGAGCTGGCGACGTTCAGGATACGATGCGGGCCAGCGACCGGCTGGCCATTGCTGTCCGGCGGGTGCCGCCATCCGCGACGAGCCGAATGTGCCACTGGGTGGCGACTGATACGGCGATCGATCGTGGCGGCAGAGGTACCATCCAGAACATACTGGGAACGCAGGCCGCGAAAAAACGCCGGCCTTGCGGCCGGCTGCGCTCTAGGCACCAAGCAAATGCAACATGAGGGTCCGCCTCTAGAGAGCTACAGCGCTCGACCTTTGTCAACCATCGGTGCAATTGGCTGACCAAATTCTGACGCCGCTCTCGCTACGTCCGCTGCAGCTTAGCCAAGCGCCAACGCGGTCGCTCGCTCAATGCCAAGATGTTCACAAATCCGGCCGGAGCGTCGGGACGGGCACCCGGTTGATTTGAAGATCGCTCATCATCATACACCTGTCGGCAAGGCGGGTGCCAAGGCAGAAGCTCGTGCGTGCTGGCGGGTCATGATAGTCTGGAAGTGACGACACTTGCCGTCGCAATGGCGGCGGGCCGTGCGAGGGGGCAGAGCTGCCATGGTGGAGAAGCTCAGCATCGTCGTGTTTACCGTTGCAGGCCGGACGCATCGCCCCAACGGACCACCATCCGGTCGGGATACCGTGCCTCGCCGAGGGCGACCCATTCCGGGCGAGCCCGGGGGCAAGCAACCTGTCGAGGGGCAGCCGAGCTCGCCGCCGACCGTCGAATCGGACGATGCCGTCGTCCGACGCCTGAACGAGGCCGCCTTGTCGGCCGCGAAGGATGTCGAAAGAGAAATCCTCTCACTCCTGCCGCCCGATCCGTTCCTCTCGGTGCAGGCGAGTATCCGATTCCGGTCCGGCAGCATCGTGATGGTCGGCACCGTGGCGATCCTGAGTTGGGCAGGCTCCATCGCGCTCGATACCTTGCGTGCCCAGCTGGGCGAGGTGGTGGCGGTCGTGATCCAACGGGTGATAGGCGATCTCCTGCTGTCGCTGGCGCCCGACGCACCGCTGATGGAATGCCAGGTGTCCGCGGCGGAGGCGCCCGCTGAGGCGACGCCGGCCGTACCTGCCCGCCGCTGGGGCGTTGGCGGAACGAGCGACTGGCGCAATTGGCTGCTGGTGGCCCTGGCCGTCGCGGTTGCCGTATTGTTCGTCGACCGATACTTCGAGATCACACCGCGAGCGCCTCCGCCCGCCCAAGCGCTGTAGAAACCGCCGATCGACAAATCCGGCAACTAGCCGACCTGCCGGGCGTGGCCCAGGCTGCGGCTTCAAGCTCGCGGCCTCGTGTCGTTCGCCCTGCTGGCAGCTTGACGGCGCCATCCGCATCGACAGATAATAAGCGTGCTTAATATATCGTGTGCTTAGGACCGCCATGTCGCCCACCCACGCGAGCTGGAGCGAGCCCACGCTGGGCTTTCTCGTCCATGACGTCGCCCGGCTGCTGCGCAAGCGGCTGGAGCAGCGCGCGCGGGCGGCCGGGATCGGCCTGACGCGGGCACAGTGGCAGGCCCTGGCCTACACCGCGCGCAGCGAGGGGCTGAACCAGACCACGCTCGCCAGCTACCTTGAGATCGAGCCGATCACGCTGGGGCGGCTGGTCGACCGGCTGGAGCTGCTCGGGCTGATCGAGCGGCGGCGCGATCCGCAGGACCGACGCCAGCGCAACCTGTTCCTGACCGAGAAGGCGTGGCCGGAGCTGGAGCGGATCCGCGCCCTGGGTGCCGAGGTGCGCGAGGAGGCGCTGGGCGGCCTCGACGAGGGCGACCGGGCGCGGCTGATGCGCGCGCTGGCGACGGTCAAGGGCAACCTGCAGGGCTGCCTCAACTGCACCGAGGGCGATGACGAGCGGAGTCGGAGACATGGCTGACGCTGCCGAGCAGGCCACCGTGACGGCCTTGCGCAAGGCCGAGCCGGTTCCCGTCCAGCACAACCTGCCGCCGGCGCGCCGCAGCCGCCGGCAGCACGTCCGCTGGGTGTTGCTGGTCGCCGGGCCGACGCTGCTGTTGGCCGTCGTCGGCTGGATCTGGTTCACCGGCGGTCGCTACGTCTCGACCGACAACGCCTATGTGCACACCGACATGATGAACGTGGCCACCGACGTCGACGGCCTGGTGCGCAGCATCGAGGTCGGCGACAATCAGAAGGTCAGGAAGGGCCAAGTCCTCTTTACCCTCGACGATTCGGTCTACCGCAGCGCGTTCGCCACCGCCGAGGCCAACCTCGCTTTGGCCGCGACCGAGCTGCGGGCGCTGCAGGCCAACTACGCGCAGAGCCAGGCCCAGATCGTCAAGGCCGAGGCGGATGTCGCCTTCTACACCAAGGAGCAGCGGCGCCAGCGCGACCTGGTTAGCCGGCGGGCCACGGCCCAGGCGCAGCTCGACGCCGCCGATCACAATCTGGACACCGCGACGGCGCAGCTGGCCGCACTCCGCCAGGAGGAGGCCGGCATCGCCGCCCAGCTCGGCGGCAATCCCCAGGCGCCCGTTGAGCAGCATCCGCGCTACCTGGCGGCGGTGGCGGCGCGCGACCGCGCCGCGCACGATCTCGAGCACACCGTGGTGCGGGCGTCGATGGACGGGGTCACGGCCAACGTTCCCGCACTGCAGCCCGGCGAGTATCTGGAGGCGGGCAAAGCCGCGTTCGCGCTGGTGGCGACCGGGCATGTCTGGGTCGAGGCCAACCCGAAGGAGACCGACCTCACCTATGTCCAGCCCGGCCAGCCGGTGACGGTCACCGTCGACACCTACCCGGGCCATGTCTGGGAGGGCAGGGTGGACAGCCTGAGCCCGGCGAGCCAGGCGCAGTTCTCGCTGCTGCCGGCGCAGAACACGAGCGGCAACTGGGTCAAGGTGGTGCAGCGCATCCCCCTGCGGGTGCGGGTCGAGCCCAGGCCCGGGGAGCCCGCGCTGCGCGCCGGGATGAGCGCTGAGATCGACGTCGACACCGGCCATCTGCGGCACTGGCGCGATCTGCTCGGCGGCTGGCTGGGCTAGGCCCGCCCGATGGACGCGGCCGCGGTCGAGGCGAAGCCCAGCTACTGGCCGGTGACGATCTGCGTGATGCTGGCCACCATCATGCAGGCGATCGACACCACGATCGCCAACGTGGCGCTGCCCTACATGCAGGGCTCGCTGTCGGCGACGATGGACCAGGCCAACTGGATTCTCACCTCCTACATCGTGGCGGCGGCGATCATGACCCCGCCCACGGGCTGGCTCGCCGGCCGGTTCGGGCGCAAGCGGCTGTTCATCTTCCAGGTGACGGGCTTCACCATCGCCTCGGTGCTGTGCGGCATCGCCCAGTCGCTGGGCCAGATCGTGCTGTTCCGGCTGCTGCAGGGCATGTGCGGGGCGGCGCTGGTGCCGCTGTCGCAGGCCGTGCTGCTGGATACCTGGCCGCGCGAGAAGCACGGCTCGGCCATGGCGCTCTGGGGCGTGGGCGTCATGGTCGGCCCGATCCTGGGGCCGACGCTCGGCGGCTGGCTGACCGAGAGCTACAGCTGGCGCTGGGTGTTCTACGTCAACGTGCCGGTGGGCATCCTCACCGTCCTGGGCCTGCTCACGTTCCTCAGCGACACCAAGCGCCAGCAGGTCCCGTTCGACTGGTTCGGCTTCCTCACGCTGAGCGTCGCGATCGGCGCGCTGCAGCTGATGCTCGACCGCGGCGAGCAGCTGAACTGGTTCGACTCGGTCGAGATCATGGCCGAGGGCCTGGCCTCGGCCCTGGCGTTCTATCTCTTCCTCGTCCACACCTTCACCGCCGACCGGCCGTTCGTGAACCCGCGCAACTTTCTCGACCGCAACTTCTCGGCCGGGCTCGTCTTCATCTTCCTGGTCGGCATCATCTTGCTGGCCACCCTGGCCCTGCTGACGCCCTATCTGCAGAACCTGATGGGCTACCCGGTGCTGGCCGCCGGCATGGTGCTGGCCCCGCGCGGCATGGGCACCATGCTGATGATGTTCATCGTCGGCCGGTTCGTCGGCCGGATCGACAGCCGCCTGCTGATCGGCGCCGGGCTTTTGCTGACCGCGGGCTCGCTGCACGAGATGTCGCTGTTCACGCCTGACGTCGCACAGTGGGAGGTGGTGCGCACCGGCTTCACGCAAGGGCTGGGCTTCGGCCTGATCTTCGTGCCGCTGAGCACGGTCACCTTCGCGACGCTGCCGCCGGCCTCGCGGACCGAGGCCACCGCCCTGTTCAGCCTGATGCGCAATCTCGGCAGCAGCATCGGCATCTCGATCGTGGTCAGCCTGCTGTCGAGCAACACCCAGGTCAACCACGCCTCGATCGCCGCCTACGTCACCCCCTTCAACGGCCAGCTCGGTGCTCCCGGCGTCGCCGAGCACTGGGACGTCGGGACGGCGGCCGGCCTGACCGCGCTGAACGCGGTCGTGACCGAGCAGGCGGCGATCATCGCCTATGCCGACGACTACCGGCTGATGATGTTCATGACCCTGGCCACCCTGCCGATGCTGCTGCTGATGCGCCGCCCGGGCCGCGCCGCGGGCGGGGCACCGACCCACGCGGCGG
>JBATRI010000180.1:0-7908 GCA_049292515.1 Geminicoccaceae bacterium
GCGCTGATCGAGGCGCTGGGGCCCGACTTCGACCCCGACACGCTGGCCTACCTCGACGAGTTCGTCCGTGACCAGGTGATCGAGGCGCTGGGCCCCGAGGCCGCGGGCAAGGCCCTGGCCCAACTCGAGACCGACGATGCGGTCGAGATCCTGGCCGATCTCGACGAGGCCGAGCAGAAGGCGATCCTGGAATCCCTGCCGCTGCCCGAGCGGGCGGTGATCGAGCAGGGCCTGGCCTACCCGGAATGGAGCGCCGGGCGCCTGATGCAGCGCGAGGTGGTGGCGGTCCCGGAATACTGGACCGTCGGCCAGGCGATCGACTATCTGCGCGCCCACCCGGACCTGCCCGACGATTTCTACGATCTCTATCTGGTCGACCCGCGCTTTCGCGTCGTGGCGGCGGTGCCGCTGAGCCGGGTGGTGCGCAGCCGGCGCGCCGTGCCGATGCACGACCTTAAGTACAAGGAGCTGCGCACCTTCCCGGCCAAGGCCGACCAGGAGGAGGTCGCCCGTGCGTTCCGCCGCTACGCGCTGGTCTCGGCGCCGGTGGTCGGGGCGGACGGCCGGCTGCTGGGTGTGATCACGATCGACGACGTGGTCGACGTGATCGACGAGGAGGCCGAGGACGATATCCTCAAGCTGGGCGGTGTCAGCGTCGACGACACCTACGTGCCCACCTTCCAGACCAGCCTCAAGCGCCTGCCCTGGCTGGGCATCAACCTGTTCACGGCGCTGATGGGCGTGTTCGTCATCACCCAGTTCGAGGGCACCATCGCCAAGCTGGTCTCGCTCGCCGCCCTGATGCCGATGGTGGCCGGGATGGGCGGCAATGCCGGCACGCAGGCGCTGACCGTCACGGTCCGGGCCCTGGCCGCCGGCGAGATCACCACCGGCACTGCCTGGCGCGTCCTGCGCAAGGAGCTGGCCGTCGGCATCGTCAACGGCCTCATCTTCCTCGTCGCTGGCGCCGCCCTGGCCTTCGCCTGGTTTCACGACCCGGTGCTGGCGGCGGTGTTCGGCACGGCGCTGATGATCAACCTGATCGTGGCCGCGGTGATCGGCACCACCGTGCCGCTGGCGCTGGAGCGGCTGGGCCAGGACCCGGCGGTGGCCTCCAGCGTCTTCCTCACCGCGATCACCGACGTGGTGGGCTTCTTCGGCTTTCTGGGGCTGGCGACGCTGTTCCTGCTGTAGGTGCCAGTTCCGCGACAGCAGGAGCAGGCCGCGTGCGGCCACGCGTGGCCTGCTCCGCTATTTACGTACGCTGCCGACTCGTTCGTGAGTAATCAGCGTAGAATACTCATCGAAGTCACTGGGCGAACACTCGGACCGATTCTATGGATTGACAAACAAGTAGTCGGCGCAGAGCCAGATCGGCGCCCCCCAGTTGATGTTGACCCATATGCTCACGACCCCAGTGTTGGGGGCGACATTGTAAAGTGTATATTTGGCTGCACCAATGAATTTTCCACCAGTGAGATCGCATTCGCCGATTGACACGAAGGCCCTCGTGTTCTTGGTGAAGAACGTGCTGAACAGATTGAGCTTCCAGTCGCCATTCCTCAGCCCCCAATTGACCCTGCTGGTGAAGCCGGTACCAGAAATGAGTGTTGGGCCTACGCGGGACGATTGGCTCTGTACCGACTTCAGCGAGAGGTCAGCCGTACTAAACGTCGTGCTGGCATCTGCGGATGTCGCCGCTTGAGCTGAGTCTGTCAGCGGGGCAGCGACGATCAGTGCGACAGCGGCTGCACCCAATAGCATCGACCTGAGATACTTCATAAGGACTAACCTCCATGGCGCCGAGGCCGACCAAATGCCGCGGCGCGTGACCGACCATGCTGAATACCGAGCGGCTTCACTTATTGGGGCGGGACGGCATATCTGCTGGTGACCGGAGGCCGCGTGAGGTGCGCAACTCTCCGTTGCCAGCTTGTCCGCCAGCCCATCGCGCGCTCCGCTTGCACCCGATGTGCCACGATGCTGGCATCGCCAGGGTCGCCCCACTCGAGTATGGCCGGTATCGCCCGATTGCGCAGCAATTGAACTCCCCGGGCGTGATCTGGGCGTCGACGTCCGCGTGAACGCAGAGTCATACTATTTGGTGTCGCCGTCAAAAATGCGCTAGAAAGTTACGGTGCCTCGGTCTGCCGTATTTGGGCGCCAAGGTGAGCGGTGGATGGAAGTCATGACATCACTTGCCGTCTATCTACTTGGTGGCTTCAAAATAGTTGGTTCAGAAGCTCGGACAGTTAACCTAGCGACGCGCAAGGGTCGCCTGCTGTTTGCTTATCTCGCCCTCTCCATGGGCCAGCCGCAGCCGCGGACCAGGCTCATGGCGCTGCTGTGGAGCAATCGGCCGGAACCGCAGGCCCGTGCCAGCCTTCGCCAGGAACTGCATGTGCTGCGCAGCAATCTGGTGCCCTTCCATTCCTGTGCAGTCCTGACATCGGAGGATAGCGTGGCCCTGGACCCCGCGGTGGTGACCGTGGATGTGATCTTGCTGGAGCGGCCGGCCCGAAGCCGGGAGGCGGAGGCATTGCAGCGTGCGCTGGCGCTCTACGGTGGCGACTTGCTCGACGGGATAACCATCAAGGATCCTGTCGGCGAGGAATGGCTCCTGGCCGAGCGTCGGCGATTGCGCGAGCTGGCGGTGACCACGCTCGAGACGCTGCTGACGCTCCAACTGGCCGGAGGCAGCGATGACGCGGCGCTGGCGACGGCACAGCAGCTGTTGCGTCTGGACCGTCTGCATGAAGGCGCCCATCGCGAGCTGATGCGGCTGCTCACCCGGCAGGGGAGGCGGAGCGCTGCCTTCCGGCAGTACGAGCAATGCCGCGACGCCCTGCGGCGCGAACTCGGCGTCGAGCCCGAGGCGGCGACCGAGCTGGTTTACCGCGATCTGCTGTGTCGCCCTCCGGCATGAGCGGCCACCAGCTCGGTCCGTGCGCCGGGCCCCACCCGCGGGCTCCGTCGTCGACGGAAACAAGGGGGTCAGCGGGCAGGCAAGGCCAGCTTCGGCGCCACGACCAGCTCGTAGGTCACGTTCTGCTTGATCCGCCCGATGCTGCGGTCGGGGTTGCTGCCGCCCACGACGTCGGCCGTCCATCTGAGCCGGTGCCGGCCCGGCGGCAGCGGCGCCAGGAAGACGTGATAGCCCCAGGCGACGTCGGGCGTGCTGCGGAAGGCGCGGACCGGTACGCCGCACAACACGTCGAAGATGTTGTCCTCCGGCAGGTCGGACTGGAAGACGGGCGACTGGGCATAGAGCGCGTGCAGCCCGGGTACGTACCAACCGTCCGCGCTGAAGCTGAGCCGGTCCCGGCGGTTGGGTGTCCAGATATGCCGTGGATTGTGCAGGATGACCCGCTCGAACAGGGCCCAGCGCACGCGATCGGCCGGGGTGGCGCCATACCAGGGGTCCGCCGGGGCGCAGCCCGGCAGCTTGGGATTCGACAGCCAGGACTCATTGGCGATCGGGAAGAACAGCGCCGTTCCGGCGGGGATTCGACATTCGGTGCGCTTGACGGTCTGCCCGGAGATGAAGCTGCCGGCCAGGAACCAGACCGGGCCTTTCTGGCCCACGGCGCAGTCCTTGCCCGTGGGATCCAGTCCGGGGTTGTGGGTCGCCGGCGTCCCGGCCGCCCACTGCCACCATGCGGCGATCCACTCGCCGTAGCTCCTGCCATAGGGATGTGGCCATAGCGGCAGCACGTGGGCTCGGCCCGCCGCGCCACGGATGAACGCTGGACTGCTGGTAGCAGCACTACTGGGTGAACTCACAACGCCCATTGCGAGCAGCAATGCTCCAATGGATAACACACACATATACCTGCTGCCGAAAATCATTGGTCTGTCTCCTTTTAGACGTATCAAGAAGAGATTTTTCGCAGTCAGATTGTGCTCGCCATCCAGCCGTGCTGATAAATCATGGCAAAGGAACCAGGGGTGGTGATGCTTCGAGCCGGTGGCATTCGATTGCCCTGCCGCACCTGCCGATACAATTTATTGTGCCGAACCGGTGTGAATGCAGCGTTGGCTGGGCGGCATTTGCGGTGCGGCGATCTGCCAGTGTCGTGAAGCGTGCGTTAAAACGGCTCACGTGGCACGGTACTTAGGTGCGCAGAAGAACTCGGTGGGGTGGCCGACCGTGGGATTACTGCAAATTCATCTGCTGGGCGGCTTCGAGCTGCGGCGTGCTTCGGGAGAGCTGATCGGGCTGCCGACGCGGAAGTCGCGCCTGCTGCTCGCCTACCTGGCACTGGCGGCGGGCCGCCCGCAGCCGCGCGGCAAGCTCGCCGCGCTGTTCTGGAGCGACCGGGCCGAGCCGCAGGCCCGAGCCAGCCTGAGGCAGGAACTGCATGCGCTGCGGCAGTCGCTGACCGGTCACGAGCCGGCCGGCCTGCGGATCTCGACCGATGCCGTGGCACTCGATCCGGGTGCGGCAGCGATCGACGTGGTGCTGTTCGACGAGCTGGCGACACGCAGCGATGCGGAATCGCTGGGACGTGCCGCCGACCTCTACCGGGGCGACCTGCTGGAGGGGCTGGCGGCGCGCGAGGCCAGCATCGACGACTGGCTGGCCCCGGAACGCCGCCGTTTGCGGGACCTCGCGACAGACACACTGGCGAAGCTGCTCAAGTTTTGGATGGCCGATGGCACGTCGGTCGAGGCGGCTGCGGCGGTGCGGCGGCTGCTCGCGCTCGAGCCGGCGCACGAGGTGGCGCATCGGGCGCTGATGCGCCTATTGGCGCGAGCGGGCGACCGCCGGGCGGCGCTGCGGCAATATCAGCGCTGCCGCGCGATCCTGGCGCAGGAACTCGGGGTCGAGCCGGAGGAGGAGACCAAGCGGCTCTATCAAGAGCTGCTGCGGCACCCGTCGGCGGCGGACGACGAGTACCTCGCTCCCGTGCCATCTGGATCGCGGGCCACCTCGACGGCGCCAGCGCCGGGCGGCATCGCCGGTATCGTGCCGCTCCAACGCGCCGGGGCGCGGCGAAGGCTGACCGTCGCCTACATCGATCTGGTGGGTTCGACGGCGCTGGCCACGCGCCTCGACCCCGAGGAACTGCGCGAGGTCCTGGAACGGTTCGACGGGACCGTCACCGACATCGTCGCGCAGTTCGGCGGCAAGATCTCCTATCGCCAGGGCGACGGCCTGCTTGCCTGCTTCGGCTGGCCGTGGGCGCACGAGGACGATGGGGAGCGCGCCGTGCGTGCGGCCATGGCGGTGGTGGCCGCCGTGGCGCAGCTGCGGGTGCCGCAGACCCGGGCTCTGGCCTGCCGGGTCGGCATCGCCACCGGTCTCGTCGTCGTGGGTAGCGGCGCCGACGAGTTGGCGATCATCGGCGAAGCCCCGCATCTGGCCGCACGTCTGCAGGCAATGGGCGAGCCGAGCACGGTGCTGATCTGTGCGGCGACCCGCGCGCAGCTGGGGGAAACGTTTACCCTCCACAACATCGGCCATCGGCAGCTCAAGGGCTACGATGTCGCCGTCCAGGCATGGCTGGTCATCGGCGACAGTGCTGCCGAAGGCCGCTTCGAGGCCCTGCGCGGATCGGATCTGCTTCCCCTGGTTGGCCGCCGGGCCCAGCTCGCGCAGCTGATGGGCCGGTGGCGGCTGGCTCAAGGCGGCGACGGCCAGGTGGTGCTGCTCGCGGGTGCGGCGGGCATCGGCAAGTCGCGGCTGGTGCGGGCCTTGCGCGAACGTCTGGTCGCCCAGCCGCACACGCAGCTGGGGTTGTTCTGCTCGCCGCATCATGTCGGCACCGCCCTCCATCCGGTGATCAGGCTGCTGGAGCGGGCAGCCGGCCTGCAACCACATGATTCGCCCGAGCTTCAGTTCGAGAAGCTGGCGGCGATGCTGGCCCGGGCGAGCGGCTCGCCACCGGATACGCCGCACGTGCTGGCGGAGCTGCTGGGCATCGGCGCGGTCGGCGCTCGTCCCGAGCCGGAAGCGAGCGCGGCGCGCAGGAAGGAGCGGATGTTCGCGATGCTGGTCCAGCAGCTGGCCGGTCTGGCGGCACAGGCGCCGGTGCTGGTGCTCTATGACGACGTGCATTGGGCCGACCCTTCGACCCTGGAGCTGCTGCAGCGGGTGGTCGAGGCGGTCCGGTGTCTCCCGGTCCTCCTCGTCATCGCTTTCCGCCCCGATTTCGTCGCCCCCTGGGCCGGCCTGGATCATGTCACGACCGTCGAGCTCGAGCCCCTGGCACGGGCCGATGCCATGGCGATGATCGAGGAGGTGGCGTGTGGCGAGGCCATGCCGGGAGCCCTTGTCGAGCGCATCCTGGATCGTGCGGACGGCGTGCCGCTGTTCATCGAGGAGCTGACGCGGGCCGTGCTGGCCCAGGGTGGCTCGGAGGTGAGCGTGCCCGTGAACCTGCACGGCTCGTTGATGGTCCAGCTCGATCGCCTGACGGAAGGTAAGCAGGTGGCGCAGATCGCAGCGGTGATCGGGCGTGAATTCTCGCCCCGCCTCCTCGAGCCGCTTTGCGTTGTGGTGGGGGTGGAGAGCGGGCCTGGGCTGGAGCAACTGGTCGCCGCAGGCCTGGTCCACCCCACGTCCCCGTTCGGGCGCGAGACCTATGCCTTCAAGCACGCGCTGGTACGGGATGCCGCGTATGAGAGCCTGCTCGGCAGCCAGCGCCAGCAGCTGCATGCACGGATCGCGCAGATTCTGGTGCGGCAGTTTCCGGCGATGGCGGCCGAGGAGCCGGAAGTCGTGGCCGACCACTTCACCAAGGCTGGGCTAGCCCCTGAGTCCGTTCACTATTTTACACGTGCGGCCGAACGGGCCGTCGCCCGCTACGCCAATGCCGAGGCCATCGGCCATTACCGCAACGCGCTCGAACAACTGGCGCACCTGCCGGAAGGCCCGGATCGCCGGCGCACGGAGCTCCTGTTGCAGGCCGGACTGGGCCTGCCCCTGATGGCGTCCCTGGGCTACTCGGCGCCACCGGTGCGGCAGGCCTTCGCTCGTGCCCGCGAGTTGTGCCGGGAACTTGCGGACGGGCCGGCTCTGCTTCCCATCCTGTTTGGCCTGACCGCATATTACGGGGTGAAGTCGGATATGGCGGCGGCGCGCCCGCTCGCCGCCCGGTGCCTCACGGCGGCGCGCGCGGCCGGGGACGACGATTCCGTGATGGCGGCATGCGGCATCGTCGGCACCGTGGAAATGTACCACGGCCGGCTCGTGGCGGCCCGGTCCCTGTTCGACCGTGGGCTCGCCCTCTATCGGCCGGGCCGCCAAACCGAGCATATCGCCCGGTTCGGTCAGGACCCCATCGCGGCACTGGCTTTCATCGCGCGGACCGAGGCCATGCTGGGCCATCCGGATCTGGCATTGCGACGAGCCGAGATGCTGGTGGCGGCGGCGCAGGAGCCGAACATGCAACCCAACACGCTGGGAGCACTGCACGCGCATCTCGCCCAGCTGCATCTGGTGCTCGCCGACCCCGAGACGGCCCTTCGTCATGCCACGGCCGCGGTCGACGTCGCGTCCCGCCAGGACCTGCCGCTCTGGCTCGGCCTCGGCCGGATGTACCGGGGCGTGGCCTTGCTCGCGCTGGCCGGCGCCGATGAGGCGTTGCTGAACGAGGGCATGCGCGAAGGCCTCGACGGGATGGGTGCCTATCGGGCGACCGGCGCCGGACTCGATGTACCGACCTGCCTGTGCTGGCTGGCGGAGGGCCATGCACGTCTCGGCCGGCCGGCGGCCGGCTTGCAGATGCTGGGCGAGGCGTTGCGAATCATCGCCGACACCGGCGAGACCTATTTTGCCGCCGAGGCACATCGGCTTGCTGCCGTGCTCCACCTAGCCGGGGAGCACCCCGATCCGGTGGCGGCGGAGGCCTCCCTGCAGACCAGCCTCGCCATTGCGCGCCGGCAGCGGGCGCGGCTGTGGGA
>JBATRI010000181.1:0-4307 GCA_049292515.1 Geminicoccaceae bacterium
GCCAGGAGCTGCCGCGCGAGCCCGGCATCGCTGCCGGCTTCCAGCAGCGCCAGCACGGCCAGGGCCCCGAGCGCCAGGGCCACGACGGCCAGGGCCACGCGCGCCATCCACACGAGCACCGCCTTCAGCATGACACCTGATCCACCCGTCGCAGCCCTGGCCGGGACCGTCCCCGCCGGCAGCTCGACCACTCTGATACGGTGTTCTGGGCGGCAGCGCTCGGGGCTCGAGTTCGCTCGAGGCCATGACGGCCGAGAGGTCACGCCGACGCGTCACTCCGGAAGACCGGCCTTGCGGAAGCCATCGACGAAATGCTCGAGCGTCGCAGCATCGCGAAACGGCTCCGTCATGGCCCAGTGGCGGGTCGTGAAATGCGGGTTGCCGACGAGGAACAGGTCGACCTCGGCGCGCGCCTCGTCGAGCCGGCCCAGCTGGGCGAGGCTCGCCGCCAGGAAACGGCGTGAGCTCGTACGGTAAGTCTCGTCCCTGCGCAGGGTGTCGACAGCGGCCTCGTAGTCGCCAGCCGCATATTGCGCCTGACCGAGCGTCAGATAGTACCAGCTTGCCGGAAACGGGTTCAGCCGGAACGCCTTGCGAATGTGCTCAAAGCCCTCTTCGACCCGCCCGGCCAGGACCGCGATGTCGGACAAGGTCGCCCAGATGTCGGCCTCGTTCGGGTCGAGCTCGACCGCCTTGGCGAATTCCGCATCCGCCTCGGCGAAGCTGCGCTCATAGGCGAGCAGGTTGGCCAGGACCCAGTGGCAGCCGGCATCGTTGGGATCGATCGCCACGGCTTTGCGCGCCAGTTCCAGAGCGACGCTTCGGGCAGGCTCCATGGGCTCGCCCCAATGCACCCATCCCATCCAGTGGTTCATGGCGAGCCAGCGATGGGCCTCGGCGTAGCCCGGATCGAGCGCAACCGCGCGTATGAGCATCAGATGCGCTTCCCGCGCCGCC
Organism: Geminicoccaceae bacterium; assembly: GCA_049292515.1. Taxonomy (GTDB): domain Bacteria; phylum Pseudomonadota; class Alphaproteobacteria; order Geminicoccales; family Geminicoccaceae; genus Benzoatithermus. The sequence continues at coordinate 958 of JBATRI010000181.1, forward strand.
TGCGGCGACTCGTCGATCAGCTGGCGCGCCCGCACGCAGAGATCGTAGGCCTCGAGATCTTTGGGCCGATTGCGCAGCGGCGGCGGTGCGCGCAGCCGGCCGAGCAACGCCTCCACGATCTTGCCGGTGACCTCGTCCTGAACGGCAAAGATATCTTCCAGGCTGCGATCGAAGCGTTCCGCCCACAGATGCTCGCCACGCACCGCGTCGACCAGCTGGGCGTTGATGCGCACACGCCCCGCGGCGCGTCTTGCGCTCCCCTCCAGCAGGTAGCGCACGCCGAGGTCCTCTGCGATCCCGCGCACGTCCATCGCCTTCCCCTTGTAGGCGAAGGCCGAGTTGCGCGCGATGACGAACAGGCCGGGGATCCTGGACAGGTCGGTGATCAGGTCTTCGGTCAACCCATCCGCGAAGAATTCCTGCTCGGGATCGGTGCTGAAACTGGCGAAGGGCAGCACGGCGATCGATGGTCTGTCGGGAAGCGGCAGAGGTTTCCGCCTGGCACCACCGAGCTGTTCGATGACCCCCGTGAAGCGGTAGCCGACGCGCGGAACGGTGACGATCCATTCACCACCGTCGGCGGCCGGGCCGAGCAGCTTCCGCAGCAGCGAGATCTGGACGGTGAGGTTGCCTTCCTCGACGGCCGCGCCCGGCCACGCCGCGTCCATCAGCTCGGCCTTGCCCAGGATTTCGCCGGGCCGGCCGGCCAGCGCCGCGAGCAGCTTCAGCCCGCGATAGCCGACGGCGACGGGGACATCGTTCCGCAGGAGCGTTCCCGCACCCGGATCGAGCACGAATGGACCAAAGGCAAAGCGCGATCCCTGCATGCGGCGCATCCATAGCCCGTTTGGAAGTGTTTGGAACTATTTGGGCGGGCTTAAGTACGACGCCGTTCGCATCCTGCAGAACGCATCCTCCTTCGGGTCGGGCACCCCGGACCCTCAATCCAGATGGAGGTTGCCATGCATGACATTTGCCGCATCGGGCCGGCCAAAGCGTCGCGTCGGCCGTACGGCCTGTTGACCACCCTGCGGAGCATCATCGCGAGCTGGAACGAGCGGAAGCGCTCACGCCGCGAGCTGGCACGGATGGCGAGGGCCAATCCCCATCTGATCGACGATATCGGCCTGACGGGACGGCAGCTCGAGGCAGAGATCGCCAAGCCCTTCTGGTGCCCCTAGGGCGTACACGGCGGCGCCCGGCCCCCTCCTCGCCTGAAGTTTCAGGAGAACGTTCCGGAGGATGTGGCACCACCGGCAGGCCACGTGGAAAGCGCCTGCTCGGCAACCGCCTCCAGCATGTCGCGGCTGAAGCCGGCCTTGGCCTGCACCGCCATGCCGTGCGAGACGGCCATCACGAATGCCGCGAGGGCATCGGCTCTGGCCGTCTCCGGTAGGTCGCCAGCGGCCTTCGCCCGTTCGAAGCGTTCACGGAGCTGCGCCTGACCAGCCGCGCGAACATCTATCAGCGCCTGTCGCACGGGTTCCGCTTCGTCCGACCCCGCCACGGCGCCATTGATCCCGAGACACCCCGTATGGCTCGGATAGCGTGTGTTGAGATCGGCCGAGCTGTACAGGATGTGCGCGGCGACTTCCCGCGCTGTCGGGAGCCGGAGCGCCTCCGGGATGAAGTCCAGATATCGCTCGTGGTAGCGATCCAGGGCTCGGCGGAAGAGTGCTTCCTTGTTGCCGAACGCGGCATAGAGGGCCGGCCTCTCGACGCCGGTAGCCTTGGTCAGGTCGGCGTAGGAGGCACCCTCGTAGCCCTTGCGCCAGAAGACGCCGAGCGCGGCGTCGAGCGCCTTCTCCACGTCGAATTCGCGATGACGCCCCATCAGCCCGGCTCAGCCATTTTTCATAACGGCCGTTACTAAACCACTTGACAGCCTCTGTCCACATTTCATACCAATCGTTATCGTAATGATCGTTACGAAACGGAGTGCCGGCACTCGTCAGGATCAGCTGGCGCCCTGGTCGCGCACAGAAAGGATTCCCATGTCGAACATGCTGAAGGGCAAAGTCGCCCTCGTTACCGGCGGCTCGCGCGGGCTCGGTGCCGCCGCGGCGGAGGCGCTGGCCGACCAGGGGGCGGACGTGGCGATCAGCTACGTCGCGTCGGCCGGGAAGGCCGAAGCCGTGGTCCTGAAGCTGCAGGCGAAGGGTGTCCGCGCCCTCGCGATCCGGAGCGACCAGGCCGACACCGCGGCAGCCAGGCCGCTGGTCGACAAGGTGGTGGCGCACTTCGGCAGGCTCGACATCCTCGTCAACAATGCGGCGATCGCCGTGCAGGGCAGGACGGTCGACGATCCCGATCTCGACACGGTCAATCTCGATCGCCAGTGGCAGATCAACGTCATGGGTGCCGTGGCGACCACGCGCGCGGCGGCACCGGTGCTGACGGACGGCGGCCGCATCATCTTCATCGGCTCCCTCCTGGGCAGCCGCATCCCGTTCACCGGCGTCGCCGACTATGCGGGCACCAAGGCGGCGATCGCCGGCTATGCGAAGGGCGTCGCCCGCGATCTCGGCGGGCGCGCGATCACGGTCAACATCGTCCAGCCCGGCATCATGCCGACCGACATGGCGGCCGACGTGCGCGCCAACCTCCCCGAGGCGGTCATGGACCTGCACCCCATCCGCCGGATCGCGACGCTCGAGGAGGTGTCGGCCACCGTCTGCTTCCTGGCGGGCCCGAACGCGGGCTACATCACCGGCGGCGTGATCGACGTGGCCGGCGGCCTGCAGGTTTGAGCGTCGAGGATCGGGCCGAAGAAGATCAAGCTCCCGCACATACGTTTCGAGGACAAGAAATGACCGGGAAGTTTGGTGCGAAGTCGACCGCCGCCCAGGTTCTTTCCGGCATTGATCTCGAGGGAAGGCGAGCCTCCTGCCGGTAGTGTCTCAGTTTGAAATTTCGGCCTGAAACGGCAAAGGGCGCCGACGTTGCCATCGGCGCCCCAACTCTGGCGTCACGAGAGATTATTCTGCGAATTGGAGCTTGAAGCTGGAGGCAGATCCAGACCTGGACCGACGAGGCCGATCCTTCAACTGCTCGTCAAATTCAGCGCATAGTTCGCGGGTTGCGCGCTCCATCGAAGCCCGCTCTGGCTTCGTCATAAGACGAGCTTCGCAGCAAGAACCGTCCTTCCGGCTCCGTAAGGCAAGCCACGCCATAACCCAACTCCGAACTACACAGACCGGCCAACCGGCCTCTGTGGGCGCCACTAAGAGCCCGTTTGAGAATGGCTATGGCTGAACGACGCGGCGCAGCAGGAGGCTGCCGAGAGCGACGTGGATCATCGCTTCGGAGATGTCGCAGTGCCGCTCATAGTCACGCACCAGCCTGCGCCA
>JBATRI010000182.1:0-3983 GCA_049292515.1 Geminicoccaceae bacterium
CGGCACGGTGGGGGCCGGTACCTTCGAGCTGCTGCGGGAACATGCCGAGCTGCTCCGTCATCGCACCGGCAGGTCGGTGGTGGTGACGGCCGTGAGCGCCCGCGAGCAGGGCCGCGAGCGGGGTCTCGACCTTACCGGGGTCCGCTGGCACGAGGACGCGCGGGCCCTGGCCGAGGACCCGTACGTCGATCTGGTCTGCGAGCTGATCGGCGGCAGCGAGGGCGTGGCCCGGGAGCTGGTCGGATCAGCCTTGCGCCACGGCAAGTCGGTGGTCACGGCCAACAAGGCGCTGCTCGCCCTCCATGGGGCCGAGCTGGCGCAGCTGGCGGAGGCCGCGGGCGCGCAGCTGCGATTCGAGGCTGCGGTCGCCGGCGGCATCCCGATCGTCAAGTCGCTGCGCGAGGGCCTGGCGGCCAACCGGATCATGCGCGTCTACGGGATTCTCAACGGCACCTGCAACTTCATCCTGACCACCATGCGGGACACCGGCCGCGAGTTCTCGGACGTACTGGCCGAGGCGCAGGCGCTCGGTTACGCCGAGGCCGATCCCAGCTTCGATGTCGATGGGATCGATGCGGCGCACAAGCTGGCGCTGCTGGCGGCCCTGGCCTTCGGCGGCCGACCTCGCTTCGACGCGATCCATATCGAGGGCATCCGCCACGTCTCGGCCGTGGACATCGCCTTCGCCGACCAGCTCGGCTACCGGATCAAGCTCCTGGGCGTGGCGCGCCTGACACCCGACGGTCTCGAGCAGCGCATGCACCCCTGCATGGTGCCGGCCCAGGCGCCCATCGCCCAGGTCGACGGCGTCTTCAACGGCGTGGTGGTGGAGGGCGACCGGGTAGGCTCCGTGGTCCACGAAGGCCGTGGGGCAGGAGCCGGGCCGACGGCATCGGCCGTCGTCGGCGACATCGTCGACATTGCGCGCGGCCTGAGCCTGGCGACCTTCGGCGTGCCGGCGAGCGAGCTCGCCCTACATGCCATCGCGCCGATGTCTGCCCATGCCGGCAGCTATTACATCCGTCTCATGGTGGTCGACCAGCCGGGCGTGCTGGCCGACATTTCGGCCGTTCTGCGCGACCACGACGTATCGATCGAATCGTTGATCCAGCGTGGCCGCAACCCAGGCCAGGCGGTGCCGATCGTGCTGACCAGCCATGACACCACCGAAGCCGACATGCGCGGAGCCCTGGAGCGGATCGCGGCATTGCCTGCCGTGCTCGAGGCGCCGCGCATGATTCGAATCGAACGATCCTAACTGGGGGAAGCATGAGCGAGTATCTGAGCGAAGACCGCAATCTGGCGCTGGAGACGGTCCGCGTGACCGAGGCGGCAGCACTGGCCTGCGCCAAGCTGATCGGCCATGGGGACGAGAAGGCGGCTGACCAGGCGGCGGTCGACGCGATGCGTCAGGCGCTCAACGTGCTCGACATCGACGGCACCGTGGTGATCGGCGAGGGCGAGCGCGACGAGGCGCCGATGCTCTATATCGGCGAGAAGGTCGGCACCGGCCTGGGCCCCAAGATCGACATCGCCCTCGATCCGCTTGAGGGGACCACGATCACCGCCACCGGTGGCCCGAATGCCATCGCCTGCCTCGCCATGGCGCCGCACGGCGGCTTCCTCAACGCCCCCGACACCTACATGGACAAGATCGCCGTCGGCGGCGGCCTGCCGCCCGGCGTGATCAAGCTCAGCGACAGCCCGGCCGCCAACCTCGATCGGGTGGCCAAGGCCAAGGGGCTGCCGATCGACGAGCTGGTGGTGCTCATCCTGGATCGCCCACGCCATCAGGACCTGATCGCCGCCGTCCGCAAGGCCGGTGCCCGCATCCGGCTGATCAGCGACGGCGACGTGGCAGGCGTGATTGCCACCGCCCGGCCCGATAGCGGCATCGATGTCTACATGGGCAGCGGCGGCGCCCCGGAAGGTGTGCTGGCGGCCGCGGCGCTGCGCTGCATCGGCGGCCAGTTCCAGGCCAAGCTGCTGTTCCGCAACGACGAGGAGCGCACCCGCGCCCGCAAGATGGGGGTCACGGATTTCGACCGGATCTACGACATGGACGATCTGGCCAAGGGCGACGTGATGTTCGCCGCCACGGGGGTGACCGACGGTACCATGCTCAAGGGCGTCCGTCGCCACGGCGGCCGGATCTACACCCAGTCGATCGTCATGCGCTCGCGGACCGGCACCGTTCGGATCATCGAGGCCGAGCACAACCTGCCGGTCAAGGGCGGGGTGGTGCCGCACTTCTCGGAGTGACGCGGCGCGCCTAGGAAACGGCCGAGGCTGGACCGGCTCGCCGGTTCAGCGCGCGGCCATCAATCGCCGTCAGCGAATCCCATCCGCCCAGCGCCATCACCCGGTCGATCTCGCGACGATAAACATCGAGCACGGCACCGACGCCTGCTTCGCCGGCGACGGCTAGACCCCACAGATGCGGGCGCCCGAGCAGGCACGCGGCGGCACCCGCCGCCAGGGCCTTGACCACGTCGCTGCCACGGCGGACGCCGCCATCGAGCAGGACCGGGATCTTGCCAGCGACGGCAGCCACAATGGCGGGCAGGGCGTCGAAGGAAGCCGGAGCACCGTCGAGCTGACGGCCACCGTGGTTGCTGACGATGATGCCGTCGATGCCTTCGGCGACCGCACGACGCGCCTCGTCCGGGTGGAGCACGCCCTTGAGCAGGAGCGGCCCCGGCCACAGCGCGCGCAGCCAGGCAACGTCGGTCCAGGACGCCGCAGGGTCGAGCAGGCTGGCCATGCACGCGGCAAGGCTCGCAATGTCGCTGGCACCGGAGGTGCCGACATAGTTGGCGAACGTGAGGTCACGTCGGCCGCGCATCCGCCACAGCCAGGGCGTCCGGCTCAGCATGCCCAGCATGGTGGTGCCGGTGAGCCGCGGCGGGATCGTGAAGCCATTGCGCAGGTCGCGCTCGCGATTGCCCAGCACCTGGTTGTCGGTGGTCAGGACCAGCGCATCGTAGCCCGCGGTCAGGGCGCGCTCGGTGAAGGCGCGGGTGAGCTCACGGTCGCGGTACATGAAGACCTGCATCCAGCGCAGCCCGGCCCCACCCGCAGCCAGTTGCTCGATGGTGCAGGTCGAGCCGTGGCTCAGGCAAAAGACGGTGCCGGCACGGGCGGCGGCCCTGGCGGTGGCGAGCTCGCCGTCGGGCCACAACAGCCCGGACAGCCCGGTGGGCCCGACGAGCACCGGCATGGCCAAGCGCTTACCGAACAGGGTGACGCCCTGGTCGCGCACGTTGGTGCCATCGAGGGGGCGCGGCAGCAGGTCCAGGTCACCGAACGCCGCCTCGTTGCGCCGTAGCGTGCGCTCCTCCTCGGCCCCACCGTCGACGAAATCGAAGATCGCCTGCGGCAGGGCGCGCTGTGCCAGCCGCCTTGCCTCATGCACGCTGTAAAGGCGCCGCTCCAACGGCGTCGCCACCATCTCTTGCCTCCCCGCCGATCCTGCGCCTGCGCTGGCGCTTGGCCACTTGGTATCAGCTGGCCGGCCATGCCTCAACGACAGCTTGTGACGTGCGGTCGCGCGAGGCACCATCCGATCCGTCGCCAAGGGAGGCCCACCAACATGATCGACGAGCCGCCGCTGCTGACCATCCGGCGTCGCCCGCCACCACCAGCAGCCGACCTGCTGCAGCCCTTTAGAGATGCTCCGACGGGCTGGCTCGTGGACGCCATGGGCGGGCGCGGTGCGATGGACGTCGGGATCAAGCCGCTGGCTCCCGGCCGTTTCGTTGGCACGGCGCTGACCTGCTGGTGCGGGCCCAACGACAATCTCGCCTTGATGGCCGCGGTGTCGCTGGCGGAGGCGGGCGACGTCGTCGTTGCGGCCACCGAGGGCTTCGCAGGCTCCGGCATGGCCGGCGACCTGCTCGTCGGCATGGCCCGCAACCGCGGGGTGGTGGGGCTGGTGGCCGACGGCATGGTGCGCGACCGGGACGCGATCGTAGCGCTGGGCC
>JBATRI010000183.1:0-1565 GCA_049292515.1 Geminicoccaceae bacterium
GCCTCGCCGGCCTGACCGCAGCGGCGCCGCCTCAGAGCATGAAGTCGGCGGCGCTCAGATGGGTGTCGTGCGGCTGGAACAGGACGATCTCCTGGTCGCCCTGGCCGTAGTCGAAGGTGACGACCACGGCGTGCGTGCCCTCGATCGTGGCCTCGTGGTAGCCGACCTCGCCCGGCCGCGGATCGGCGTTGCGCCCCGCCCACCTGAAGCTGCCGTCGCCATGGGCGGCGCCGTTGGCGTCGATGACGCTGAGATCGATCACGTCCTCCTCGCCGAACACTCGGATCACGTCGGCGCGCAGCCCGGTGCCGGTGTGGCCCTCCTTGAAACGGTAGATCTCGATCCCGTCGTCCTCACCCTGCATGACGTCCCGGCCATAGCCGCCGATCATCGTCGTCACCTGGCCCTTGCCGACACCGGTGACCACCATCAGGTCGTCGCCGGAACCGCCGACGAGCTTGCCCCGGGCCGAATGATCGATCGACAGCTCGTCATTGCCCTCGCCGCCGATGCCTACGGCCATGCCGTAGCGGGCCTTGACCGCGATGAGGTCATCGCCGGCGCCGCCACTGGCCCAGGCATCGCCGCGCTCGCCCGACACCCCCAGCAGGTCGTTGCCGGCGCCGCCGGTCCCCTTGGCGGAGCCGTAGGAGCGGACGATGACGCTGTCGTCGCCGGTGCCGCCGATGCCCACCGCATGCTGGGTGCCGTAGGATTCGATCTCGTCGTTGCCGGCGCCGCCATCGATGAAGCTCGCCTTGTCGTTCAGGGTCCGGTCGTACCACAGCGAGAACGACATCTCGTCCTGCGAGAACAGGCGGTCGTCGCCGCCGCGGCCATAGATCGTGTCCGAGCCGCCGAGGCCGAAGACCTCTTCCGCGCGGTTGGTGCCGGAGAAAATATCGTCCGCGTTGGTGAGGCGGACGGTAGGCGTCGTCATGCGTCGTTTCCCCGCTGGCATCATCATCACCCGTGCGCCAGCGACACGGATGCGTGCCGCGGAAAGAGGCGGCAGTGGATGCATAGGAGGGACCGGCAGCGCCTGTCCATGCGCGTGGCGCCACAGGGGGCCGGCCGCAGCCGCCGGGCATGCGTTTGCGCCGCCGGTGTGGCGTGGATCGGTGCCGGCCGCCTCGGGGGCCGTTACGAGCCGGGTGGTATCGCGTCCGGGTTGACCATGCCCGATGCCGGCCATCTAACTGCCGGCGCAGGCAGGGGAGGACAGTGTGGACCGGCTGCAGAGCATGGCGGTGTTCGTCCGCGTGGCCGAGCAGGGCAGCTTTTCGCTGGCGGCGCGCCAGCTCGGCATCTCCAAGTCCGCCGTCAGCAAGCATGTGACTGCGCTCGAGGAGCGGCTGGGCGTGCGCCTGCTCAACCGCACCACGCGCCGGCTGGCGCTGACCGAGGTCGGCGCCGTCTACCGCGACTACTGCGCCAAGGTGGTCCAGGATGCCGACGACGCCGATCTCGCCGCGGCCCAGCACAGCGACCAGCCAAGGGGCCGGCTCAGGGTCAGCGCGCCGATGTCGTTTGGCATCCTGCATCTGGGCCCGCTCATCCCGGAA
>JBATRI010000184.1:0-5833 GCA_049292515.1 Geminicoccaceae bacterium
CCGCTGCACCAGCTCGCGGCCACGCTCGTGCGCGATCTCGCGGTGGCCGATGCCCTCCAGGATGACGGCGAACTCGTCCCCGCCCCAGCGGGCGACCGTGTCCGACGCCCGCACCGAGTGGAGCAGCCGCTCGGCCGCCACGACCAGCATCCGGTCGCCGGCGTCGTGGCCGTGGCGGTCGTTGATCGCCTTGAAATTATCGAGGTCGAGAAACAGCAGCGCGCCGGAGGTCCGGTTGCGGTAGCTGCGGGCGATGGCGTGCGCCAAGCGCTCCTCGAGCAGCCAGCGATTGGCGAGGCCGGTCAGCCGGTCGTGCGTCGCCAGATAGAACAGCTGGCGAGCACCCTGGTCGAGCAAGGCCAGCTGCTGCAGCAGGTTCACCACCTCGCCGCGGTCGATGGCGCGGCGGGCGCGGAACGGCCACCACGGCGCCAGGGCCTCGACCTCGTGCGTGACGGTCGGCAGCGGCACCACGGGCACGCCGGGCGCCGCCGCCTGCAGCCGCACCAGCGCGTTGAGGTTCGCCAGCTCCGGCAAGCCAACACCCAGGAACACGATCCCCGGACGCTCGACGACAAGCCGCTCGAGCGCCTGGTTCAATGACGCCAGCTCGAGCAGATGGGTCTGCGGCAGGCCGGCTTCCTTCAGCAGGCTGCGGGCCTGCAACGCCAGCTGCCGCTCGGCGCCGACCACCAGCGCCGAGAAGGGCTGTGCGACCCGGCACTCTTCCGACTGCCCGAGGCCGGGGCGGAGCAGGGCAGGAAGGTCCAGGCGCATGAGTCTGTCCGTTGCAAGTTGCGAGAATCATAACGGCGATGACGGATATCGCGCAATAATTGAAATGATGGCGATGATATTTAACTTTTCATGTGTGGTGGCATACCCCCCGCGGTCGAACGTCGCTTGACTCGGCTGCGTGGCTGCCCTTCCCATGCGGCGCTCTGCGGGGCTGCCAAGAAGCGGGAGGCTGGGCTTGACGATCGATCTGCGGTTGCTCGACCATTTGCGGGCGTTCGATACGCCCACCATCTGCAATGCGCTGGAGCTCGTGGCACCCGAGCATCGCGGCGGTGGCTTCTCCACCCGCCCGTTCGTCGCGGCCTTCCCGGCCATGCAGCCGATCGTCGGGTTCGCACGTACGGCGACCATCCGGGCCACCGTCCGGCCGGAGACGCCTCCGGCGGAGCTCAAGGCGCTGCGGCTGGCCTATTACGAATATGTGGCCAGCCCTCCCGGCCCCACGATCACCGTTCTGCAGGATCTGGACCCCGAGCCGGGTTACGGCGCCTTCTGGGGTGAGGTGAACACCACGGTGCACAAAGGTCTGGGCGTGCTCGGCTGCATCACCAACGGCTCGATCCGCGACCTCGACATGATCGCCACCGATTTCCAGCTCCTGGCCGGCTCGGTCGGCCCCAGCCATGCCTGGGTCCATGTCGAGGCGATCGAGCTCGAGGTGACGGTGCACGGGGCGCGGGTGCGCCACGGCGACCTGATCCACGCCGACAAGCACGGGATGGTCGTGATCCCCGAGGCAGCCGCGGCCGAGCTGCCGCTGGCGATCGATCTCTGCACCAGGCGCGAGGCGCCGATCATCGCCGCCGCGCGCCAGCCCGATTTCGATATCGCCAAGCTCCGCGCCGCCATGGCGGAAGCCGACGACATTCACTGAGGCGCGCCACCGCTTTCCAACCGCGCCGTCCGGATCAGGGCCCGATGCAGCGCGCTGTCGCGCTGCTCGACCTCCTCCAGGACCGTCAGGTGATTGGTTTCCGGCACCTCGAGATAATCGCCCTCGAGGCCGGCGCCCATCCAGGCGGCATGATACTCCGACGACTGGCGGCGAAACTCCGCCGATTCACCGCCGCCGACGGCCACCACCAGCGGCCCCGCCGCCTCGGGCACCCGAAACATCGGGCTGAGCCGGGCGACCTCGGGCCAGGTCGCCTGCACCTTGGGCTGGAGGAAGCTGTAGGGCACGAAGCCCAGATCGTAGAGGCCGCTGATCGCGACGCCGCCCTTGATGATGTCCGGTGGTAGCCCGTAGGTGCCCGGCCAGTCGGTGGACATGGCCATGGCCGCCAGATGGCCGCCGGCGGAATGACCGGAGACGGTGAGCCGGGTCGGATCGGCGCCCAGATCGCGGGCGTGCTCGAAGGTCCAGGCGACGGCGGCACGCGTCTGCCGGACGATCTCGTCGAGGCTCACCCGCGGGCACAGCGCGTAGTTGATCACCACCGCGGTGATGCCGGCCTCGACCAGCGGCCGGGCGATGAAATCGTGATCGCGCGCCGAGAAGCGGCGCCAGTAGCCGCCATGGACGAAGACATGGATGGGGGCGCCGTCGCCGGCCGGGAAGACGTCGCAATATTCCTCGCAGGTGGGCCCGTACTTCACGCCGAGGTTGCAGGTGAGTGATGCGATCGCGGCCGTGCTGCGGTCGAACCAGCCCTTGATGATGGCATCGGAGTCGGGGATGCCGAGCATCGGGTTGTACTCGGCGTCGATCTCCTCCTGACTGGCGAAGCCGCGATAGAGTCTCATGCGCTGGCGCTCCCTGACGCTCGTTCGGCATGCCCAATCTCGTTGGTGCGAGACTGCCTGGGGTCGACGATGTCGGCAACAGGCGAGGCGGCACTATTGTTGATTGGCCCGCTGCTGGCGTAAGTACATGCGAATCATGCAGTGCATGCGGTGCGGCATCGGCAATGCCGCGGATCGGCGATATTGTGGCGCCTGCGGTGCCGCCTTGCCGATCCCTTGTCCTGGCTGCGGTTTCGTCAACGAGCCCGGCATGGCCTTCTGTGGCGGCTGCGGCGAGGCGCTCGGCCACGGGGCGCGCGACCGTTCCAACGCGACGCCGGAACATCGGCAGGTAGCGGTCCTGTTCGTCGACCTCGTGGGCTATACGCGGCTGACCGCCGCGCTCGGGCCAGAAGATACCAGAACGCTGCTGGATTCGTTCTTCGCCGCCGTCGACGGCGTCGTGGAGCGCCACGGCGGGTCGGTCGCGCAGCATCTCGGCGACTGCGTGATGGCGCTGTTCGGTGCCCCGACCGCGCGCGGCGACGACGTCGACCGCGCGGCCCGTGCGGCGCTGGCGATGTCGTCTGCGATGCTGAGGCTATCGACCCAGGTCGGCCATGATCTCGCGGTCCATGTCGGCATTGCGGTCGGGGACGTCGTGGCCGGAGGTACCGGCAGCGACGCGCATCGAATCTACACCGTCACCGGCGACGCGGTGAACCTGGCAGCGCGCCTGGCCGACCGCGCCGCGTCTGGCGAGCTGCTGATAGCGGACGCGGTCCGGCTGGCCCTGGCCGTGCCTGCCCAGCTCGAAGATCTCGGGCCGATCTCGCTGGAGGGCATCGACCGGCCGATTCGAGTCCACAGGCTGGTGGGCCTCCGCGATGGGCCGGTCGTCGACGCCGGCGCCATAGTCGGTCGGGCAGCCGAACTGGACCAGTTGGCGACGCTGCTGACGCAGGCGCGCAAGGGGCAGGGCGGCTTGGTTCTGCTCCGCGGCGATGCCGGCATCGGCAAGTCGCGCCTCTTGCGCGAAGCACGGGTCCGCGCGGTGCGGGACGGTTTTGCCTGTCACCTCGTCCTGGTGCTGGACTTCGGCTCCGGCGAAGGTCGCGAGCCGATCCACGTCCTGACTCGTGGGCTTCTGGGAGTCGAGCCCGGCGACCAGCTCACCGAGCTACCGGTGGCCGCGCAGGCCATACCGCTCCGGGAGATGCTGCGACCCTTCCTGTTCGACCTGCTGGACATAGCCTTGCCGCAGGAGCTCGATCACCTCGTCGCCGCGATGGCGGACAGCGAGCGACGCTCGGCGCGGCAGCGGGCCCTCGCTGCCGTGATTGGCGCGGCTGCGGCTCGACAGCCGTTGCTTCTGGTCGTCGAGGACGTTCACTGGGCCGATCGCGACCTGTTGGGTGATCTGACGGCGATCGGTCGGGCGATCGCCGATCTGCCGGCCCTGTTGGTGATGTCCACCCGGCGCGAGGGTGATCCTGTCGATGCGAGCTGGCGGGCCAGTGCCGGCCCCGCTCCGCTGACGACCATCGATCTGCACCCTCTGCGCGATGGCGATGCGCGCAGGCTCGCCACGCAATTGCTGGCCGGCACCGATGAACTGGTGGCCGAGCGTTGCGTCGCCCGCGCGCAAGGCAACCCGTTGTTCCTGGAGCAGCTGTCGCGGCATCTGCGCGAGCGCGGGGACGACATGGTCCCCGCGACCGTGCAAACGCTGATCCAGGCCCGCCTCGACCGCCTCGAGCCGAGCGATCGCGAGGCCTTGCGCGCCGCCTCCGTCCTTGGGCAGCGGTTCACGCTGCCGGCTCTGCGCGCGATTCTCGGCCGGGTCGACTACGAGCCGGGGCAACTGATCCAGCGACTGCTCGTCCGTCCGAGCGGCGACGATTTCCTGTTCGCCCATGCGCTGATCCGAGACGCGGTCTACGACCTGCTCCTGCGCACGCGGCGGCGCGAGCTGCACCTGCGGGCAGCCGCCTACTTTGTGGGGCAGGACGCGGTGCTCCATGCCCAGCATCTCGACCGGGCCGGCGAGCCTACGGCATCCGCGGCTTATGCCGTGGCAGCGCAGCAGCAGGCCGAGGCGTATCGGAACGAGTCTGCCCTGGAGCTCGCCGCCCGTGGGCTGGAGCTGGCCACCCTGCCGGCGGAGCGCTTCTCCCTGGCCTGCCTGGTCGGCCGACTGCAACTCGATCTCGGTCGGGCACCAGCGGCCGAGGCTGCGTACGCCATTGCGCTGGATCTCGCTCATGACGCGGCTGAACGATGCCGTGCCCTGCTGGGGTTGGCGGCGGCGATGCGCCTGAGCGACCGGTTCGAGGAGGCACTGGCGCGGCTGGGCGCCGCCCAGGACGCTGCAAGCGGCCCGGGGCTGATCGAGGAGCTGTCACGCATTCACCATCTCCGCGGCAATCTCGTGTTCCCCTTGGGGCAGCCGGAGGAATGTGCGCGGGAACACGAGACGGCGCTGCGGCATGCACGAGCGGCCGGGTCGCCTGAGCTGGAAGCGCGAGCCCTGGGTGGCCTGGGCGATGCCGAGTACGCCCGCGGCCGCATGATTTCTGCGCACGCCGCCTTTGTCCGCTGCTGCGAGCTGGCCCGGGTGCATGGCTATGGACGCATCGAGGCAGCCAACCGGCCGATGGTGGCGGTCGCGTGCTGGTACACGCTCGATCTCGACCGGACCTTGCAGGAGAGCGATGCCGCCGTGGCGCTGGCGTTACGCGTCGGGCACCGTCGCGGCGCCATCATCGCCCATCATGCCGCCGTGATGAGCCTGCTGCTCCGCCTCGACCTGGGGCGGGCCGAGGCTCGCATCGGCGAGGCCCAGGCGCTGACGCTGGCGATCGGTGCACGGCGGTTCGAGGCCGAGAATCTGCTCTTGATGGCCGAGTGCCGGATGCTCGCCGGCGACCGCCCGTCGGCCGCCGCATTCGCGGAACAGGCCATGGCGCTGAGCCGGGAGACGGCCGTGCAGTATTTCGGCCCGGGTATCCTGGGCATGCTCGCCTGGACGGCTGGCGCTCCCGACACGCGTGCGGCCGCGATCGCCGAGGCCGAGGCACTGTTGGTCGACGGGTCGCTCGCGCACAATTTCCTGCTTCTTCGGCGCTATGCCATCGACGCCTATCTCGACGCCGGCGACTGGGACGAGGCCGACCGGCATGCCGATGCACTTGAAGACTATGCTGCGGCGGAACCGTCGCCCTGGACCGAGCTGTTCGTCGCCCGCGGCCGCGCGCTGGCCGCGCACGGACGCACTCCCGGCAAGGTCGAAAATCAAGCGGAGCTGAGG
>JBATRI010000185.1:0-12553 GCA_049292515.1 Geminicoccaceae bacterium
CGGGCGACAGCCCCGCGCGGGCGGCGGCCTGCACGAGCAGGTGGTTGACCGCCTGCCGTGTCATCGGTGCGCCTCGCTCCGAGACGAACAGCCACGGCAGCTCATCGCCTCGGGTGGCGAGATAGCGCTTCGTCGCCCGCAATTCGTCGCCAGCCATCGGCTGCTCGACCGACAGCCCGTTCTTGAGCCGCCGGACCCACAGCCGCGAGGCGGCCAGGTCGACCTCGTCGCGGCGCAGGGCTATGGCCTCGCTCACCCGCAGCCCGTGCCGGTACATCATGAGCACCAGCAGGTAGTCACGAACGCCGTGCCGCCCGGCCCTGGTGGCATCGAGCAGGCGGCCGACCTCCGCCGTGGTGAGAAAATCCTTGGCGCGCTCGCGTGCATCGGCTGCTTCGGTGCGGCCGGAGGGGCCAAGGGATCCACTCTTTACATTTCGCCCCTCGACCGCTTTCGCCGCCATCGCATGATTCCTCGGTGTAGCGCCGCTCTCGTGGCTCCACTGTTGACGGAATGCGCCTTCTGTAAAGAGTAGCCGCTGCTCATGCCGCCTGCCTTTGGTCGATGTCGAGCCGGGCGTCCATGTCGAGATCGAACGCGCCGTAGGGGCTGACGTGGCCCCAGACCAGTGGCGTCAGCCCACGTCTGTCGGCCTCGGTCATGCGCGCCCGCCACGCCGGCTCGGCCAGCACGTGCTGAAGCTATATGGCCAAAACGCACAGCTTCGCGGTCACGAGGCCAGCCTACAGAAATCTGGGGCGTCGTGGTCGGCTGCGTCCGCAAGATGGCATGAGCATGGGCGAGGCCCCGCCGCTCGCCCTGATCGACTGCAACAATTTCTACGTGAGCTGCGAGCGTGCGTTCAACCGGCGGCTGGAAGGCGTGCCGGTGCTCGTCCTGTCCAACAACGACGGCTGCGCGATCGCCAGGAGCGAGGAGGTCAAAGCGCTCGGGGTGAAAATGGGGGAGCCCGCATTCAAGCTGCGGCCGCTGATCGAGAAGCACGGTATCCGGGTTTTCAGCAGCAACTACGTCCTCTACGGCGACATGTCGCGCCGGGTGAATGACGTGTTGGGCCAGTTGAGCCCGGAGGTGGAAGTCTATTCGATCGATGAGGCATTCCTCGATCTGTCAGGCTTTGAGCATAAGGATCTCTGGGAGTACGGGCAGGACATGCGTTCAACCGTAAGACGGTGGACGGGCATTCCAACGTGCATCGGGGTCGGTCCCACGAAAACGCTGGCCAAGCTCGCCAATGCGGTTGCCAAGAAGAACCCGACGTTCAGTCGCGTCTGCGATCTCACCAACCCCGCGGTGAGAACGGCCGTGATGCGAGCCTTTGCCGTCGGCGACGTCTGGGGCATTGGCCGGGCCACCACCCAAAAACTCGCGGCCGTCGGTGTCACCACAGCCGCCGGTCTTCGCGATCTCGACGTAAAGCTGGCGCGCCAGGTTGGTACGGTCGCCTTGGAGCGGATCGTGCAGGAGTTGCGGGGCATTCCCTGCCTTGAGCTGGAGCTCGAAGCCCCTGCGCGGAAAGGCATGGCCGTCACACGCTCGTTCGGTCGTCCGATCACGAACCTCGAAGGGGTTCTAGGGGCTGTAGCCATGTACGCCACGCGGGCGGCGGAGAAGCTGCGAGCCCAGGGCCTTGTGGCCGGGCAGCTCGCGGCTTTCCTGCATACGAATCCGCATAAGTCCGGGCCTCGTTATCACGGTGCTAGGTCCACGCGCCTGATGCCGATGACGAGCGACACTCGCGACCTGGTTGGCGCTGCCAAGCGCTGCATCGAGGCCGCGTGGCGGGATGGGTTTTCCTATGTGAAGGCGGGGGTGATCCTGGACGATCTCAGGGCTAGCGAAGATGCTCCGGCAACCCTGTTTGCCGCGCCGCGTCCCAAGGCGGAGGCACTCATGGCGGCCATGGACAACCTGAACGCCCGCTATGGGCGGCATACTGTGTTTCCGGCGGCGATGGGCATCGATCGACCGTGGAAGCTCAAGGCCGAGCACCACTCGCCGCGCTACACGACGCGCCTCAGCGACGTGCCGGTGGTCAGGGCTTAAGAGGAGCTAAGGCTACTGTGTGAACACCTTTAAAACAGTCTGCCCGCCAGTCGTCTATCGAAGGTAAGAAGATGGCATGCAGGACTACCTTGGTACTATATTGTATGGTTTAATAGGGGTCCACATTTCGAGTGATACCCGATCCTCTGTTCCTTTATAACCAGGCGCGTAAATCATCATATTTGGACCAACAGCACGCTCCAGCCCAAGGTAAGGGGCGACTTTTGGCCAGAATTCTTCGGTAAGAGTAAAACGCATATCCCCGATTTCTGCGCGTGGTCCATCGTAAGACATTACTAGATATATCTGCTCGGGCACAACAATCGTATCCAGCGGGGCTAAAACTGACGTAGTGGGAGCATCAACAAAATAGCCGGGCATATAGAGAAACGGCCCATCTACGTCGGTAGGTGGTGGTGGCTGCGTTGCGAAACACACCTCAACTAGCCGTCGATCAAAATCCCCTAGTGTTGTTGTAATACTATTAAGTCTTTTTGAAGCCGCATCGAAAGGATCATTATCTAGAAATCCCGTTTCTCTTGAAGCGTCTATAGAAGCGGCAAACCCATCAATTCTACGTTTGCCCATGCCTTCAATTCGCATAGGCATTCTTGATATATCTATAATCTTAAACAGCGCTTTCTGCTCGACGCCATGTGCATCAGGACACATAAAAAGAGGTCCGCCGTACACATTGGTGTCTGCAAATGCGACGCTAGCTTGAGAGAAAGCGCATATTAGAGTCACTGCATATAGGCATTTCATCGCAAAATATCCCCTCATTTCCAGCAAACCGATGGTATATTTCAACCCTAAATTTGACAAGTTTGGGCGTCGAAGCCTCTAACAGGGGAAGCACTGCCATGTTACCTCCTAGCCACAGGGAGGCACTCTTGGAACCCAAGCTGGCCCGGCTGCTTCAATCCCCTCGCCTCGATCCTTCATGTTGCGTAACATAAAGGACGTTATGTTGCGTGAATGAAAAAGAGTAGGTGGGAAGGCGCTACCCCATCGCGTCCGAATCCCCCCCACGCTCGCGGAGCCAAGATTCGATCGCGGGGGCGTGTGGGCTCTCGATAGTACGGAAGATAATGAGCGCGGCCTTGGCCTGCGTGACCGCCGTCGAGCGCTCCCCAAGCTGACTGTAGACCAAAGCCGCGTTCCAGAGCGCGATGCCTTCGCCCGCTTGGTCGCCAATCTCCCGCGCGATAGCGAGATGCTGCTTGTAGTGCTCAATCGCCTGCTGTGGCTCACCGAGGCGACGGTAGACGTTGCCGAGATTGCCGAGCGTCTGGCCTTCGCCGGCCCGATCACCGAGTTCCCGTGTGATGGCGAGGTCCTGCGCGTAGTACCCCATTGCGGTGCGAGGTTCGTCAAGCCGATCGTACGCGCTGCCGAGATTGCCGAACGTTCGACCCTCACCCGCACGATCGCCAAGTTGCCGTGCGATGGAGAGGATCTGCTCGAAATAGCGAATTGCCGTATGGACCTCATCGAGATTGACATAGGTGATGCCTAGATTGTTGAGCGAGTAGCCCTGGCTTTGGAGGTCGCCAGTCTCCCGCGCGATGGCGAGGGCTTGCTTGAAGTAATCAATCGCTGTTCGGGTCTCGTCGAGCTGACGGTAAGCTAGGCCGAGGCCGCCAAGTGCGTTGCCCTCGCCCTGGCGGTCACCGACGTCGCGGGTAATCGCAAGGGCCTGCTCGCAGTAGCCGATCGCTGTACGAGGTTTCCTGAGATCACAATAAGCGATGCCGAGGTTAGCGAGCGTGCTGCTCTCGGCCCGCCGGTCGCCGGTCGCTCGAGTAATCGCAAGCACCTCCTTATAATATTCAGCCGCCGTATCTAGTTCACCAAGCTGATTATAGGCGTTGGCTAGATTGCCAAGCGCGTTGCCCTCGCTCCGGCGGTTGCCGATTTCCCGTGCGATGGCGAGGTGCTGCTCATGGTGTTTGATCGCTCGGCGCGGCTCGCCGAGCTGGGCGTAGGCGTTGCCGAGGTTGCCGAGCGCCCGGCTCTCGCCCGCCCGGTTGCCGATTTCCCGTGCGATGGCGAGGTTTTGTTCGTGATAACCGATTGCCTTTCTGGCCTCGCCGAGATCAGCGTAGGCGTTGCCGAGGTCGCCGAGTGCATCGCCCTCACCCTGGCGATGCCCAAGCCTGCGGCAAGCTTGTACCGCCACCTCGAACCACACAATGCGCTCATGGGGCGGCAGGCGCAGATCGAGAATGTGGGAGCCCACCTCTGTGTACTCATAAGCTAGCCGCGCCGCGTCACTCGCCGCGATCCGCGCCGCTGCCCAGGCCTGTCCAGCCTCGATATTGGGCCGCTCGTCGTCGAACCGCTCGAGGCCGGCGAGAACGCCGTCCCCGCCGTTCAAGTAGGCTTGGTTGGCTTGCTCCAGCACCACACGACCATGCTGCGCAAGCCGTTCGGCCGCATTTGTCATGACAGCTCGCTCCAGCAGCTCAGGCCGCTTGCGCCGGGGCTTCGTCTCGCTCATGCCGGCGCCACCATGCGTGAAACCGCGAGATCGCGCAGGAGGTCGTGGAGGTGGAACCGATTTGACGCCTCGTTGCGCTCGACCAGAGAGCGGGCCACTAGGTGGTTGAGCGAGCGGCGTGCGCCACGTTCATCATCGCCCCAGACCGCTGCGGCCGCGGCGAGGTCGAAGTCGGCCGGAAAAACTGAAAGTGCGACGTAGCGGGCGGCGAGCGCGCGATTCTTCTCCAGCAGCCGATCGAGGCTGAAGGCGAGCACGGTCTCGACGTGTAGCTCGTCATCCAGCGCCCGGTCCGCCGAAAGCATCTCAAGCCGTGCCTCGGCCAGATCGGCCAGGTAGTCGTCGATCGGGCAGCGGGTGTCCCAGAGATACGAGCCCGCGGCGCGCAGCGCCAAGGGCAGGCAGCCGCAAGCGGTCGCGAGCTGCCGCAGGCGGGTCTGATCGATGCTCCCGACGATCTTGCTGAGGAACGTGACCGCGTCCTCCTCCGAGAGTACCTCGAGGTCGATCGCAACGGCACCCGGTAGCGCCATACGCTGACGCGAGGTGATGAGGACTGTCACCGGCTCTGGCGGCAGCAGATCGGTGAGGTGCGCCCGGTCTCGTGCGTTGTCGAGGATCAAGAGGAGCCGCTTGCCGGCGAGCGCCCGCTTGTAGCGCGCGAGGAGCTGGGAGCGCTCCTCGGTGCGCAGGTCCGCGAGCCGGTCGAAGGCCCATAGGATCTGCCTGAGTGCCTGCTCCGCCGACAGCGGCGCCTGTCGAAAGCCTAGTAGGTCGATGAATAGGGCGCCGTCCGGGAATCGGCCTGCCACGCGATGCGCGACCTCGACCGCCAGCGTCGTCTTGCCAACCCCACCCATGCCGCCGATCGATGAGATGATGGCCGCGCGCTCGCCGCTGGCGAGGAAGGTGCTGAGCTGTAGCAGCTCCTTCTCCCGTCCCGTGAAGTCACCCGTGCGAGCCGGAAGCGGCGGCATTGGGTAATCCGCCGGCTCGGGTTGCGCCTTGGCGCGTGCCAAGAGGCGGACCTGGCGGGCAGTGACGTGGTCCCGCAGCTCGGGTAACGCCTGCAGCCGCTCGCCTACGATCCGAATGAAGTCCGCGCACGCTGGCTCGACCTCGGCCAGGCGCGAACTAAATTGAGAGGCGTATGCCGCTGCCAGGCGAGCAGGGATCGGATCCCGATCAAGTGTCAAGAATGCTTCGAGTTCAGCCAGAGCCGGCCCGCGCACGAACGTCTCGTCGAAGAAACTCGCCGCGAGCACTGAATGCTTCCGCGCGAACTCTTGGAGCGCTGCCACCAATGCTGCCTCGAAGGCGCGACGCACCTCCCGCCTCTCGAAGGCCTGAGCGGTCTCGCTCCAGGCAGTACCGAACGCAACACCGAGGCTCGCGTCGAGTAGTCTCGGCGCCAGGAAATTCGCGACCGCCGTGGCACCGGCGGCCAACGTCTCTACGACCATGATACTCTCTCCGCAGCACGCCGCGGCTACGTGATCTCCGCACCAATGTAACCAAGGCTGGGCGTCGTCAAGTTGGCGGACGGCGAACGAATCAGCTGCTGCCATGGCTCTTGTCGGATGGTTGATCATGCAGTGAGGGTGACGCCGGCGACATTGCGCCAAGTCTGGAAGGCATGGTCGCGGGCGGCTCGGTGGTCGATGGCGGTCAGAAGGTGGCGGCGGAGCTGGAAGAGGTTGTGGATCTGGCCGTGGCTGGAGAGGAACCGCTGGGCATGCCGCGCCGACTTGAACCGCTGCATCTGCCGTTCTCGTGGTACCGTCAACTTGTTGGCCGAAGAACGCAAAGGGTGGAATGCTGCCGATCCTACGCGGCGTTCCGCGCTACCAGTGATCTCCGCCCAAAGCTCGAAGGCCCTGGTCCGTGCGGCTCGGTAGTCGGTGGCGGGGACGTGCTCGCGGCAGAGAGAAAAGAGGTTGTTGACCTGATCATGCGCGGAGAGGAACCGCTGTGCCTGGCCGGGCGACTTGAACCGCTTCATCTGCCGTTCTCGCTGCCGGGTCGGCTGGTGCGAATTCTCCGCTCGGTTGTTGAGGCCCTTATGCCGGCGGTGCTCGACCCCGGGCATCAGCTCTTTCGTCGCCGCGGGATAGCTTGCCAGCTTGTCGGTGATCAGCACCCGAGGCGGTTGGCCCTGCCTCTTCAGCAACTTGCGCAAAAGGCGCTTGGCCGCGTGCTTGTCGCGTCGGCTCTGCACCAGCACGTCGAGCACGATGCCGTCCTGGTCAACCGCCCGCCACAACCAGTGCTTCTTGCCGGCGATGGTGATCACACCTCGTCGAGGTGCCATTTATCACCGGCACGGGGCAGTCGGCGGCGGATCTGGTTGGCGAATGCCTGGCCGAACTTGAGCGCCCATTGCCGTACCGTCTCGTGGCTGACGAGGATGCCGCGGGCGGCGAGCATCTCCTCCACCATCCGAAGGCTGAGCGGGAAACGGAAGTAGAGCCAGATCGCGTGGCTGATGACCTCGGGCGGGAAACGATAGCCGGCGTACGAGGGCTTGGTCGGCAGAATCATGCCAATCCGGTAGCTGTCTTCCTGCCGCCAGGCAACCGATCTCGCCTCAAGTTGACGGTACCGCCGCGCCAAATTCAATTCCAACATCAATCGCGACGCCACCGTGCCGGCCTCGCAATCCACGCTCTCCGGCAGCAGGCCCGGGTGAACAACCTCCTTGGATTACACACCTAGTCGAAAGCGACCCGTCGGGCTGTTTCCTTCGAACAAACGGCAGACACCCAATAGCGGACAGCCGGAATTGGTGTTACGCTCTCGCGGCGTCGGATCAGAACATTAGGCCCCTGACCTTCCGTTGCCGAGACCATGTCATTGTTCCGAGGGATACCCAAATGGCTCACCACGACTGTGTAGCCGTTCTCGAATTTCAGACACTCACGCCCGGCGCGCTAAAGCTCCGTTCGGAAGGGTCCTCGGGGCGCGAGACCTTCTCTCGGATGCGCTCGGCCCGATGTAGGAGACGTCGCAAGCGGAGCTAATCGCGATGACGGCGGTCGCGCCGCTTCCCTCGGTCGGCAGGCGATCGAATGAAGCCGGCTTCATCTTCCTCAACCAGTTCATCAATTACGAAGATCCTGATGCATGTTTTGGAGCCTTCAGTAGCGATCATCGGCGCGTCTCTGCAACAAGCCGCGGCATCTATTTAGAGAAACCTGCACTATCATCCACCATATTGAGGTCAGAGGCTTGTTTTGGCGAAAAGTACTCTTGAAACCTCCTTAAAAGAGCAATAGTATTGCCTTATTGAGGTTAGGCGCATTTCGCATTATCTATAATGCGAAATGGAAAGATAATTCTAGGGGAGATTTGAATGTTGGTACTTCCGAAGGGCGTAGATCTACTTGAGGCCAACGTCTTTCCTGTCCTTTACTGGAATTATGTTGGTCTGCAGATGAACCGGATCTCGCACTCGCTTGGCGGTCCACAAGGAGGGCCGACCATGAGTTCGCGTGCGTTAGGACTCCTACATCTTGCAATGCATGACGCTTTCTTTGCCGTTCTCGGAAAGACTGAGTCCACGACTGATCCGCGCACCTATCTGCCGGACAGCATTCGACCCTCGTCGGCTGGTTTTCCGAGCAATCTGGCTAACGCGAATGCCGCGCTGACTGGGGCGGCAATCACTGTACTCGACGAGCTCTATGGTGATGGGGGAAAGGGCATCTCGATTCTCGCCAGTGATACACTGGCGCGAAGCATGAGCAAAATGATCGGCGACTACGATCATCCCATTGACGCAACAGGGACGGCCCACAACTTCGGCGCCAAGGTCGCGAAGGTCATCCTTCAGCGGCTCGCAGTGAAGCCGGGCGACATCGGCGCGGATGCGGGGCGATACGAGCCGAAGCAGGGACCGTTCAAGTTTCGCGACGAGCCATTGCACCCGGTTCGGCGCCAAGCGATCGATCCAAACGATCGCGCCAAGGGAACCCGACCGCAGCGCGTTTATCATGGCCCGTTCTACGGCTCGACCGTGCCGTCTTTCGCTGTAACCGATGACGACGTGCATACAGTCGCGAAATGGCCTGAAACAGACTACGACGACGCGCTTGAGGAGGTAGTGAGGCTCGGCGGGTCGCCGCAGCTGAAGTCAACCGACCGCAGCGCTAATGGGACGATTTCCGGCCTCTTCTGGGCTTACGACGGTGCCAATCTTATCGGGACGCCGCCGCGACTCTACAATCAGATTCTGCGCAAGATTGCCTTGGCTCGGCTCGGTACACCCGACCCAATGAACCTCGCGCAGAACAGTGACCTAGTCCGGCTGTTCGCCCTAGCAAACGTCGCCATGGCCGACGCAGGCAAGTTTTGCTGGAGAGAAAAGTACAAGTACGAACTCTGGCGACCGCTGACCGGGGTGCGCGAGAATCACACCCGACCCTCTCCGCACGATATCATGATCGATCCGTTCTGGAGTGCCCTAGGTGCACCCGACACGAACTCGAACCGCGTTGCCTTTAAGCCGCCTTTCCCCGCCTATCCATCAGGTCATGCTACCTTTGGCGCCGCTTGCTTCCAGATGGCGCGGCTGTTTTACAGGAGCAAAGAGACAACCCCGTCGTTTGATGTGCTCGAACCCGACGCAATCGCATTCACCTTTGTCTCGGAAGAACTCGACGGCGTGAGCCGCGATCTCTATGAAGTGCACGATCCAGCAGAGCCGATCGAAAACCAGCCAGGCAACGTGCGTACCTACGTTCCGCTCACGTTCCCTTCTCTCTGGGCGGCAATTTTCGACAACGCCTTCAGCCGGATATATCTCGGTGTCCACTGGCGATTCGACGCCGCCGATGCTGGCGACTTCAAGGAGAGCGACGGGGTCACCAATAAGGATCCCGTGCAAATCCGATATAGCCACGTTTGGCCACGCTCTGCCGGCGAGGAGCTTCCGATCGGGGGAGTGCCACTCGGCCTTGGCATCGCCAATGACATTTTTACGAGCGGGATGATTGCGCCGGCCGCTATTGTTGTGTCCAGCTCAACTATCGGTGAGGCGAAAAAAAGTCTGACAATATATCGGTGAAGTAATTATGCGATCTGCTTGGTTAGGTGAGTGGCGGTATGGCTTCGCCCCACACAGGGAGCGCCAACCCGTCTCGCTTTTAAGGGGCTTGGTGTAGCTGTGACTGTTCAAATCGTCAGCAATCGACCTTGAAGCTTAGACCTTTTGTTTACTTGGAGGTATGATGGCATTCGTCTTTTCTCCGCCCGCGTTTGTCGCTGATTTGCCCGAATCTGCACGAGCCTCATGGAGCGAGAAGGTGAAGGGCTGGTTTCGGGAGGGGAAGGCGACCCTGCCGGCCGGACATCGGCTTTTCAGTGCGGCAGACGAAGACGTAAGCAGTGCAGTAAAGGTGATCATCCCGTGGGAGGCGTTCCCGCGAACGATCAAGCTGCTCTACCCGACCGACCTCCAAAGTCGCTGGTCTTCGGCTGAGGCTGTGGCCTCTAAGGACCTCTTCGGCAGAACGGCAAACTATTTCATCCGTCTTGGTACTGGATTCTCTTCCGCGAATCTGCTCTTCCGTAACCAGGACGAATATTGCGAGTGGCACGCCTACAAGGATCCCGGATCTGGAAAGCTGCAACGCATCGCCTTCACTTGCGAGAACCCGGAGTACTGGACCCATCTGGCCGCGTCGGACGAGACGAAGCTGGTCGATCTCTATCGGGCGCTTGTGAGCCCCGACGTTGAGCGGGACGATCTGTTCTTCAGTCAGGATATCTTCAGCCGCGCGTTCGACGCCGCAGGCGGTGTCGTGAACCAGCGGGGGCGCTACAACCCGCTTAACCGGTGGAACACGACGGATGGCGTGGTGCATCTTACCCATCCTGCGAACTCGCTTGCAGCCGAAATTTTCCTCGCCGCGGATGCGACCATCCTGCGGGTGGATGGGGATGGCGCGCCGGTTACCGATCAGGCTGCCCTGATCTGCTGCGCGCAATTCGGTGGCGTGAACCGGTCGAGCGATCCGACGATCGGCGGCAGGATCAACGGGCTGGTGCGCAGCGGGCTCGCGGTCTCGATCGCCGATCCCGTAGGCCTCTACATGGGCGAGATCGACTCCACGCCCATCGAGGTCCCAGGAGGCATCCCCTTCGACGACTGTTGGAAAGTGAAGCGCGGCGATGCCAGCGCGCGCATGATCCTGCACGCGGAATTCGCTCTGCCGGAGGGGTCAGGCTTCGACCTCGAGGACGTAACGGTCGGCGGCGAGCCGTTGCGGTTCGGCGGTCAGTTGGCAGAGCTGATCACCGTCGTCATCCACGGGCTGGGTCTGGCCCGGGAGGACGTGGCGCCGACCCGGAGTTGCGACGGGGCGTGCTGCCGGTTCGCCGACGTGGCGGATCTGCAGTTCGGCGTAGTTTCAGGTGTCGCCTGTCCGGTGCAAAACTTCCACGCGCCTCAGGACGGATCGACGCTCGCCGTTGACGAGCCGGGATTTGTGAAGATGGAGGATTTGCCTGATCCGCGCCGCAGGTGAGCGCCATGCCTGAGCCCATCTTCGACGGCGCCGATATTCAGGCCGATATCGCGCCCGGATTTCGCTTGCCGTATCAGGTCTTCGTTGTTGTGACCGGCGAGACGGGGGCAATTCGCACGATTGTCGACGTGCTCCTTCCGTCCGTCACGACGATGGGCGAGGCCCACACCTATCACCACCGTAGAATCGCCCTTGCGAAGGAGTTGCGCGTCTTCGGGCGGCGGAGCTTTGGGCTCGAGGCCAGCGGCGCGCATCTGCGCTGGCTCAACATCGCGCTCGGTAGGCGTCCGCTAGCGGAAAGTGGATTTGACGCGCCGGCCCGTTTCGACCGCTCGTTTGAACTCGGGCTGCCGGCACGCTCCCGCACGCTCGGCGATCCGCCAACGCCTGACGCGCCCGGCAACCCGAATCGCTGGAAGATCGGGCGGCCCGAGCAGTCGCTCGACATGCTGCTGCTGCTCGGCTCCGACGACCCAGAGACTCTGGCGTGCTTCGTCGCGGCGACGGAGCAGGCTTGCGTCGCCCAAGGCGGCACGATCCTTTACAGCGAAGCCGCCGCGCGGCTCGATGGCGACAAGGAGCATTTCGGGTTCCGCGACGGCATCTCGCAGCCGGGACTGCGCGGCTTCGTCAATCAGGCGGGTTTGCCCCTGACGCCGCGCCGGCTGCCGCCCGGCGGCTCCGCGACGCAGCCCGAGTTCGCGGCGCCGGGCGAGGTGCTCATCTGGCCGGGCGAGGTGCTGTTTGGCTATCCTCGACAGGATCCAAACGACTATCGCCAGCCGCTCGATCCGACCGGCGCGGAAGATCCTTTCCTGCACAACGGATCCTACCTCGTCTTTCGCCGGCTGAAGCAGAACGTACAGGCATTCGACACAGCCACAAGCGCCATGGGACAGGCGCTGCGCGCCTTTCCGGAGTTCGCGGCCATGGACGATGCTTGGCTGCGCGCGCATTTGGTCGGGAGATGGCCTTCGGGCGCGCCCTTGCAGGCTTTCCCACATGGCGACCCGGGCGATCCCCCCGGCTCGCTCGACGCGTTCAACAATGTCCTGTTCCACCACGATACGCCGGCGGCAACGCTGTTGAGCGGCGAGCCCGTCCTGGGCGTCCCCGCCGATCCCGACGGCCTCGTCTGCCCACTCCACGCCCATGTCCGCAAGGTCAATCCGCGGGATTCCACGACCAATCTCGGCGGCGCGACCCATACCCAGCAGCTGCGTATCCTGCGGCGCGGCATTCCTTACGGTCCACCGGTCCTCGACCGGAGCACGGACGACGGTGCTGATCGCGGCCTGATGTTCATCAGCTTCCAACGCAGCATCCGCGAGCAGTTTGAGAAGCTATCGCAGGACTGGATGAACTCGACGCTGAAGCCGGAGGGGGACCGCGGACACGATGTCCTGGTGGGACATGTCCCCGCGGCACCGGGCGGCCGGCGCGCCGTGTTCACACG
>JBATRI010000186.1:0-3194 GCA_049292515.1 Geminicoccaceae bacterium
ATGCTTGCGGCATGTGAACGGCGGGGTCTCTCACCCCGCAGGGGCAACGAGTGCGCGTGGCGGTTCCCACCCACCACTCTTGGCGCACGAGCAAGGCAATGGCCAACATCGGCAGCTTCAAGCGCAACGAGGACGGCACCATCAGCGGCGAGATCCGCACCCTCAAGTTCAAGACCCAGGCCCGCTTCGTCCCCGTGGAGGACAAGGCCAGCGAGCAGAGCCCGGATTTCCGCATCTTCGCGCCGCATCGGGTCGAGCTCGGGGCGGCCTGGAAGAAGGTCAGCGAGAACCAGCTCACCTACTACTCGGTCTCCCTCGACGATCCTTCCTTCACCGCCCCGGTCCATGCCGCGCTGATCCCGACCGAGGCCGACCCCGACCGCTTCAACCTCGCCTGGTCCCGCCCGCGCAGCCAGGACGACGACGGCTACTAGCCCACCCCGGCAGCAGGCGCCCGGCCGCAAGGTCGGGCGCCCTTCGTCGCGGCAACGGCACATCGAGCCTGCCGGATACAGCTTCGCCAGATCTGCTATCTGCTCGACCCATGCCACCGAAAGTCTGTCCTATGCCCCATCACCTTTTTGCCGGCCTTTGTATCCTGCTGGCGCTCGTCGCCTTGCCGGCTGTCGCGGCTGAGCGCCTGGTTGGGCGGGCACACGTGATCGACGGCGATACGATCGTCGTCGATGGCATCCACGTGCGGCTCAAAGGTGTGGCCGCACCGGAGGTCGCACACGCTGGCGAGGCCGGCGAGGCCGGCGGCGATGCAGCCCGGGCGTTCATGACCGCCCTCATCGAGGGGCAGACCGTGGTGTGCGATCTGACCCGGGAACGTACCCATGGCCGGCGGGTCGGCTATTGCTACCGCGACGGGCAGGACATCGCGGCCGAGCTGATCAAGGCCGGCTTAGCTCGCGACTGCCCTCGCTACTCGGCCGGCCGGTACGCGCAACTCGAGACGGCGGCCGCGGCGGAGCTGCCGTTTCCGGGCTACTGCCGGCCACGGTAGAAGACGTTTGCGGATCATCGTGCCGATACGGTTCTTGATCCTCCTGACACGGGCAAGGGCCGTAGAGATCGGCGCGATGCCTGCTGCCTGCGGTCCTTGCCAGTATTGCCGTTCCTCGTTCTCTGCCGGATCCATGATGCCGGTGGCCGTGCCACAAGGCATCGCCGCCACCACACCACCCGTGCGACACCCTAGTCGGCGATGGTTGCACGGTCGTTAACCAAGGCCGGAGGAGAGGCGCATGACCGACGTCAGGCTGACGATCAACCGGGCACCGGTACTGACCTTGTGGGCTGCCGTGGTGGCGGAGCGGCTGGGCTTCGACCGCGCCACCGCCTTGACCCTCGGCCAGGCCGTGGCCGGCCTCAGCGCCTATGCCAAGGGCGTGTCGCTGGGCATCATCGAGCCCAAGCCGGAGCTGATGTGTCAGCGTGGCGACGAGCTGGCCGAGGGCGAAATCCTGCATGTCGACCTGTTGGGTCGCGCCGTGCCGGTCGTCCGCACCCCCGAGGGGCTGCGGGCGGTGAGCAAGGGCAAGCCCGGCAAGCCGGCGCAGATCGAGAAGTACCTGGCCGGCAAGTTCGGTGACCAGCTCGAGGCGGCACGGGCTGCCATGGCCGAGCTCGCTGCCTCGCAGGCGC
This sequence comes from Geminicoccaceae bacterium, assembly GCA_049292515.1. Lineage (GTDB taxonomy): Bacteria > Pseudomonadota > Alphaproteobacteria > Geminicoccales > Geminicoccaceae > Benzoatithermus. Next base: position 1,651 of record JBATRI010000186.1, read on the forward strand.
CGGCCGATCTCTACCGTCGCGGTTTCCGGCTCTACGAGGCGTTCAGGCCCTCGGTGCCCGCCGGTGAGGGTGGCTGGGGTGCCAAGGGCGAGCTCGACCTGGCGGCGATCCGTAAGCTGAAAACGTCCTGAGCGCCGACAGCAGAATCGGCGCCGGAACCCGACAGGCTGACGCTTGGCAACCCGCGCGGCGCGAGCACCGCACCGAGGCTGCCGTCCGGTGCGCTTGCGCGAGGTGCTGGTGGGTCAGGAGCACTGCACGATCGCCTGGCCGAAGGAGGGGGACGACCGTCACGGTCATGCCTGCCTGGATTTGCCGATCTCCGCAGAATTTTCTCATTGCTGGCGGCGCAAGCCTCGCTCTCGCCGTAGCTGAAAGTGGGTGTTTTCGACCGTCTTGAGCACGACACGGGCCTTCCGGCTTCTGCCAACGAGAGGTCGCGGGGTGAGACCCCGTCCCGGTCGGCGATCGACTCCGGCCGGGCCATCCGCAGGAGACGAGCATGGGCCTGTTGCGCCAAGTGCCGAACCGCAGCCGGAAGCTGGCGATCCCGATCACCGAGGAGCTCGAGCAACGCCTGGAGAGCGTCAGGCGGCGCTGCCAGGAGCAGCACATGGAGCTGCCGTTCCAGAACGCGTTCGAGAGCTTTCTGGCCAAGCTGCTCGACGATGCGGAGGCCGAGCTGAGCGGCACGCCGCCGACCCCGCGGCGACGCCCGGCACGGCCGAAGCCGGCAGCCCGGCAGGAGGCTGCCGGCAACCATCCGGCGCCCGCACCGGCACCCCTGCCGGCGAGCAACGGCCAGGCTTCGCCGGGCTGATTCAAGCCATCGCAGCCGGGGCCGGCAGACAATTCCTGTTGGCCTCGGTTGCGGTGCAGTCACCCTCACCACGGCCCCGCGCACCTAAGGTAAAGAGGTCTGGCACTGGCCACGGATTCCAGCAGCCCAGCACCGCTCGATTCTCTCATCGACCCTGCCTGAGTACATGCCGGTCGGAGTCGACCATGAGTCCAAAAAGGCCTGCCGCGATTCCGCTGCCGAAGCCAGAGTCACCGCAGAAATCATTTCCGCGTAGGCTGGAGGGGCTTTGCCCCGGTCCAGCCGCACACAGTCCGCACACCCAGGCGTGCCGATACTAGCGAGCGGCCTTGCCGCCGAGTGCTTCGTTTCCTCAGCAATCGCAAGAGCTTAAGCCTGCTAGCAGGCCAACGCCAAATATATCAGTATCACCTAATATGCCTATGCTAACAAGAGCTTGTGCTGCTAGTGACACACCACCCGAAAAAATGCAGGGAGGCCGTTTCGGGCCGTCGGACGCTGTAGCTGAAAGTGGTCGTTTTCACCGGTTTTGAGCAGCAAACAAACCGGCCGAACATCCGGACAATCCTCGCCGTCATCACCCGAACGGCGAGGATACCATGCACGACACCAAGCGAGCCCAGCTCGGTCTGCGACTCGATCCGGCGAGCACAGAGCGTCTCGAGGCGCTCAGCCGCAAGACCGGCACACCCATCACCACGCTCGGCCGCGAGCTGCTGCAGGC
>JBATRI010000187.1:0-2200 GCA_049292515.1 Geminicoccaceae bacterium
CGGCCGCATCGAGTGCGGTCAGGTCCCAGCGCGCCGCGACCTCGGCGCGGAATTCCGCCACGCGCCCGGCCTGCGCCGCCTCCGTGGCGTGATTGCGCCGCTCAAGGGGGTCGGCCACGAGATCGTAGAGCTGGTCGGGGTCGGCCGGGCTGTGGATGAACTTCCAGCGCGCGCGGCGCAGCATCACGATGGGTGCGATGGCCCCTTCCGCCAGATACTCGCCCAGCACCTCGTCGTGCCCGCCGCTGCCGGTCAGATGCGGGTAGAGGCTGCGCCCCTCGATCGGCGTGGCCAGCGGCGCGCCCGCACCGTCCGTCGCCAGGTCCACGAGCGTCGGCAGCAGGTCGACCAGCGACACCGCCGCGGTCACCCGGCGGGCGGCGAACCGCGGCGGCGCGTGGACCACCAGCGGCACCCGGCAGGCACCCTCGAAGAAGCTCATCTTGTACCAGAAGCCCCGCTCGCCCAGCATCTCGCCGTGGTCGGAGGTGAGGATCGTCACCGTGTCCTGGGCGAGGCCGGTGGCGGCCAGGGCAGCGCCGATCCGGCCGACATTGTCGTCGACGTAGGAGATGGCGCCGTAATAGGCCCGGCGTGCCGCCCTGACCTGGGCCGGGGTCACCGTCTCGCCGCCCATGTCGCAGACGTGCCACAGCCGCCGCTCGTGCGGCGTCAGCGCCGCCGGGTCGAGGGCCGTCATGGGCGGGTCGATCAGCTCGTCCGGATAGAGGTCCCAGTAGCGCTGCGGGATGGCGAACGGGTCGTGCGGGTGGGTCAGCGACACCACGAGGCAGAACGGGCGCGGGTCCGTGCCGCGCACCTGGTCGTAGATCGCCCGCTCGGCGGCGAAGACCACCTCGTCGTCGTAATCCATCTGGTTGGTGCGCACGCACATCCCGGCGTCGGTCACCGAGCGCAGGTTGTGATACCAGCTCGGCCGCTCGTGCGGCCGGTCCCAGTCCGGCGTCCAGCCGAAGTCGGCCGGGTAGATGTCCGTGGTGAGCCGCCGCTCGAAGCCGTGCAGCTGGTCGGGGCCGCAGAAATGCATCTTGCCCGACAAGATGGTGCGGTAGCCGGCGCGGCGCAGGTAATGCGCGAAGGTCGGGATGTCGGCGCGGAACTCGGCGGCGTTGTCGTAGACCCCGAGCCGCGACGGCAGGCGGCCCGACATGAATACCGCCCGCGACGGCGAGCAGAGCGGGCTGTTGCAGTAGGAGGCATCGAACACGACCCCGCCCGCCGCCAGGGCGGCCATGTGCGGCGCCTGGACCAGCGGATGACCATGGAACGGCAGCGCCGCCGGCGCCATCTGGTCGGCCATGACCAGGACGATGTTGGGTGCCCGGCTAGTCAGCTCATGCCTCGCAGTCTCGATGCCACGTCGGGATCGACCGGATTGTCGAGGGGTGCTCCCATGGCGTAAAGCACCGGTCTGATCATGCGAGCATGAGTGACACTCATGGCAAACCGGCCGGCACGGCGGCTCCTGAACGAGCTCGTGGTCTTCGAGACGGCGGCCCGTCTGGCCAATTTCAGCGCCGCCGGGCGCGAGCTCGGCATGACCCAGTCGGCCGTCAGCCATCACGTCGCCCATCTCGAGCGCGAGCTCGGCACGCGCCTGTTCCGGCGGGTCTGGCGCGGCGTGGCGCTGACCGAGGCCGGGGCTGCCCTCTACGACGGCGTCCGGCGCGGCCTGGGTGCCATCGACTTGGCCGCCGAGGCGGCTCGCACGGAAGGCCGGCGGCGCCACCTCACCGTGGTGACCGATTTCGCCTTCGCGTCCTTCTGGCTGATCCCGCGCCTGGAGGCCCTGCGCTCGATCAGCGGCGGCCCGGACGTGCATATCGTCACCACGCAGGGCAGCACCGAGGCCGATCTCGCCCTGGGCGACGCCGCCATCGTCTTCGGCGCCGACCCGCACGGCGGCTTCGAGGCGACCCGGCTGGTCGACGAGGAGGTGGTGCCGGTGGCCGGTGCGGCCTTCCTCGCCCGCCACCCGCGGCCGGACCTGCGGACCGTGCCGCTATTGCACCTGGACCTGCCCAGCGCCGGCCGCTGGCTGACCTGGGCCGAGTATCTGGCCCTCCAGGGCTGGGCGCCCCCGGCCCCGCAAGGCGGCATCGCCTTCAACAACTACCCGCTGCTGGTCCAGGCGGCGATCGCCGGGCAGGGCGTGGCGCTGGGCTGGCGGCCCTTGATC
>JBATRI010000188.1:0-2028 GCA_049292515.1 Geminicoccaceae bacterium
CGGCCGCAGTGGCGCGGCTGCCCTCGACCTCGATCACCGGCACGCGCTGACGGATCAGGCTCTCGATGGCGCGCCAGTTGCTGCGCTCCGACGGGTCGCACAAGGAGATCGCCAAGCCCTCGGCGCCGGCGCGGCCGGTGCGGCCGATCCGGTGGACATAGCTCTCGGCGACGTCCGGCAGGTCGAAATTGACGACGTGGCTGACGCCGTCGACGTCGATGCCGCGGGCGGCGATGTCGGTCGCGACCAGGACCCGGGTGCGGCCGTCACGGAAGCCGCCGAGCGCGCGCTCGCGCTGGTTCTGCGACTTGTTGCCGTGAATGGCCGCGGCCGCGACGCCGGCGGTCTCGAGATGCCGCGTCACCTGGTCGGCGCGATGCTTGGTCCGGGTGAAGACGATGGCCCGGGTGACCGAGGGGTCGGCCAGCAGCTTGGCCAGCACCAGCTTCTTCTGCGGCTGGTCAACGTTGATCACCCGCTGCTCGATCCGCTCGGCGGTGGTGGCGACCGGCACCACCTTGACGGTGGCCGGGTCCTTGAGCAGCTCGGCCGCCAGGGCCGCGATGTCCTTGGGCAGGGTGGCCGAGAAGAACAGGCTCTGCCGCTTGGTCGGCACGTGGGTCATCACCCGCCGGATGGCGTGGATGAAGCCGATGTCGAGCATCCGGTCGACCTCGTCCAGCACCACCACCTCGACCCGGTCGAGCCGGATGGTGCGGTGGTTCATGTGGTCGACGAGGCGGCCCGGCGTCGCCACCAGGATGTCGACGCCGCGGGCCATGATCCGCTCCTGCCGACGCATGTCGACGCCGCCGAAGACGACGGTGGAGGTCAGGCGCATGTTGCGGCCGTAGGTCTCGAAGCTCTGCTGGATCTGGCTCGCCAGCTCGCGCGTCGGCGCCAGAACCAGGACCCGGCAGCTGTGCGGCGTCGCCGCCCGGCGGTCGGCGGCGAGGCGGTGCAGGATTGGCAGGGCGAACGCCGCGGTCTTGCCGGTGCCGGTCTGGGCGATGCCCAGGAGGTCGCGGCCATCCATGATGTAGGGGATCGCCTGGGCCTGGATCGGCGTCGGCGTGGTGTAATTTTCGGTCGCGAGGGCATCGAGCAACGGGGCTGCGAGGCCAAGATCGGCGAACTGAGTCAAGGGAAGGGGGTCTTTCATTACGAGCAGAAAGGAGCCCGCACGGCCAGGAAGGGCCGGTGTGCTCGTTGCCGCCACAGGGGGGACTGGGTGGACGCCCCGCGTGCCTGGGCTGTCTGGTAGGAGGACTTGGCTGCCGGCAGGAAGCGCTTCGTGCGAAGCGCCCTTACGCGGCCGGTAGCCGAGGACCGCTGTTGCGGTGCAGCACAGATGCGCTTTCCACCGGGCAAAGTCAAGGATTCGCGTGGCGCGACAATCGGTTTGCGGGTGCCGCTTGACCCGCCGTTCTCGCATGGCAGTTCCTCGTCCATGCACCAGTTCGGGAGAATGTCGTGAGCGGACGGATGGTGGTGGCCCTGGGCTGCGCGCTGGCGGCATTGGGCGGGCCGGCGATCGCCGACAGCCGCGTGACGGCGGCCTACGCGTTCAGCTGGGCCGGCATCGACGTCGCCGAGCTGGAGATGGAGGTCGTCGAGCTGGGCGGCTCCTACAAGGTGGTCTGGAACGGCCGCATGGTAGGCATGCTGGGCATGCTGTTCCCGTTCGAGGCGAGCGGCCTCGCCAGCGGTGACCGTACGGCTGGCGACTACCTGCCTCGGCAGTACGCCAGCAGCAGCCAATGGCGCGATGGTGGTGGCACCTGGCGGGTGACGTTCGCGCCGGACAGCGGGGTGGCTGCGGTCGAGGGCCCGCCGGTGGACACGGAAGAGCGCGAGCCGGTGCCGGCGGCATTGCGTGTCCGGCCCGATCCCGCCTCACTGGCACTGGCGGCGATCATGGCGGCCCGGCCCGGCGCGTCGATGACGGCCACCAGCTTCGACGGCAAGCGCGCGGTCCGCTTCGCCCTGACCTGCGATAACGGCACGCCGCCGCCGGACGGCATGCTC
>JBATRI010000189.1:0-2943 GCA_049292515.1 Geminicoccaceae bacterium
GCACTGACCACGCCGCTCTGAGCCAGCCGCACCCCGGCGCCGCGCTCAGCCCGCCAAGGGGGCGGCGCCGGGGTGTCCCTCCTCCCCGCTTCGGACCAGGCCCGCCCATGCGCCCGCTCCCGCTCGCCCTTGTCGTACTGCTGACGGCAGCCACGGCTCACGCCGCACCCTCCACCCCGCTCTCGCCCTTGCAGCGCGGCCCCGAGGCCCAGGCGCTGCGGCAGATCGAGGCCACGCGGCCCTTGCCCGGTGCTTCCTTCAGCGCGGTCAAGGTCACCGGCCGCCAAGACCTCTACTTCGTGTCCGGCGACGGTCGGATCCTGATCAAGGGCACCGCCTACGATCTGTGGAGCGGGCACACGCTGGCCACGATCGAGGACGTTGCCGAGGCCACGGCCCGGATCAATCTCGACGGCTTTGCCGCGATCTGGCCGCAGCTCGACCCGATCGAGCTGGGCCAGGGGCCGAACACGGTGGTGGCCTTCGTCGCCCCCGGCTGCCCGCACTGCCAGAACCTGATCGAGCAGGCGCAAGCGCTTTTGGAGCGCTACCGCTTTCTCCTGCTGCCGATCCCGGCCGGCGGCCAGAGCGGGGCCATCATCCGCGCCTTGGCCTGCGCCGCCGACAAGCCGGCCGCCACCACGGCTTTCCTGCGGCACGAGAGCCTGGCCGGCATCGCACAGGCGCCGGGCTGCAACGTCGAGGCGGCGCAGCGGCGGCTGATCACCGCCCAGCTCCTGGGTGTGAAGGCCGTGCCCTGGATCGTGCGCAGCGACGGCACCTTGAGCGACGGCATGCCGCCGGATCTGGCCGCCTGGCTCGCCGCCGGCAGCCCGTCATGACCCGTCGCCCGCTGCTGTCGCGGCGGCGGCTCCACGTCGGTCTCGCCGCCGTGCCGCTCATTGCTCTGCTGCCGGTCGCCCCCGTTGCCGCCGCGACCAAGCCCCTTGGCTTCACCCTGGGGCAGACCACGCTCGGCGAGGTCGCCCAGTCGCTGCCGGACCACAGCATCAAGGGCATCGCCCGCAGTGGTGCCACCGGGGGGCCACGGATCGAGATCGATCCTGCCGCGTTCGACTTCGATGGCCTGGAGAAGGTGCTGCTGGTCTTCGATGCCGACAAGCGTCTGATCTACGTGCAGCTCACCATTGCCAAGCGACGCTTTCATGACGTGCTGGCCGATCTGCGATCGAAGTATTCCGTTCAATACCAGAACATCGACAACTTCATGCAGAACGGCGATGCCGAGTTTCGCTTCGACAACGACTGGATCATATTTCAGGCGCCGCATCTCTCCTTCTCGCTCGAGCTGAGCTACGCCACCGATAGCTTCTGGCGTGAAGCCCTCCGCCGCGGCGAGGAGCTCGCGACCCAGAAGCGCCAGCAGGAACGGGGCAAGCTCTGATGCCCCCGGTTCCTCCCATCCTGCCCGGCCCCCGCCCCGCCAAAGCACCCAGCACCGATGGAGTCCCCGCATGACCAAGCCCATCGCCGCGAACCGGGTGCCATTCCTGCTGCGCCTGCACGCGCACGATCCCGAGCGGCACCTCTTCGCCTGCGACGACCGCAGCCTCGCCTTCGGCTTCCTCTGCCGGCCGCTGTCCGGCGGCGACGATGCCACCGAGCAGCGCCTGCGCAGCTTCCTGGCCCTGGACTGGCCGACCGGCACCCTGCTCGGCTTCCACCTTCTGGCCAGCTCGGCCATCCACCAGCTGGTCCGGCAGATGGTCGATCTGCGCGCGCACGAGACCGACCCCTTGCTGACCCGGACCAGCCAGGACCGGGCCGAGCATCTGCTCGCCGGCGTCGATGCGCCCTACCCCGAGACCGGCACGCTGGTCCGCGATTTCCAGCTCGTGGTCAGCGTGAAGCTGCCGCACGCCGGGCCGATGCCGACCGAGCCCGACCTGGTGGCGGCACACGGCCATCAACGCCGCGCCCGCCAGGCGCTCGAGGACCTGCAGCTGCAACCACGGCCGATGGATGCCAGCGACGCCTGCTATGTCCTCAACCAGTGCCTGTGCCGCGGCCCGCACGCCACCTGGCGCCGGCTGCCGAAGATGGACATCCACGAGGACCTGCTGCTGGCCGAGCAGGCGGTCGATTCCGACCTCGATCTCCGGGTCGACCGCGACGGCATCTGGCTCGGCCAGCACCGCCTGGCCGTGCTCAGCGTCAAGAGCTTCCCGGGCCTGCTGGACTTCGGCCTGACCGCGCGGCTCATCGGTGACCTGCGCCAGGGCAACCGTGGCCTCAAGGCGCCGTTCCTGATCACGACCAGCGTCTACTACCCCGACCCGCAGAAGACCGAGGCCAGGCTCGCCAAGCGGCGGGCCTGGACCACGCACCAGCTGCACTCGCCCCTGCAACGCTGGCTGCCCCACCTCGCCGGCCGGGCGGCCGATCTCGACGCCATGGTCATGAGCCTCGAGGAGGGCCACCGCCCGGTCCAGCTGGCGACGACCCTCCTGCTCTACGGCCGGGACATGGCCGAGACCGAGCGCGCCGTCACCGCCGCCACCGCCTACTGGTCGGAGGTGCGCTTCAACGCCCCGCCCGACCGCTATATCTGCCTGCCGCTGTTCCTGCAGGCGCTGCCGTTCAACGCCGATAGGGAATCCATCCCCGATCTCGGCCGCTACCGGACCATGACCACGCAGCATGCGGCCCGCCTGCTGCCGGTGTTCGCCGAATGGTCCGGCTCGGGCACCCCTGCCCTCACCTTCGTCTCGCGCATGGGCCAATTGATCCGCTTCGATCTATTCGACAGTCGGACCAACTACAACGCCACGATCGCCGCCGAATCCGGCAGCGGTAAGAGCTTCCTCGCCAACTACCTGATCACCTCGTATTTGAGCCTGGGTGCCCAGGTCTTCGTCATCGATGTCGGCAAGTCCTACCAGAACCTGTGCGAGCTTCTGGGCGGCAGCTTCATCGACGTCG
>JBATRI010000190.1:0-2883 GCA_049292515.1 Geminicoccaceae bacterium
AGCCCAGCGAGACCGACGCCGTGCGCGCCGCGTTCGCCTGGGCGCAGGAGGGCGACCTGCTGGTCCTGCTCAGCCATGCCGCCCGGGCGCGGACGCTGGCCTTTTTGGAGAGGCTTGGCGCTGCCGCCTGGCGCCCGGGGGAGGCATTGCCGCCGAGCTGAGCGCAATTAGGGTTCAACGCCAACGCCCGGGGTGCCAGTAGCCGTAGGGGCCGTAGTGGCCCGGTACCCAATAGGATGGGGCATGATACGGCTCGTGCACGACCACCTCCTCGCGCTCGGGGATTACGCAGCCCGACAGGCCGAACCCAGTCACCAACAGCAGGGCGAGCAACGCCTTGGCACGTCTGGTCATGTTCCATCTCAACTGCCGTCACTATTTAACCAGACCGAGACCGCCGCGTTCAGGTCTGCGGTGGCTGTGGTCGACAGGAATGTGATGGCGGTTGGCTGTGGTGCAAGATTTGGCGGTGATGCCATCTGTTCACAATACTAAGAGCGGTGTCTTACTAGCTTAAGTTTATCCTGACACTACAGTAATGTATTGATCAAATTAATGAATTGATTGGGGATAGATGAGCGCTCCTGCACGGACCGGCGTGTGGATCACGCATCGCTTCCCGGCTCGTGATTTGCTGGGGCCGCGTGGGCCAGTTAGCGAGGGTCGACGGCAGGAGACAGGACATGACGACTCGCAAGGACTTCTGGCATGGGCGGCGCCGCGTCGCGTGGATCGTGGTCGGCGCCGGGCTGCTGACGGGCGCCGTATCGCTCGGGATGATGGGCAGCGGCGCCGCCGAGACGGCGGTGCTGGTGCCTCCGCCGGCCATGACGGCGACAGGCGAGCCATCGGCCACGCCCGAGACGGCGGTGCTCGCCGGTGGCTGCTTCTGGGGTGTGCAGGCGGTCTTCCAGCACGTGAACGGTGTGAGCCGTGTCCTTTCCGGCTATGCCGGCGGCGCGAAGGAAACGGCCCACTATGCCGAGGTCGGCACGGGCCGCACCGGCCACGCCGAATCAGTGGAGATCACTTTCGATCCTCGGGTCATCGACTACGGGACAATATTGCAGGTTTACTTCTCGGTGGCTCACGACCCGACCCAGCTCAATCGCCAGGGTCCCGACACAGGGACGCAATATCGCTCGGCGATTTTCGCGGTGAACGATGCGCAGGCCAGGACTGCTCGGGACTATATTGCCCAGCTCGACAAGGCGCAGCTTTTCGAGCGGCCGATCGCGACCAGCATAGCGTCACTTGACGGCTTCTATCCAGCCGAGCCCTACCATCAGGACTACGCCACCCTGCATCCCGACAATCCGTACATCGCCTACAACGACCTGCCGAAGGTCGAGAATCTTAGTCGTCTGTTCCCGCAGCTCTACCAGCAGCAGCCGCGGCTCGTGAACGAGGCCAGCCTAGCCAACTGACGACGGGGTCTACACGAAGCCGACCACCGCGTGCGGGACGTAGGGCTCCTCGAGCGACGTGATTTCCTCGGCCGAAAGCTCGATGGCGAGGGCGGCCACGGCGTCCTCGAGGTGCTGCAGCTTCGTGGCGCCGACAATCGGGACGGTGCCGGACTTGGCCAGCAGCCAGGCCAGCGCCACCTGCGCCCGAGGCAGGCCGCGTGCCGCCGCGACTTCAGTCAGGCGCTCGACCACCTTGCGATCGCCGTCTTTCGATTTGACGTAGAGCCCGCGGCCGAACTCGTCCGTCTCGGAACGGGCGCTCTGCTCGTCCCAGTCGCGGGTGAGACGCCCACGGGCCAGCGGGCTCCACGGCATCACGCCGATGCCTTCGGCCGCGCACAGCGGCAGCATCTCGCGCTCCTCCTCACGGTACAGCAGATTCACGTAGTTCTGCATGCTCACGAACCTCGTCCAGCCGTGGCGCTCGGCGATCGCCAGCGCCTGCGCGAACTGCCACGCATACATCGAGGACGCGCCGATATAGCGGGCCTTACCCGCCCGCACCACGTCGTGCAGTGCCTCCAGCGTCTCCTCGATGGGCGTGCCATAGTCCCAGCGATGGATCTGGTAGAGATCGACATGGTCGACGCCCAGGCGCTTCAGGCTGGCGTCGATCTCGCTCATGATCGCCCGCCGCGACAGTCCGGCACCGTTTGGCCCCGGGCGCATCCGCCCGTGCACCTTGGTCGCGATCACCACCTCGTCCCGGCTGGCGAAGTCCTTCAGCGCCCGGCCGACGATCTCCTCGCTGGTGCCGTCGGAATAGACATTGGCGGTGTCGAAGAAATTGATGCCGCTCTCCAAGGCCCGCTTGATGAACGGGCGGCTTTCGCGTTCATCAAGGGTCCAGGCATGGTTGCCGCGCTCGGGCACGCCGTAGCTCATGCAGCCGAGACAGATGCGGGAGACATCGAGGCCGGTGCGGCCGAGCTTCACATATTCCATATTGCACTCCGGAGGGGTCCCGTCGACAGGTCAGGTGCCCACGTCATTGTCAGATTGCTTACGGGCCCCGAACAGTGCGGCCACCCTAAGCGACGACACCGCGACAGGCCCACGCGACGGCGGCGAACGAGCGGGGGCCATCCGGGCGGTTGCTTTCGTAGGCGCGGCGGAGGTGAGCCTTCAGGCGGTCGCGCGCCGGCTCGGGCAGGCCCGTCACATACTGGCCGGGCGGGCCGTCGCCGCTGAGGAACGGGCGCCAGTAGTCCTCGAAATCGGCGAAGTCCATGCGGATCAGCAGGCTGGTGTCCTCTACCTCCAGCAAGCCCTGCGCGCGCCACAGCTCGGCCATCTCGCCGGCCCCATACATGGGCCGGAACAGGCGCCGGGCGGCGACGTCGGTCGGATCGAGGGCGGCGGCCGTGTCCCAGAGCATCCGCATGTGCGGCATGCCGCCGAACCCGTCCCAGAC
>JBATRI010000191.1:0-7796 GCA_049292515.1 Geminicoccaceae bacterium
CGCCACGGCCCCGGCTCCTGCAGCCCAGCCGGCCGCGGCCGGGCCGCTGAGCGCCGACTTCGAGGAGATCCAGCTCTCCAACATGCGCAAGGTGATCGCGCGGCGCCTGACCGAGGCCAAGCAGACCATCCCGCATTTCTACCTGACCCTGGATTGCGAGCTCGACGCGCTGCTGGCCATGCGCGCCCAGCTCAACGGCCGCGCGGGTGCCGACTACAAGCTGTCGGTCAACGACTTCGTCATCAAGGCGGTGGCGATGGCGATGCGCAAGATCCCCGGGGTCAACGCCTCCTGGGGCGGCGACCGGATCTACCAGTACAGGGACATCGACGTCTCGGTGGCGGTCGCCATCGACGGCGGGCTGATCACGCCCATCATCCGCAAGGCCGACCAGAAGGGCCTGTCCACCATCTCGGCCGAGATGAAGGACTTGGCCGGGCGCGCCAGGGACGGCAAGCTCAAGCCCGAGGAGTTCCAGGGCGGTGGCTTCTCGATCTCCAATCTCGGCATGTTCGGCATCAAGGACTTCCTCGCCGTCATCAACCCGCCCCAGGCCTGCATCCTGGCCGTGGGAGCGGGCGAGAAGCGGCCGGTGGTCAGGGGCGACGAGATCAAGATCGCCACCGTGATGTCGGTCAGCCTGTCGACCGACCACCGCGTCGTCGACGGCGCGCTGGGCGCCCGGTTCCTGCAGGTATTCAAGCAGCTCATCGAGGACCCGCTGGCGCTGCTGCTCTAGCCGCCGCCCCGGCGATGGCCGGCGCGACGCCGTTTCCTGCCGGGCGACGGCATCGTTCGGGATGGACGAGCCGCGAGCGGGGCGGCATGCTGTCGGCGTTCGGCCGGCCGGGCGCCCGGGTCGCCCGGGGCCGTCGTCCATGCGGGGAAGTTTCCGATGCCTGCACGTGTGGTCTGCATCTCACGCACGCTGGCCGGTGGCGGCGAGGAGGTCGGCCGTGGCGTCGCCGAGCGGCTGGGCTACCGGATCATCGACGCCGAGATCATCGAGCGTGCGGCCGAGCGGGCCGCCGTCGACCCCAGGCAGGTGATGGAGGCCGAGCAGCGCCAGTCCCTGATCCGCCGCCTGATCTCGGCGGTGGCCTTCCCGGGCGCGCCCGGCGCCCTGCCGCTCGACTATTATGCCGCCACGCCCGAGGCCGCCCTGGTCATCTGGCAGCCGCCCGAGGAGCGCCTGCGGGCGATGATCCGCGAGGTGATCCGGGAGGTCGCCAACGAGGGCCGCTGCGTGATCGTGGCCCACGCCGCCTCGATGGCGCTCGCCGGCCGCGAGGACGTCCTGCGCGTGCTGGTCACCGCCTCGGCCGAGCTGCGCGCCCGCCGTCTGGTCGAGCTCAGCCGCTGCAGCCTCAAGGAGGCCCGTGCCGCCGTGCGCAACTCGGACGACGAGCGCAGCGACTATTTCCGCCGCTTCTACGAGCTGCCCCAGGAGCTCCCCACCCACTACGACCTGGTCGTCAACACCGACGCCCTGACCCCGGAGCAGGCGGTCGGCGGCATCGTCGCCGCGGCGCGGGCCTGAGCCGCCCGGCACTGCGCGGCTGAAGACAGCGTGAAGGGGCCGCAAGGCCCCCTCCCGACCTCCCCCGGGACCTGGTTGCCGCGCCCACTCCACCCCACTCCGCCTGTCCCCTCTTCCTCGACGAGGGGGAGCGTTTAGGGAGGCTTTTGCCTCAACGGGGCCAAGCACTTACACGCGCCACTTTGGGCGGTGCCACCCACCGAAAGCAGATAATGCGTCAGGGCTTCGCCTCCAGCGCCGCGAGCCGCCGTTCCAGCCGGTGCTAGAGCGCCTTGAGGCCGACCGTCTCGACCTCTCGCCCTTCCAGCCGCAGGACGATCCCGCTCACCACCATCAGCTCGTCCTTGACCTGCCCCAACTCGGCCGCCAGGCCATCGAGCTTGGCCTCGACGCGGCGCATGGCCTCGCGGGTCTCCAGCACGATCCTGCCGATCATCGCGAGATCGGGCTCGTCCGCCATCATGGGCCTCCTGCCGGCAGGCGTAACGTCACGCCCATCGCCAGCATACGGCTCTTGCCCACGATTCGCATCACTGCTCGTGCTCGGTGGCTTCTGCCTTAGAGCTGCTTCCACTGTCCCCGCGTCGATATACTCCTTGCCGCTGTTCTCGCAGATCTTCGCGTGGACATGGCGCACCATCGTCGTTAGCGCGTTACGCTCCAGGACCACCGCCGCAATTCCGGGGCGTGTCTTGCCCTAACAGCCGAGCAGACATCGCATGGCTTGGGCCTCTGCTCATCCTCGGCCGTAAGCGCCGGAATTCAGGCTTCAAATGTGACGGCCATTCCAGATATGATTAGTGTATTGTGTAGCGCTACAAGATACAATATAAATGATCCGCAAATGGAGCGCGGCCATGTCGTCATCTCCTTCCGATACACATCCAGGTCCGCACATTCGTGCGGTGATCCTGCCCAAGGACCTATCAGTCACCGAAGCAGCGCGCTTGCTCGGTGTTGGACGTCCAGCGCTATCCAACATGCTGAACAGCAAAGCAGCCCTATCGCCTGATATGGCTGCACGGATCGAGCGGACATTCGGCGCGAGTGCGCGGGAGCTCATGGACATGCAGGCGGCCCATGACGCGGCCATAGCCATCGAGAAGGGAGTTGCATCCGCCACCAGATCGTATGTGCCGCCGTTTCTCCAGTTCAAAGCCACTGATATCGAGGATTGGGCTAAGTCACTATCGGCCCGCAGCCGTCTTGCGGTCTTCTTACGGACGCTCGTGCACTCGACGGGTTCGTAGATCGACGCCGCGGATTTTCCTGGGAATGACGACAGTGAGCGTCCCGGATGGGATGGCTTCGTCGAGGCGGGCGAGGCGACGCCCTGGGTGCCGCTTGGTAAGTCGGGTTGGGAGTTCGGCGTCAATAGTAACGTGAAGCGCAAAGCCGATGGTGACTATTCGAAGAGCGTAAGGTCCGCCTCGCCAGACGTTCGAGCAGATACGACGTTCGTGTTCGTCACACCACGCCGTTGGCCGGGCAAGACAGTGTGGGAACAGGAGCGCCGCGCAGAAAAGCACTGGAAAGATGTTCGCGTTCTTGATGCTAGTAACCTTGAACAGTGGCTTGAGCAATCGATCTCCGGGCAGGTTTGGTTTGCAAATGAGCGAGGCGTATCTTCCCAGGGGTTGCAGTCGCTCAATGCCTGCTGGCGGAACTGGGCGGCGGATTGCAAGCCGCCGCTCATAGAGGCGTTGTTTGATGAAGCGATCGGCATAGCAAAAAGTAAGAGTTTGGCAAAGCTAGCCAAAGCGACGCCGGAACCACTCATTATTAGGGCCGACTCACGAGACGAGGCACTTGCATTTCTGCATTGCGTGTTTGCGGCAGAGTCGCGGGAGTTGGCTGCACTCAGGGATCGGATCGCCGTATTTTCCGAGCCTGGGGCATTGACGAAGCTTGCGTCGAAGGCATCAAACTTTATTCCGGTCATAACGAGTCGTGCAGTTGAGCGGGAATTCGCACCGTACAAGTCGGATCTCCGGAGTGTCATTGTATATCCCCGTAACGCTACAAATGCCGAAGCCGACATTACGTTAGAGCCGCTCAGCTACACGGCGTTTGAAAACGCGCTGCAACAAATGGGGTACGACCGCGATAGCATCGACCGCCTTGGCCGGGAGTCCGGTCGATCGCTTACGGTCCTTCGGCGAAGGCTCTCGAGACTTGAGGCCGTCCGCACACCGGAATGGGCTTCGGAGATTGCGTATGCGAGGTGGCTTGTCCCATTCTTGTTTGCGGGGGTGTGGCGGTCAACCAATCCCGCCGACCAAGCCATCCTCTCGCTTTTGGCGGACAACAATGCGTATGAGAACCTTGAGAGCCGATTTGTGGAGCTGCTGCAACTCGATGATGCCCCCGTGTGGTCAATTGGGCCATTCCAGGGTCTGATCTCCAAGATCGATACATTGTTTGCGATCCACCGAAGCGTCACGTTGTCCGATCTTGATCGATTGTTCGATGTCGCAAGACTGGTCCTGGAGGAAGACGACCCGTCCCTCGATCTGCCCGAAGAGAAGCGTTGGTTGGCGGTTTCCTACGGCAAAACTCGGGAGATTACAGCGGCGCTACGTGAAGGAATCAGCGAATCGCTGGTTCTCCTCGCCGTTCACGGCCGCTCGTTATTCTGGGATCGCCTGGGTGTTGATCCGGAGGATAGAGTGCGGAGGCTGGTTCGCGCGCTACTTTTGCCGCTAACGGCGAGGAAGTTGGAGGCGCATTCCGGTGACCTGCCGATGTACGCGGAAGCGTCGCCAGATGAGTTTCTTAGAATCTTGGAAGTCGATCTCGCGTCCCCAGAACCCGAGTCATTGAAGCTTATGCGCCCAGCGAATTCGGGGATATTCGGGCGCTGCCCGAGAACCGGCCTGTTATGGGCGTTGGAAAACACCGCTTGGTCTCCAGAGCATCTCATCAGAACCGTCGACATCCTGGCCCGTCTCGCGAAGCCGGTGATCGATGACAACTGGGCGAGCAAGCCGAGCGGAAGCCTAGGCGCGATCTTCAGGTGTTGGATGCCACAAACGGCTGCGACTGTGGAGCAGCGCATAGCGGCCTTGGCTTATCTGGTCGAGCGATATCCTGAGATCGCATGGCCGATCTGCGTCGCACAGTTCGATGGCCAATCGGTGGCGGGTACATATAGTCACAAGCCGCGCTGGCGTCCCGAGGCGCACGGCTATGGCGAGCCGGTCACCCTTGGCCAGATGCATGCCTTCGCTGTCCGGGCCCTTGAACTCGCACTCGACTGGAGTGAGCACACTCGCGAAACGTTGGGTGATCTCATTGCGGCAGCTGGTCAGTTGGGCGATGCGCACCAGCACAGGGTCTGGAAACTCGTGGACCAGTGGTCTAGGAACGCGAGCGATGAAGATCGGGCGTGGCTGCGAGAGAAGGTGCGGGTAAGTACCATGACTCGGCGGGCAGCGATGCTGCGGACGACGCGAGATCAGAATAAGGAACAATTGGCCCAAGCTGCGGACCGCGCTCGACGGGCCTACAAGCGGTTGAAGCCAAACGATGTAGTTCTTGAGTATGCTTGGCTATTCAGGAAGGCATGGGTTGAGGAGTCGGCAGACGAATTATCGGACGAGGAACTCGATTTGCGAAAGCGTGAGGACCGGATTGACAAGAGGCGCGAAGCAGCTCTTCGGGCAGTTATTCAAGAACGTGGTATTGAAGGTGTGGTTGCGCTTGCGGCAATGGACGACGCGGCTAGCGTTGTGGGGCGACTGTGGTTCCGCGTTCTAACGACAGTGGAGGAGAAGATTGAGGGAATCCGGAGCTTGCTGGCGTACGGCCCATTATCGGAGTCACAGATGCGTCAGTCTATTGTCTTTGGCCTGCTTGGAAGTTTATCAGATGATATGCTACTAGGGGTTTTATCTGGGGTTTTGCCTCGAAGAGATCCCACAGAGATCGTATCTCTGCTTGTGCTGGCGCCGTTTCGGAGCGCAACTTGGCGCATAGTCACATCTCTAGGACATGCCATCGAGACGAGATATTGGAGTGAGGTGCATCCATTTTGGGGACGCATTTCTGACGATGATATAGGGTTAGCTGTCGAGCAAATGCTTGCTGTGGATCGCCCGCGCGCCGCTTTCCAGTTTGCCGAGTATGATCTCAAGAAATTGCAACCCAAGCAGCTTTTCCGACTATTGAGAAATATCGCGATGGGTTCCGGTGAGGTGTCTGGGACCTATCTACTGGACAATTATAGGATACAGGAGGCAATCAAGCTTCTATGCGATTGTGGCGAAATCGCTGTAGATGAACTGGCAAGTCTTGAATTCCAGTATCTTGATGTATTACGCAATGGTAAGAATAATATTCCCAATCTTGAGCGACAGATAGAGGGGCATCCGGAGTTGTTTGTTCAGGCCGTTGTCTACGCTTATCGCCGAAGCGACAATGGAATAGACCCGGATGACATTAAAGTGGCTGATCCGGAGCTAGCCACACAACGGGCGAAGAACGCACACGGCTTGCTTGAACGGCTGTCCCGAATTCCGGGCCACAATCGGCAAGGTGAGCTCGACCCGGACATGATCTTGAGTTGGGTGGGCCAAGTGCGCGCGGGCTGCGCTGCGCTGGCCAGGGTAGAAGTCGCGGATTTCCGTATTGGCCACTTATTCTCAAGAGCACCCATCGGAAGTGATGGTGTGTGGCCGTGTGAGCCTGTTCGAGCGGTCATTGAACGGGTTGCAACCGAAAGACTGTCTGAAGGTATTACGAACGGCCTCTATAATTCGCGCGGTGTGCACTCTCGCGGCGAAGGAGGTAAAGAGGAACGCGAATTGGCCGCAAAATACGCCTCTTGGGCACGCTCCCTGGAGTTCAGTTTCCCTCGCGTTGCAAAGATTCTCAAGGCGATGGTGCGGACGTATGAGGATGAGGCGAATTGGCATGACACAGAGGCTGGCGTCCGAAGGCGCCTGCAGTGATAAGACAGAAGGCAAGCAATTGGACTCGACCAAATCTCTCCAATAGCCAACTCCTCCACGCCTTCGCCGTCCGCCCTCGCTCCGCTCGGGCTTCCGGCTCTTCGCGGCACCATCCCGACGATAACCCGAAAACCCCTACCGATCTCTCAACGCCGCACTCGACACTGCCACCCGCCGGACGGGCACCGCCCGCTTCCCCGGCGGCAAGCCTGCGCGGTTGACAGGGCGCCATCATAGGCGGATGATCCTATGAATGCGACGCCCCCCGCTGCCGGCCATCCCGACCGCCGCCCACCCCACCCCGAGCCCCCGCCGCTCTCGACCAATGTGCCGTCATCTCCGACCAACTTCCACCCGCGCACGTCTGAACCCGACAGCTCCACCGCGGCCCGGCAACAAACCCCTGCCTTCGCCGTCCGCCCTCGCTCCGCTCGGGCTTCCGGCTCGTCGCGACACCTGCTCCACCATCCCGACGATAACCCGAAAGTCCTTACCGATCCCTCAACGCCACCCACGACACCGCCACCCGCCCGACAGGCACCGCCCGCTCCCCCGGCGGCAAGCCCGCGCGGTTGACAGGGCGCCGTCATAGGCGGATGATCCTATCAATGCGGCATCCCCCGCTGCCGGCGATCCCGACCGCCGCCCACTCCAACCCGAGCCCACGCCGCCGCCGCGACGCCAGACGCCATGCCCGCACAAACGATTCAACCGCGCACGTCTGAACCCGACAGCTCCACCGCGGCTCCGCAACAAACCCCTGCCTTCGCCGTCCGCCCTCACTCCGCTCGGGCTCCCGGCTCGTCGCGGCACCTGCTCCACCATCCCGACGATAACCCGAAAACCCTTACCGATCCCTCAACGCCACCCCTGCCACCAGTGCCCGCCCGACGGGCACCGCCCGATTCCCCGGCGGCAAGCCCGCGCAGTTGACAGGGCGCCGTCATAGGTGGATGATCCTATGAGTGCGGCATCCCCCGCTGCCGGCCATCCCGACTGCCGCCCACCCCAACCCGAGCCCCCGCCGCCCTACCGATGCGCCGCCATCTTCGCACGCCCGATTCCACCCGCGCACGTCCGAACCCGACGGATCGACGCCGACCCTGGCTGCACCCGCCGGCAGCCTCCGCCGTGCAGGACGTGCCGGAAATGCACGAACGAACCCGACGGCTCAGGCATCTGCGTAGATGCGCGGGCATTATGGCCCGCTGCACGGGCGAACCCGAGCGCCGCCACCGACGCCGTGCCCACGATTCGGCACGAACGAACCCGCGGCCCGCCGCGGCCTGCCGTGTGCACATGTG
>JBATRI010000192.1:0-15828 GCA_049292515.1 Geminicoccaceae bacterium
GCGTGGGCGTTGTTGCGGCTCGGGTCCCCAAGATCCGATGACCACGTACTTGACATCACGAGGCCAATGCTTCCGACGCCATCATGCGGCGGCTTCATGCCGACCGCGGAGAGAACCATGATCCGACGGGGACAGCGTACTATCGCCAGGGAAGCTCAACGAGGAGCTTGACCCACCATAAGAGAACAACGCCCTCAAGCATTCAGTCTGGCGGGCTCGCCCTTGCGTACCTCGGCGGTGAACAAATAGCCGACCCCGCGCACAGATTTGATAAGCCTGGGGCTCGCCGGATCCAGCTCGATCTTGCGGCGAAGTCTAGCTATCTGCTGATCGATGCTGCGGTCGCAGGCGGCCCAGTCGCGCCCCTTCAGCAAGTTTATCAGCTGGTCGCGATCGAGCACCCGTCCCGCATTCGTCACCAAAGCAAAAAGCAGATTGAACTCGCCGGTCGTCAGTACGAGCTCTTCGCCGTCGGGGCCACACAAGCGCCGCCTGGCGGGCTCTAGCCTCCAGCCACCGAACATAAATGCATACTCAGCCGGCACGAGCGGACCACGTTCCTCCATTACCGCCGAGCTCTTACGCCTGAGCACGCTACGCACACGCGCCAGGATCTCGCGCAAGTGGAATGGCTTGATGACATAGTCGTCGGCTCCAACTTCCAGGCCAGCCACACAGTCGATTACGTCGCCGCGGCCGGTAACGATGACAATGCCGACCTGCGACACGGCACGGATCTCGCGGAGCAGAGTGAGGCCATCCTCACCCGGCAGCCCTAGATCGAGGAGTACGAGGTCGACATCGCCGCCTTTCAGGCAGGTGCGCATCTCCTCACCGTTACCGGCCTCGCTGATCCGAAAGCCTTCGCCTTCGAAATAACGAGCCAGCACGCTGATTACCGCAGGATCGTCTTCGACGATAAGGATATGCGAACCAGCGGAAGGTCCTACCCGAGAAACCTGCATTATGAGATATCACACTCTTTTTGATGCACTATCGTTGAGCTACCACACTTCATATTGATTAGCTCATAGATTGGATGACAGATCACGACAATCTAAACCGAAAAGCCACTATTCTCGCAGATACAGCTTGCGGACGAGCTTAAGCCTTGGGGAGCGCACAAACTTCTGGTGCACAGTTAGTCTCGTAGCGTGACCCTATTGCGCGGGTCGGGCTTGGGGCATAAGGAGCTACCCCTTCGTTGATCGCCAGATACTCACCCTTGCCGTTCAATGCCAATGCTGCTCACCGTCAGCACCTCCCCGGAGCAGCCGCCATGCGTGACCAACTGGAGCGGGTAGTCCGACGGCCATGGCCCGACGCGCCGTGCAGCCGCGTGTCTGGTCACGCGGGCAGCTGTATGATTCGGCGCCTGCACACCTGCCGGTCAAGAAGGTGAGGTAGCCTTTGGCAGCCGAGGTGCTTGGCCATGATCCCGGACCGTCAAGCCGGTTTCGTTCCACTCCGGTCGAAGCGTGGCACAGGCCGAGCCTCTGCAATCGCGCCAACCTCTATGCATCGGTCGCTCGCTGCGCCCAATATCCAATATGGCTAATGTCGGTTAGCGACCTTTTCGATGGATAGCACTAATGGCTGAAAGAGGCTCTTGCCTTGGCGAGGGCTAGGGCTCGGTCGTTTGTGGTGCCGAACAGCGGTGGCCCATTCTTGTGGGAGCTCATGGTCGGCGGCGGCTCAGCGGCCGCCCGCCCGCGCCCATAGCCAGGCTCGAGGCCAAGCACGCCCAAGTGAGGGTACAACCTTGAGCAGCGGCAGGATGAGCGACCAACTGGAGCTGCTGCGGCAGCAGACAGTCCTGGCCAAGTTCGGCGAGCTCGCGCTGAAGTCCGATGATTTGGGCGAGATCCTGACCGAGGCCTGTCGCCTCGTCGGCGAGGCGCTGGGTACCGATCTCGCCAAGGTCATGGAGCTGCAACAGGACGGCCAGACCCTGCTCGTGCGCGCCGGCGTCGGCTGGAAGCCTGGCATCGTGGGTGAGCTTACCCTTAAGGTAACGGACAATACCTCGGAAGGTCTCGCTCTCAAGACAAAGGAGCCAATGATCTCGCCTGACATCGCGACCGAGACACGGTTCAAGTATCCGCAGTTCTTGATCGACAATGGCGTGAAGGCGGTCGCCAATGTCATCATCATCGGCGGCCGGGACAAGCCGCCGTTTGGTATCCTGCAGATCGACAGCCGTGAGCCGCGCCAATTCACCAACGGGCACACCGCCTTCCTGCGCAGCTACGCCAACCTGTTGGCCGCCGCAGTGGACCGCATCAGTGCCATTGGCCTCGTGCGCGACGGCGAGGCCCGGCTTCGCCTCGCCATGGAAGCCGGCGAGTTGGGCAGCTGGGAACTCGACCTAGCCAGTGGCATCATGACCTGTACGCGGCGGTATGAGCAGATCTTCGGCTACGCCGCTCCGCCGCCCGCCTGGACCTACGACATCTTCCTGGAACATGTGCTGCCGGAGGATCGCGAGCATGTTGCCCGCGCCTTCAGCAAGTCGGTAAGCATGGGGACGGACTGGTATTTCGAATGCCGGATCCACTCCGCGGACGACGGCAACGTCCGTTGGATCGAGGCCCGAGGCAGGCCCGGCGGCGCTCGGGACGATACTCCCCCCACGCACCTGATCGGCATTCTGGCCGATATCTCCAAGCGTGTGAGCACGGAGGAGCGGGTACGCCAGAGCCAGCGTCTCGAAGCCGTCGGACGTCTGACCGCCGGGGTGGCGCACGACTTCAACAACCTGTTGCAGGCTTTGCAGGGCGGCCTCGAACTCGCCATCGACGAAGTGGCCGATCAGCCGGCCGTACGTCGAGACCTGGAGATCGCCTTGCAGGCGTGCGAGCGCGGGGCGTTGCTGACCAGCCAATTACTGTCCTTCTCCCGCCAGCAGGTGCTGCGCCCTATCCCTCTGCAGCTGTCCTCACTGCTCGCGGATCTGTCGAGCACCCTGGAACGCACGCTCGGCCGCGACGTCAGAGTCCATATCGATGTCTCACCCAATCTGCCAAACATCCTTGCCGACGCCTCGCACCTGGACTCCGCACTGCTAAATCTGGCCCTGAACGCGCGCGACGCGATGCCTCGCGGCGGTGAAATGCGGATCAAGGCCTCTCTGCGGTCGGGGCAGGTGGTGATCGCTGTCACCGACACCGGTGAGGGAATGACAGCCGACGTCCTGGCGCAGGCCTGCGAGCCGTTCTTCAGCACCAAGGGCGTCGAAGGTTCGGGCCTCGGCCTTTCCATGGTCCACGGCTTCGCGCGCCAGAGCGGCGGCGAGCTGCGCATCCAGAGCACGCCCGCGCAGGGCACCTGCATCGAGATCTGGCTGCCCATCGTGTCGCGCGCGCCCGTGCTCGTGCCGGCGCCCGCGCTGCAGGAGGTGCATGGTCAAGGCAAGGTGTTGGTTGTGGAGGATGACCCGGACGTCGGCCGGGTCGTCGCTGGCTTGCTGCGCAAGTCGGGGTTCCAGGTGACCATGGTCACCGACAGCAATGAAGCACTGAGCAAGCTGGGCGCCAACCTCAGGTTCGATGTCCTGGTCACGGACTACGCCATGCGGGGCATGAATGGGGCGGACCTGGTGCTGCAGGCGCGCGAGCTGCGGCCGGCTCTGCCGGCGCTGATCATCACCGGCTACCCTGGCGCCGAGGGGTTGGATCTCCTGCCGCCCGACGTCGCGGTCTTGCGCAAGCCCTTCGACCGGAAGGACCTCGTGCGCAAGGTCAAGGCCTTGATCGATGGCATGCCTGAGCGCGTGAGTCTCCACTCGAGCTGACGGTCGGTCGGCTCCGGCTAATGCCGATCGGGGCTGCAGCCGTGGCGTTGGTCGCCCGGCCGCTGCTCCTAACCGCTCGCGTACCGCTGCTCAACGCACAACGGAACCGTCGGATGGACACGCGGACAGAGAAAACCGAGAACCGGTATGACGCATGCGCCAAGTGTAACCACGAGTTATGGCACCCACTGTTACAAACTGACCTACACGGTCAACGCGCCTTCCGGGCTGAAGCAACAAATTTTCTGACTACGCGACAATGGTCTAAGTTCAACGCTCCAGCCACAGCCTGTCTTCATTTAACTCTGCACTCGCTTCTGCGTGCTTGAGCCTACTTTCATTCGAAAGTAATTTTTCACATTTATTAATGTTTCTCAGATCATTTAACTCGAAGACAACAATATTATTTAGTACATTATGCATAGATCCAACCGCTCGTTTAAGCCGGCTCTATGCTGAGCGCCACTCGTGTTCACTTCTGACCTTACGGGATTTCACCATGACTTCTCTCCACTACTCCCTCCTGGCGACCGTTTTCCTTTTCGCCGCCGCGCCGGCGATGGCCGCCACTGATGGCACCCTCGGCGACACGAGCGAGGGCTCGTCCGACATCGATCTCACGCTGCCACCGACGGTGAAGCTCACCGGCGTCGGCGATATCACCCTTGCGCCAAATGCCGATGCTCTGGCCGCCAATGTCACCATGTTCGACGATGTCTGCGTCTACTCGAATGTTACCGCCGCCCGAAACTTCACGGTCACGGCCAGCGGCGACGGCGCGGCCAATGCCTTCACCGTGACCGACGGCACGACCCCGATCGCTTACACGGTCACGTTTAAGGCCGGTACAGGTGGCACCGGCACCGCACTGACCGCCGGTACCGTCAGCGGCAACTTCGCCAACGGCGCCAACAACTATGACTGCACCGGCGGCGCGACGTCCAGCTTCGACGTCACCTTCTCGCCTGACGCCATGCAGGCCGGCTTTGCCGGCGACTATACCGGCACGCTGACCCTGCTGGTCTCCCCCGGCGTCTAAAGCGATCTCTCGCCAGCGGGCAGGCGGCGGTGCCACCTGCCCGCCCATCGAGTCCAACAAGGATCGGAACCGTCATGATGCCGCGGCGAACCAAGTCGGTTTTGTGGGCGCTCCTCATGGCGCCGCTCCTCTCGACCGGGTCGGCCCGGGCCGATGTCCAGATCATCAATCTCAGCGACCTTGCAACGGCACCGTCGGCGAACCTGCCGGGCCAGATCACGCTGCGCGACGAGGTCTGCGTCCGGGTGACTCCCGGGCAGACCAGCTATCGGGCACGGATCGACGGTCGGGACGGGCAGGGTTTCACCCTGGCGCCCGACAGCGGCAGCGAGCGGCTCCCGTTCAGGGTCGCATGGGACACCGGGTCCGGAACCGCCGAGGAGCGTAGCGACCCGGGCGACATGGGGGTATTCGCAGTCTCCTCCCATGGCTGCGCCACCGATGCCTGGCTTGCGGCGGTCGAGGTCCGCATTACGCGCGACGATCTGCAGGCCGGGCTGGCCGGCCCCTATCACGGCGGGCTCGTGATCGAGATCAGCGCGCCGTAACACGCCGCGCCATTGCTTGCACTCGACCCAGGCACCGGTGGTGCGTGCATCATATTATGAACTCATAGCGCGTATACTTTTGGAGCATACATCAATTCTTCCGCCAGACGACCCAGTGGGATCAAGCAGAACGCCAGCGGCCCGGTCCTGGACCGGTCGATCAATCGAGGGGCGATGTGCATACTGCGGGCCGCCCCGCTGGTTCTGGCGCTCGCCGCTCTGGACGGAGCCATGGTGCCGACTGCAGCCGGGATCCGCACGGAAGCACCCGCCGGGTTCGAGGCTCTGGGCGAGGCGCAGACTGCGCCCGTCGATCTCTATTTCGGCGCGCGAAGGCTGGGCGACGCGGTAGCCACCTTCGCGCCGGGCTGGATCGAGCTCCATGACCCCGCCGCGGCGGTGGCCCTCTTGATTGCCGTGCGGCTCGAGGCTGTGGCCGCGGTGACAGCGGCGCTGACCGGCCGCCTTGCGACCCACGCCGGCAGTTCGTGTCAGCCGGAGCGCTTCCCCGGTTGCGGCACGCTGGACCTGCCCGTGGCCGGGGTCATCTTCAATCCCGATTACTTCCGCCTCGACCTGGTGGCCGCACCCGGCCTGCTCACGGTGCAGGAGATGACCGGGCGCTATCTGGCCGATCCCGTGAGCGGGCCGTCGCTGCTGGCCAATCTCAGCACCGGCGCCAGCGGCGGGACCGGTGGCGACGCCACGCTGGTGGCCGGAGTAAACAGCCGC
This sequence comes from Geminicoccaceae bacterium, assembly GCA_049292515.1. Taxonomy (GTDB): domain Bacteria; phylum Pseudomonadota; class Alphaproteobacteria; order Geminicoccales; family Geminicoccaceae; genus Benzoatithermus. The sequence continues at coordinate 6,113 of JBATRI010000192.1, forward strand.
TTGAGCCTCGGTCGCAATGCGCTCCGGCTCGACGCCATCGCCCAGACGCAGAGTGACCTCCCGGTTGTGCAGGCGCTGGCGGCCGAGCATTTTGGCCGGGACCATCGGTTCTCCGGCGGCCTGATCGATGATTTCGGCACCCGCTTCAGCCGGGTCCCGGCCCTGCTCGGCAGCCGCATCGAGACCTATCTTGACACACGGCTCGACCTCGAGGCCGCGGCCGGCACGCCGATCCTGGTCTTCCTGCCCGAGCGCAGCCAGATCGAGATCCTGGTCGACGGCCGGCTGGTGGGGGTGCGCGCCTACGAGGCCGGCAACCAGCGGATCGACACCAGCGCCCTGCCACGCGGCGCCTACGAGGTCACGCTGCGCATCCGGGGCGGTAGCGGTGCCGTCCGCGAAGAGCGGGTCAGCTTCGTCAAGGAGCTGAACTTCCCGCCGGCTGGGGAGTGGCAGTATTTCGCGGAAGCCGGCCTGATCGCCGACGACCAGGAAGGCGTGCTGTTCCCGGCGGTCCAGTCGGTGCCGCTCGCTAAGGCCGGCGTCTCCCGACGCCTGCGCGACGATCTCGCCGGCACGCTGACCGTGAGCGCCACCGACAGCGAGGCGCTGGCCGAGATCGACCTGCGCTATGTCCTGCCCCGGCTCACCGGCGGCGTGCAGTTGGCCGGCACGCTCGGCGGCGGGGTCGGGCTCGGCGCCGACCTTGGCTGGCTCGCCGGCGCCTTCAACGCCTCGCTCGGCGGTGAGGTCATTCTCGGGCCCGATGATCAGAGCGACGATGACGGCCAGGACGCGCGGCGCTTCGGCGGGCTCGATTCGTCGCGGCGCAGCATCACGGCCAGCCTCGGCTACAGCTGGAGCGACAGCACGCGGCTCAGTTTTCGCGGCTACTACCGCGACAATGACGGCACCAGCTGGGGCGCGGGGCCGCAGTTCACCCGGTCTTTGTATCGCAGCCGCGCTTTCGGCGCCGACCTCTCGCTGGGCGCCACGGTCGGCGACCAGGAGAGCCTGGCACTGGCCAGGGTGACATTCCGCTGGGCTGCTGTCGACCGGCCGCTGCAGCTGCGTAGCAGCCTGGGCGCCCGCTGGCGCCAGGCCGACGAAGGCCAGCAGGGCTTCGGCGGCACCGGCAGCTTCGGTGGCAGCTATCGCTTCGACGAGGTGCTGGGCGGCCCGACGACGCTGGGTGCCGAGATCGCCCGCGACGTCGACGGTACCAATCGGCTGACCCTCGATGGCGAGGCCGAGACGGTCTATGGCTCGCTCAACGCCGGGGCCGATCTCGAGCACGGCCAGAATGCCCAGCGGGTAACCTACCGCGGCTTCGCCCGTACCACGCTGGCCGCCAATCGCGACGGCGTGGCGGCCGGTGGCCAGCAGGCCGGCGATGCCGCCATCCTTGCCATGTTCGTGGGTGATTCGAAGGCCGGCGGGCTCGTCGTCAGCACCGGGGCCGGCAATGCCGTGACGGTGGCCAGCGGTCGGTCGGCGGCGCTGCCCGTGGCACCGTTCCGGGTCTACTCGCCCTATGCCAGCTCGGCGGAGGACAGGATTCTGGACCTCACCCAGCCCGGCGAGGCGCTGCCACTCTATCCGAGGAATGTCGCGACAGCGCGCTGGACCGTGCGCCAGCTCTACTCCCTCTACGGCCGCATCGTGCGCGCCGACGGCGCTCCCATCGGCGACGCCCGTATCCAGGGGGTCGACGGCCTCGGCGCCACCGACCGCGATGGCTATTTCGTGGTCGAGGTCGAGGCTGCTGGCGACCATCGGGTCGAGCCAAGGGTCGGCGGCCAGCCGTGCACCGTCACGCTGTTGGCGGTATTGCCCGTTGCCAGGCAGGATGTCATCGGGGTCGGTGACGTCCTCTGCCATCCAGCCGAGCCGTGATGGATACTTGGCGCCCGATTGCGACGAACAGCCGTTGCATTGCAGCGCAATCAGGCAGGCCGCGCGCCGGTTTCGTATTCGGCTGCTGCGGTGCTGGTTGCGGTAATGATATCGGGGAGTCTGGCCAGCAGGTCAGTTATAGGCTCATGACGTTGGAGCCGATCTTCGATAATCCCTGCGATGGTCGAGATCCGTGCGAGGCCGAAGCTGCCGGCGGTGCCGCGCAGCCGGTGCGCCTCCTTCGCCAGCTGCGTTGGATCGCCCAGGGCCCCAACGAGACGCTCGTGGCTCTGGGCGGCACCATCCAGTCCTCGGGCCAGGAGTCGCCGGAACAAGGGCGATGGCAAAGTGCGGGCCATCCCGTCCAGGATCGCTTCGTCGAGCAGCGGTGCGGTCGCGCTGATGGGCATAGGTATCGCCGCTTCTGCTAGCGGCCTGCTCGGGCCGAACCGGCTCCCTGCCGCGATCTCGGCCAGGATCGCGAACAGGTCCGGCCAGACCATGGGCTTGGTCAGGTAGTGATTCATGCCGACGGCAAGATAGCGCTGGTGCTCGTTGGTCAGCACGCTGGCGGTTAGGGCCAGGATCGGCACGGTCGCGGCTGGTCCTGGCAGCAGGCGGATTCGCTGGGTTGCTGCGATGCCGTCCATCACCGGCATCTGAATGTCCATCAGCACCACGTCCAGATTCTCGCTGGCCGCCAGTTCGACCGCCACGGCACCGTTCTCCGCCAGCAGGACCTCGTGACCGTGTCGGCCGAGCATCGCGGCCAAGAGGTCGCGGTTGGCAGCCACGTCGTCGACCACCAGAATCCGCAAGGGCCGGGTATCAGCCTGCGCTTGGCTGTACCGCTTCATCGCCACGACCGTGTCCCCTGGCGCGAACGGCAGCTCGAACCAGAACAGGCTACCCTTGCCAGTCTCGCTCGCCAGACCGATCGTTCCGCCCATGGCCTCGACCAGTCGGTGGCAGATCGCCAGGCCCAAGCCGCTGCCACCGTGCTGCCGAGTGATCGAGCTATCCACCTGGACGAAGGGTTGGAACAGCTCGGCCTGGCGCTCGTGCGGTATCCCGATGCCCGTGTCCTGAACCTCGAACCGCAGCCGCACGCTGCCTTCCGCCGCGGGCAGCTGATGTACGGTCAGCGCCACACTGCCCCGGGCGGTGAACTTGAGTCCATTGCCGATCAGGTTGACCAGTATCTGCTGCAGCCGTGTCGGGTCACCGCGGACCACCAGATTAGCCGCGGTCTTCAGCACCACTGGTAGATCCAGCCCGTGCTCGGCTGCCTGCAGCGTCAACAGCGAGCGTACCTGCTCCACCACCTCGTCGGGTTCAAAGTCGATGCACTCCAGATCGAGCCGGCCGGCCTCGAACTTGGCGAGGTCGAGGATATCGTTGACGATCGTCAGCAGCCACCGGCTAGTGTCGCTGATGATCGCGACATGACGGGCCTGCGCCGGGTCAAGGGAGGAGTGCGCCAGCAGATCGGCAAAGCCGAGCACCGCGTTCATGGGTGTGCGAATCTCGTGGCTCATGTTCGCCACAAACCGGCCCTTGGCTTGGTTCGCTGCCGCGAGTTCGCGATTGCGCTGTTCGAGCAGTGCTGTCTGCTCGGTGAGCCGGACGTAGGCCGCCTCGAGCTCGAGCTCACGATCCTTGCGCTCGGTGATGTCGCAGCAAATCCCGACCAGCCGCGCGGGCTGCCCGGCCGCATCCCTCAGCAGCCGTCCACGACCGCCAATCCAGCGGATCCTGCCATCGGGTAGGACGATTCGACAGTCGTTGGCGAATTCCGGATTGCTGTCGGCGCACAGAACCATCTCCATACCGGCCTGGAAGCGATCACGGTCGCGCGGATCCACAAGCGCCATGAAGGCGGCATAGCTCGGCGTGAAGCTTCCTGGATCGACGCCAAAGACGTCGTAGGTCGTGTCGCTCCAGCTCTCCGTCCCGGTTCGCAGGTCCGCATCCCAGATGCCCATGCGGCCGGCGGTCAGCGCCAGTTGCAGCCGCGCATGGTTCTCCGCCTGCGTGAGCTTTGCCTCCTTCAGATCGGTGATGTCGTCGTGAGTCACCAAGATCAGGCGCCGGCCATCGAGCTCGATCGGCCTGGCCTTTAGGGAGAACCACCGCTGCCCGGCCGGCCCGTGACAGGGGTAATCCAGCTGGATCTCCGGCCCGCCTTGGATGAGCCGACGGATGCCCGACGCCACCGCGGCGGCAGTCGCATCGCTTGCGGCAGCCCGGTCGCAAATCTCGAGATAGTTGGCACCGACGCAGAACAGAGGATCGCGCAGCTGATTGGCGGTGCCAAAGCAACTCCAGGACCGATTGACAAGCACGATGCAACCATCTTTGTCGATGAGAGCATTGTTGCCTGGAATCATCTCGATGAAATTCTTCGCCAGAGAAGAAATCAACTCGCGTTCCATGAATTTGCTGGCTGGCGACGGGGTCACTTGTCGGTGCTCCGCAGGACGCTGCGCACCCGGGCCAGCACCTCGCGCAATTGGAATGGCTTGGTGATATAGTCGTCGGCACCGACCTCGAGGCCGACGACCCGGTCTATCAGGTCACAACGGCCGCTGACGATGATGACCCTGACGTTGTGCTGCCGAAGGATTTCGCGCAGGAGGCTCAGGCCATCCCGTCCGGGCAGGCCGATATCCAACAGCACCAGGTCGACATCGCCGTCGGCGAGCCTGGCGTGCATGCGGTTGCCGTCGGCGGCTTCGCTGATCCGTAAACCGACGCTTACCAAATAGGTCGAGAGCAGGGCCCGCATCGCAGGGTCATCGTCGACGATCAGGATGTGCGGAGTTTTCAGGACCGCGGCCCGACCGTGTGCCCCGGCCGCCCTATTCGCTGTCACGGCGTTTCCGTTCTTGAGGTTGAGCGCGGGCACTGAACAGAGCACGCTGTGGCTTGGCTTGGGCGGCGGGCTGCGGCAGGTGCTGGCACGGCGTTAAGCACAGCGGCGGTGCAGCTTGCCGTTCAGGGACTGGATCTTGAAGATCAGCGGCGCCGCCACTGCCGTGGCCGCGGCACCGTACGCGTCCATCCGCTGCCGCTGGTGGGTGAAGGCGACCAGGTACACCGGCTTGCCGGCGGTCAGGAATGGTCGGACCCCTCCGCAGCCACCGGCCGGCATGCAGCCTTCGGCGACCATAAAGTCGAACGCCGGGGCGAGATCGCCCGCCTGGCCGAGATCGTTGACCAGCCCCACCGCCAGGCTGCGGGCATGTGCGGCGGCGGCCAGCCAGCGGTCGAACTCAAGCTGTTGCGCCGGTATCAGGGCGAAGCCCGAGCCATGGGCATAGCCGTCGGGATAGGCCAGCAAGACATCGTCGAAGCCCTGGTCACGGCAGAGATCAAGCCGTGCTGCCAGCAGCGGCCGCACGGTGGGCGCGCGGATGTCGGGCCACCGCTGCGCGGTCCAGTTGGTCGGGCTGTGCGCGATCACCGGCAGCCGGTCCGCGTCAGCTGGCGCGCTCCCGGCCATAGCCAGCGTCGCCGCGAGTCCGAGTGCCAGGCCGAGGGGCGGGCAGGCAACTGGGGGAGCTGGTCGCCATGGTCTGAGTTTGAACATGGATCTCCTCCACCGCACAGGTTCTTCGCGGGAGTAGCCCATGCGGCGGTGCTGACATGCCGGCGGCGTGCGCTATCGGCGTCGATCCACAACCATCGTCGTGGGTCGGGCCGACGGACTGGCACGCTGCCGCTGGCCTTCACACCCGAGCTTCAGCCGAGCTTGCCGTCATGGTGGGTGGTTGCCACGGCCAGCATATCGTCGTTCTTCATCCCGGCCTTGAAGGTCTTGATGCCTTTGGCGAGGTCGCCCGCGATCCGTGGCAGCTTACCAGCACTGAAGATGACCACGGCGATGAGCAGCACGATGGCCCAATGTGATGCGCTTGAGAAACCCATGATACTCTCCAAAGGTGAGCTTTGCCTGGGCACGGATGTGACGCACCCAGTACGCTGGTGCCCCTCCGCCATCCGTGGGTCGGCAGAGTTGGCGACAGGAGCGGCCGTGGGCGGCGGGGTTAAGGCCCCGCCGCCGGGTAGCCGCTAGGCGTTTTGGCCCATCCACTGCTTGAAGGCGCGGGCGCCGCAACGATTATTGTCACCGACCGGCAAGCGGACGCAGCTGGTCGAAGGCACGTCGATGCCGGGCCAAGTCTTGATCAGGTGCGCCGGCAAGTTGGCCGAAGGTGCATTGTCCGAGTTGAAGTAGCTGATGAATCCGATGTCGGCGGCGTTGGCTTTACAGAAGTCGAGCATGCCTTTGATGAACACCGGGTTGTCCCAGCCGTCAGAAGCGGGGCGGCTGCCGTCCGGATTGGTGTTCTTGGTGATAAGGGCCCACTCGCCAAGGCAGAGTGGCCGGCCGATCGACTTGGCCCAGTTCAACCACGCACCCACGCCCCGCGGCCAGCCCTCCTTGCTCTGGGCGTAGAGATTGGTGTTCCACTCGACCTCGGTCATCGTGGCTGGCCAGAAATTGTAGTAGTCGGGGCCGACCAGCTTGGCGTTGGACGGGCAGGTCAGCCGCGGGTCGACCAAGCCCTTGTGCGAGGGTCCGGTGTTCCAGTAGGGCCACAGCTGGCTGTCGGCATAGGCGAAGTCGCCGGGGATGCTGGGCTGTACGTTACTAAACACGTCCATGAACACGGCCATGTAGCGCCGCAGACCTTCCTGCACCAGCTGATAGTCGCCGACCGTCTGCAGCAACATCATGCCATAGGCACGCCGATAGGTCCGATTGCCCCAGGTCGTTTTGGTGTTGAGCTCATGCCCGACCCGGATGACGATCCGGATATTCCTGAGATTGTTCTTCACAAAGTAGTTCTTTTTGTAGGTCAGCAGCTTGGTGCGCCAGACCGGGTCCATCCAGCCATTGGCCGCGATCTGCCAGACCCGGCGCTGCATGGCCGTGCGGGTAGCCAAATCCTCGTTACCCGTGTAGGTCGGCGGCACCGAGCAATTCAGGTGCGTGTTGGCGGTGACGGCAGCGGCACTGGTCGGCCAGGCGCTGGGGACCACGAAGTTCGGGCCGCTGCAGAACGGTGAGCTGCTCCACTGCACGGCACTGGCCCTGCCAGAGGTCAGGTAGGCGTGCGATACGGTGCGCGACCACGGGCCCGGATCCCTAGCAGCGACCTCGAGATAGGCGCCCTCGGTCTCCCAAAGATTGACCAGGTCGACACTGCGGCCCGCCGGCAGCAAGCCGACCATGGAAGCATAGTCACCGTGGGTGCCGAACCAGAACGGCAACCCCGAGTTAGGGCCCGTCCCCCAGCCGGCGCTGGCTGCCGCCGGGGTCACTAGGCGCTTGGCTGCAGCCGCCGGACTACTGAAGCCGACACCCACGGCCATTCCGGCCAGGGAGACGGCCCCGGTACCGAGCAGCAAGGATCTTCGTGACGTTGTTCCGCGCATGATCGAGATCCTTGGTTTTCTGAATGCCGCACAAGACGGCCCAGACAACATAACGAATTCATCTGTATTCAGACGCCGATAACCGGCGAATTGTCTGTACTAGATAGATTATTGCTTGCTGGCATCGAGCCGAACTGCTTCCAATCACGATATCGATTGGCCGAACTCAACATAGTATTTGTCCGTCACGGGCCGACGCCGCGACGGTTACGGTACTCAACCAAAGAACATCAAAATGTAACCATTGTGTGACCGGAACGGGGCGACCCTGACGGTGGCATTGGCTGTAGTAAGCCCCGTGGGGCTGCGGTATCGACCCGAGACTGCGGATCTCGGTATGTGTTTCGGCCCAGCCGGCACCCATACCCGGTAGCTGGACCGTCTACCGCTGAGTCTGGCCGGGCGAGTGAGCCATCCTCGGAATGTCTGCCAAACCCCTGCGGCAAGTGATAGCTGCCCCATAGCTTTAAGCCGGCATCTCTCATTCGCCTTAAAAAGAAGCCCATTAATCCAAGTTAGTGACAGGTGTATTCGTCTATGGACAGTCAAGACATATAAAACTCGGGCGTATTCAGCGCTAGACTCGTGATTGCAGAGACTATCGTCATTTGTCTATTTGAGATGTCATTTAAAGAAATGCGTTGATATCTGGCATAATAATGCGTACTTGCTACGGTGTAATTTGCTTGTTGACGTGGTTCGTCTCCGGCTTGGTCTTGATTATGCAGGTCTGGAGACCGCCGCTGTGATTGCACAGCCCCTTTACGAGAACCTTTCCCCGGCGGGCCAGGCCAGACATCTTGTGCAATGATTCGGCCGACCGCTCGACTGGATGTGGGTCAACCGGCCTCCAGTGGCGAGCGACATAGACGAACGCGGCCTGCCGGACGCCGAGCGGCAATGCTACCGCGGAGCTACACCACCGCGTGGGACACGATCTGCTGTCGACGTCCTGAACCGCATGCTCGAGCTTGGACGTCCGTAGTACAGCCGCATCGCGGGACTCCGAACAAGGATAGGTTTCATTGTGTCCGCTCAGCTAAAAGCCATGCGCTAGGTTACAATGCATTTCTCAGTAAATTATCATGATCTCGATGTAATATTTCGACGATCGTTACGTTCTGTCACGTTCGACGGAGTTTTTGATACGCCGTCGACACATCCAGGAGACAGAGACATGAGCAAATCATTGTAGTTCAGATATTTATAGGAGCAGACCAATGACCGGACAATCCCGCCGCGATGCTCTGCATAATACCGGCATGGTCTCGCTGGCAGCTGTGGCCTCTGCCATGCTCGGCAGCACACAGACTCGCGCCGTCACCATCCCTGCAGTCCCCGGGCCTCCGGCACCATTCGGGCTAGGCCCGCGCTCGGGCCTAGCCTGGCATTCCGGTTCGGGCCTCTCCAGCGTGAACGCCATGGCCGCCTATCGCAACCGGCTGTGCGATACGGTGACCCTGTGGTGCAAGTTCGACAGCTGGGACACCATCTTGAGCTTCAATGGCGGCATCAAGGCGGTCAAGTCCAAGCCGGAACGAATCTCGATCGGGATCGCACCGTTGCCCAAGACGCTTCATGCGGTCACGACGCCAGGGGTCTGGGCGTTGGCCGCCAGCGGGGCGTTCGACTACTACTACGCGGAGTGGGCGCGGCGACTGCAGGCTACCGGCCGCACGGATGTCATCGTGCGCGTCGGCTGGGAGATCAATCGCAAGTTTCCCTGGTATGCCGGAGCCGATCCGGCCAACTACATCATCACCCATCGACGGATCGTCGATTATTTGCGGCTGTACAACCCAAGGGTTTCCATCGAGTGGTGCAACGTCAAGAAGGGTAATCAGGCGGGATCGGTCCTCGATCTTTATCCAGGCAACGACTGGGTCGACATTATCGGAGTCGATTACTACGATGTCGGGCCACCGCTGAACGACGAGACGATCTGGAACGCGCAATACATGCGCCTATACAAAGGTGGTCCTTGGGGCATCGGCGCCTGGCTGCAGTTCGCCAAGGATAACGGCAAGCTATTCGCCTGTGCGGAATGGGGCATCCGGGTGGGCGCCACGCCTGCCAACATCGACAATGCCTTCTATATCCGCAAGATGTTCGAGTTCTTCGCCGCCAATGCGAGCTACATCGCCTACGAGAATTACTTCAATCAGAAGACTGAGCACCAGTTGACTCCTGCCACCGTCAATCCGCTGGCTTCGGCTGAGTATCTGCGGCTCTGGGGACAGCCACTGATCTAAGAGCCCGTTTGAGAATGGCTATGGCTGAACGACGCGGCGCAGCAGGAGGCTGCCGAGAGCGACGTGGATCATCGCTTCGGAGATGTCGCAGTGCCGCTCATAGTCACGCACCAGCCTGCGCCA
>JBATRI010000193.1:0-17945 GCA_049292515.1 Geminicoccaceae bacterium
GCAGTCGGGCGCCGGACGCGCGCATGACGTCGGCGAACGCGAACGCGTAGCCGTCGACCGCGGCATTGTCGAACGCCGGCACGTCACGCGGGCTCGCCAGCGGCTCGGCGAGATAGCGACCGGTGGCGTACGGCAGCGCCACCTGCTCCATGCCGACCACCGGGCTCACGCGAGCCTCCAGCAGCGTGTGCGCCGCGGCGACGCCAATGCGATCGCCTCCGTAAGCGAAGCAGTCGTTGGCCATTCGCGTCATGGTGGTGCCGGAATAGCTAGGTATTTCAGGATGAAAGCCATGATACCTGAGATATTGTCGAGCTCGAATTGAGGCAGAGCCAGATCATGGAACCGCACGTCGGCTGCCAAGGCAACGACGGTCGGGTCCTCGCGTGCCAGCAGCGGCGTACCGCGTTCGCGGCGATGAACCTCAAGTTTTGGATGAGGAAAGCGCTTGAAGCCTTCGACAATGACCAAATCGACGGGCGTCATCCGTGCCAGCAGGGCATCCAAGGGTGGCTCGGGTTCCTCCCGCAGCTCGTGGATCACCGCCCAGCGCCGGGCCGTCGCCAGGACGACCTCTCGTGCCCCGGCCTCGCGATGGCGCCAACTGTCCTTGCCGGGCTGGTCTAGATCGACCTCGTGGTGGGCGTGCTTGACCGTGGAGACGCGGTAGCCGGCCGCGGTGAAGTCGGCCACCAGACGCTCGACCAGCGTGGTCTTGCCGTTGTTCTTCCAGCCGACGATTCCGAAAACCTGCATCATCCGTTCCGCTGTCGCCGCCGCCGCTCTACCACTAAGCTGTCTGCACTGTGCAGCGGCGCCGTCGGCGCGACAAGGAGAGGGCGGCGCATGGCACCCGGCCCGCGATGAGCGAGACGATCCTGGATACCCGCGGCCTGTCGTGCCCGCTGCCGGTACTGAAGGCGCGCAAGCGGCTGCTCGGGATGCTGCCGGGCCAGCGACTGCGCGTGCTGGCGACCGACCCCAAGGCGCCGGGTGATTTCCGCCTTTACTGCACCGAGACCGGCCACAAGCTGGTCGAGGAAGCGCAGGACGGGGAAGTTTTCGTCATGGTGGTGGAGCGCGCGGCCTAGGCTTCGGCCGCAACGTCGGCCATGGTCGCGGTAATCAGCCAGTCCACCACGGCGCGCCGCGCTTCGTCGGGCTGGGCGCCGCCCGCCAGCGCCTTGTGGTAGACTGCAAGCTGTCGGTCGGCGCTGGTGCCGCGGGCCGCGATGTCGCGGGCTCGCTCCAGCTCGGCAAGGCAGCCGAGCTCGGTCGCGTCGTCCCTCAGCATCAGCAGCAACTCATCGACCAAGGCCGGCATCGGCTTCATGCTGCGGACGCCGAAATCGGCGAGCTCGGCCTCGATGCCCCGTCGCTGCGCGCGCCATTTGTTCTCCTCGACGAGGATACGGCGATAGGTGCGCCAGCTCTGGTTGCGGGTTCGCAGCCGCCAGAGGTGATGCAGCAGCGACTGGTAGAGAGCGGCCACGGTCAGCGCGTCCTCGACGTGGGTGCAGATGTCGGTGATGCGCAGCTCGAGCGTCGGGTGCTTGGCCGACGGCCGGATGTCCCACCAGATGTAGGTGGGATCCTGGATGAGGCCCATTTCGGTCAGGACGTCGATCATGTCCTGCCAATCGCGCCAGCTGGCGAAGGCCTCCGGCGAGCCCGATCGTGGGAGGTCGGAGGAGATGGTGGGACGGATCGATTTCAGGCCCGTTTCCTGGCCGGCCCAGAAGGGTGAGCTGGTGGAAAGGGCTAGCAGATGCGGCAGAAAGTAGGTGACCTGGTTCATGAGATCGATGCGCAGATCCTCGTCCTCGATCTGTGCATGGATGTGCATGCCGCTGACCAGCTGGCGCCTGGCCAGGGCCTGATACTCGTCGGTCAGCGACTGGTAGCGTTCCTTCCTGGTGCTGCGCTGCTCGGACCAGTCGGACGAAGGATGGGTCGAGGCGGCGATCAGCGCCATGCCGTGCTCGCGCGCGATCCGCCCAACACTGCGGCGCAGCCGGACCAGATCGGCGCGGGCGGCGGCGATGTCGGCGCAGACGCCGGTGCCGACCTCCACCTGGGCCTGCAGCAACTCGTGCGTGACCTGCTCGCCCAGCGCATCGCGGCAGGCGGCCATGAACGTGGGCGCGGGTGAGACGACCAGCTCGCGGCTAGTGGGATCGACCAGAAGATACTCTTCCTCGATCCCGAGCGAGAGATTGGGTCGACGCGAAACCATGGCCGGGCCTCCGCAATGCGAGGAGGCTTCCACCTCCGTTCACATTCTAGCTGCTCCGGCGGCTCCAGGTTCCGTCGGTGGTCAGAGCATGGAGGAAGACTGGATGGCGTGGCGCCAGGAAATCAGGCCTCCCGCCCGATCGAGATTGTCGCCCTCGAACACGCTGTAGAGCGACGGGTCGGCCAGAGGTGCCCGCAATGCCTCGTGGATGAGGTCGGCGTAGTGGTGCGCGGCTTCCTGCGAAGCGATCTCGTCCTGGCGGACCTCCAGCATCACGTGCGGCAGGCGCGGTCGCTGGGCGTGGAACTGGACCGTGAAGCCGAAATCGAGCAGCCCGGAATAGGGCTGGTTGTCGCCGATCACGAGATCGCCCAGTGCGCCGAGCTGGTCCAGCAGCGGTCGCGACAGGCGCTGATCGCCGCGCCACAGGATACCGATCTGCCATGGCCGGTCCTCGCCGTTCATGTGCGGCGTGAAGCTGTGCACGGCGATCACCGCCGGCACGACGCCGCGGCGGCGGAAGGCGCCGATCCGGCGGGCGACGGCCCGGTGGTAGGGCAGGAAATAGCTGATGACGCGGTCGACCACCGCTGCCATGTCGAGCCCCTGGTTGCCGGGCACGACGCAGCCATCGCTGATCTCGGGGATCGAGCTCGGCACGCCGGGTCGGCGGTTGGGGTCGATGACCAGCCGGGAGCAGTGATTGAGCAGGGCCGGCGCGTCGAGCGACCGGGCCAGCCGCCGGGTGAGGTCGGCGGCCCCGATGTCCCAGCCGATATGTCGAGCCAAGGCCTCGTCGCTGATGCCCAACCGGTCCAGATGGGCAGGGATGCCCTTGCCGGCATGGTCGCACAAGACCAGTACCGGCGCGCGACCGGTGGGGTTGCACTCCTCCAGCCAACTCGGATCGGGTACGTTCAACGTCCGCATGGGTACATACTACGCCATGAAAGTGGGGGGATGAGAAGCCCGCACGACGGCGGCGCAGGGGCCGTATGCTGGTCGAGGGACGGTCTGCCGATTTCTACTGTGACGCGATTGCACCAAATCTTCATGCGCAGCGCGGCCCGGTGCCCATGATCCGGTGGATTGATAGACTCTTCACCGCCAGTGCCTATAGAAGAATGGATCGCGTCGGCTGCCGGCCGACGACAAAAATACCTGCGTGGAGCGTGGCTTACGATGCGGCGGGTCGTGCTGGTGGCCCTGGTGATGGTAGGCTCGCTGCTTGGTTCGTCGGTGCTGCTGGCCCCGGTGTCGGGAGCAGCCGTGGCGCGCTCAGGGAAAGCGGACAAGGTGATCGTCGTCAAGAGTGCGCGCCGGCTCTACCTGCTGCGCGACGGGCAGATCTTGGAGAGCTTTCGAGTCGCTTTGGGCCGCAATCCCAAGGGCACCAAGATCTACCAGGGCGACGGCAGGACCCCCGAGGGAATTTATCGCATTGCCGCCCTCAATCCGGACAGTCAGTTTTACCGCTCGATTCGTGTATCCTATCCGAATGACGCGGATCGAGCCCGGGCGCAGGCGCTCGGGCAGGCAGTCGGGGGGGATATCATGATCCACGGCCTGGCGCCGGAACGGCGTGGCTATGGCGGCGAGCACTGGCGGTTCGACTGGACCAACGGCTGCATCGCCGTAACCGACGAGGAGATCGACGAGATCTGGCAGCGGGTGGAGATCGGAACCCCGATCGAGATCCGGCCATGATCCCGGCTAGGCAAGGAAAATATGGTCGCTGCCCGTCGCGGTCGGAACACGGGCAGCCTCATTTCAGCCATGCCGGGTCCGTTCCGATGGGCTTGAGACACTGTAGCTGCATACGTTGAACACGGAGACTATCGAAATGAAGAAAATGCACGGCATTGCCCCGGCTGCGGCCATCACCGTCGCGTTGCTCGCGCTTGGCGGCTGCGCCTCCCGGGGCAGCGTCGAATCATTGCGCGAAGAGGTTGCCAGCCTGCGGACCGCGCAGCAGGCGACCGACGCCAAGGCCACCAACGCCTTGGCCACAGCGCAGAAGGCTGCGGCCGATGCGGCTCAGGCCGAGGCTTCGGCCGATGCCGCCAGTCAGAAGGCCGACCAGATCTTCCGCGCCGGCCTGCGCAAGTAAGAACTCGCCGCCGGGTCGCCGAATGGGCGACCCGGCAACGGCGGGCAAGGCAGGTCTGCCGTCGTTGGGACTGGTGGCCGGGGCGACCGGAGGCCATGTAAGCAACTCAGAGTGCAGTGCGAGACGCCGGGTATCATGGCCGACTCTTCCATCACCGCTCCGGGCTCGGGCCTTTCACGACGGGCGTTTTCCCGGCAGATCACCCTGTTGGCCGCAGCGCCCCTGCTCGTTCCTGCCGTTGCTCGTGCCGCGACCGAGCGTGACGATCTGGTCGGTGAGACGACGTTCTACCTGACCCGCGGCGACGAGAATCTGTTGGACGTGGCACGCGAGCGCAATCTGGGGATGCCCGAGATTTCCGCCGTCAACCCGGGGATCGATCCTTGGGTCCCGGGGGCCGAACGGTTGATCACGCTGCCGACGCAGTTCATCCTCCCCGACGCGCCACGGGCGGGGATCGTCGTCAATTACGGCGATCTGCGGCTGTATTATTTCCCCAAGCAGGGGCCGGTGCAGACCTATGCCATCGGGGTCGGCCGGGACGGTTTCGAGCTGAAGCTCGGGGGGACGCGGATCGTCCGCAAGACCGAGCACCCAACCTGGTATCCGACCGCCTCGACGCTGCGGGACAAGCCCTGGGTGGGCACGGTGGTGCCGCCCGGGCCAGACAACCCGCTGGGTGACTACGCGCTCTACCTGGGCTGGCCGACCTACCTGATTCACGGCACCAACCTGCCGTACGGGGTGGGGCGGCGGGTCAGCCGCGGCTGTATCCGCATGTATCCCGAAGGCGTCGAACGGCTTTATCCGCAGATCCCCGTCGGCACCAGGGTCACAGCGGTGCAGCAATTCGTGAAGGTCGGCTGGCACAACGGGGAACTTTATCTGGAAGCGCAACCCGACGTCGAGCAGGTCGACGAGCTCGAGGCGGCGCTAAGCATCACGCCGCGCGAGGTCGACCCGGCGGACCGCCAGCTGGTCAGGGACCGGGCCGGCCCCGATGCCGCCCGGGTGGATTGGGCCGTGGTCGATGCGGAATTGATTGCGCGACGCGGCATTCCGGTGCAGATCACTCGGCCCGGCCCGATGATGGCCACGCCCGGCGAGGGGGCTCCGGCGACTCTTGCCGTCGGATCGAACCTGCCGTCTACCGGGGGCCTTTACTGACGCCAGCGTGCCGGCCCTGCCATCAGGTCACAGGCTCCCCCACAGTATGTCCCCAGGATGTCATTCCTGGATGAGCGCCATGGACTGCGACTGATGCAAAGCTCAGCGATGACTCAATCGCGTGTGATCGCCACTCGCTGCGCCTCAGCCTGATTGTCCTCCACGAACTTTCGTGCAGCGGCGATCGGTCATGCCGACAACAGAAAGGTGGCCCGGGGCGAACCCCGGGCCAAATGTGGAGGAGAATACAAGAAAAGAACGCCCCGCTTGCCCGACGGGACGTATGCGTACCCTCAGCTACAGCCTGTGGTTGAGCCGCAGGTATCGCATTTCAGGCAGGTGCCATTCCGCACCAGCGTGAAGTTGCCGCAAGCAGAGCAGGAATCACCAACATAGCCCTTGAGTCGGGCCATGTGCACCTGCGCCGCACGGCTGTTCGTACCGCTCGTCACCGGCTCCGACACCACCATGGTCGAGCCGCCGAACGAGCCGGATCTCTTGGCCACCATTCCCTCACCCGTCGCACCGCCGCCGGCAAGCAAGCGAAGATTGCCGCGGACGAATCCGGTGGACGCGATATGGCGTACCGCCTCAGTTCCCATGTCGCCCTCCGCTACGCCTTTGCCAAGGGCGTCGTGGCGCATATCTGAGGGCTCGACATTGGCGAGATCGGTCCGCTCCAGGTAGGAGATCGCGAGCTCGCGGAAGATGTAGTCCAGGACCGAGGTCGCCATCTTGATAGTGTCGTTGCCCTGCACCACGCCCGACGGATCGAAGCGGGTGTAGGAGAACGCCTCGACGAACTCCTCGAGCGGCACGCCGTACTGCAGCCCGATCGAGATCGCGATCGCGAAGCTGTTCATCAGCGAGCGGAAGGCCGCACCTTCCTTGTGCATGTCGACGAAGATCTCGCCGAGCGTGCCGTCCTCGTACTCGCCGGTGCGCAAATAGAGCTTATGCCCGCCGACCACCGCCTTCTGGGTATAGCCCTTGCGGCGGCTGGGCAGCTTGCGCCGCTCATGCACCCAGCGCTCGACGATCCGTTCCGTGACCTCGACCACCCGCTGCATCTGCGGCAGATCGGCCAACTCCTCGTCGTCATCGAGGTCGTTCGGCAGCATCGAGGCCAGCGGCTGGCTGAGCTTGGAGCCGTCGCGGTACAGCGCCAGTGCCTTGAGCCCCAGGCGCCAACCTTCGAGATAGGCCGCCTCGCAATCCTTCACGCTCGCATGCGCCGGCATGTTGATGGTCTTGGAGATGGCGCCAGAGATGAAGGGTTGTGCCGCCGCCATCATGCGGATGTGGCTGTCGACCGAGAGGTAGCGCTTGCCGGTGCGGCCGCAGGGATTGGCGCAGTCGAACACCGCCAGATGCGCCTCCTGCAGATGCGGCGCTCCCTCGACCGTCATGGCGCCACAGCAGTAAATGTTGGCAGCCTCGACCTCGCCGCGCGCGAAGCCCAGCGCCTTGAACAGGTCGAACGCCGGATCCTCGATCTGCGCCTCGGTGAAGCCGAGCCCGTCCTTGAGGACGCCGTCGCCCAGCGTGAACCGGTTGAAGACGTACTTGATGTCGAACGCCGTCGGCAGCATCGCGTCAAGCTTGGCCAGCACCTTGTCGGTGAAGCCCTTGGCCCGCAGCGTCGTGTGATTGATGAAGGGCGCACCCTCGAGCGTCCCATGGCCGACGGCGTAACGGTCGATATCGTCAATCTGCGCCTGACTGTAGCCCAGCGTCTCAAGCGCTTGTGGCACCATGCGGTTGATGATCTTGAAGTAGCCGCCGCCGGCAAGCTTCTTGAACTTCACCAGTGCAAAGTCGGGCTCGATGCCGGTGGTGTCGCAGTCCATCACCAGACCGATCGTCCCGGTGGGGGCGACCACGCTGACCTGGGCGTTGCGGACGCCGTGCCGCTCGGCCATCGCCAGCGCGTCGTCCCAGGCCGCACGTGCCGCCGTGACCAGGGCCTGATCGGCACAGCTCGCGGCATCGAGCGGGACAGGCAGGGTATGCAACTGCTCGTAGCCCGTGGTCTCGCTCAGGGCGGCGCGGCGGTGGTTGCGCAGGACGCGCAGCACGTGCTCGCGATTTTCCGCATAGCCGGGGAACGGGCCCTGCACCTCGGCCATCTCGGCCGACACCTTATAGGCCGAGCCCGTCATCAGCGCGGTGATCGCGGCCCCATAGGCGCGGCCGTGCTCGCTGTCGTAGGGCAGGCCGCACGCCATCAGCAGGCCGCCGAGATTGGCGTAGCCCAGGCCCAGCGTCCGGAACCGATAAGACAGCTCGGCGATCTTGGCCGCCGGGAACTGTGCCATGAGCACGGAGATCTCGAGCACGACGGTCCACAGCCGAACCGCGTGCACGAAATCGTCGACCGCCAGTGTGCCGTCGTCGCGCCGGAAACACATCAGGTTCAAGGACGCGAGATTGCACGCCGTGTCGTCGAGGAACATGTACTCGGAGCACGGGTTCGATGCGTTGATGCGCCCCGAGGCCGGGCAGGTGTGCCAGTCGTTGATCGTGGTGTCGTACTGGATCCCCGGGTCGGCACTGGCCCAGGCGGCATTGGCAAGCTTGCCCCAAAGCTCGTCGGCCTTCAGGGTTTTGGCTACCTTGCCGTCCGTGCGGCGCCGCAGCGGCCAGTCGCGCTTCTCCAGCACCGCCGCCATGAAGTCGTCGTCGACCCGGACGGTGTTGTTCGAGTTCTGCCCGGACACCGTGATGTAGGCGTCGCTGTCCCAGTCGGCGGCGTAGGTCGGGATCTCGAGCGCCGTATAGCCCTGACTGGCGTAAAGGATGACCTGCTGGATCGCCCCTTCCGGCAGCAGCGCCCGCCGGGCTTCGCGCACCGCCTTCTTCAGCGCCGCGTTTTCCTTCGGATCGAAGCGGTTGGCGCCGGCATAGCTGGCGTCATGACAGGCGGCCATGATGGTTGCGGCATGCTGCTTGAACAGCCGCGAGCCCGCCACCAGGGCAGCCACCTTCTGCTCCTCGATCACCTTCCAGTCGGTGAACGCCTCGATGTCCGGATGATCGGCGTTGACGATCACCATCTTGGCGGCGCGGCGGGTGGTGCCGCCCGACTTGATGGCCCCGGCGGCACGGTCGCCGATCTTGAGGAAGCTCATCAGGCCGGAGCTCTTGCCGCCACCCGACAGCCGCTCGCCCTCGGCGCGCAGGCTGGAGAAGTTGGTGCCGGTGCCGGAGCCGTACTTGAACAGGCGCGCCTCGCGCACCCACAGATCCATGATCCCGCCATCGTTGACGAGATCGTCCTTGATGCTCTGAATGAAGCAGGCGTGCGGCTGCGGGCGCTCATAGGACGAAGCCGACGGAAGGACCTGACCGGTCGCCTCGTCGACGTAGAAATGCCCCTGCGCCGGGCCGTCGATGCCATAGGCCCAATGGAGCCCCGTGTTGAACCATTGCGGCGAATTCGGCGCTGCCATCTGCATCGCCAGCATGTAGCGGTGCTCGTCAAAGAATGCCCGGGCATCTTCCTCGGCCGCGAAATAGCCGTTCTTCCAGCCCCAGTAGGTCCAGGTTCCCGCCAAGCGATCGAAAACCTGCGAGGCACTGGTCTCGCTACCATAGCGCTCGGTCTCGGGCAGTTCCGCCAGGGCCCGCTCGTCGGCGACGCGACGGCAGAGCCACGCTGGGACGCCCTTCTCACGCACCGCCTTTAGTCGGCTCGGCACACCGGCCTTGCGAAAATATTTCTGTGCCAGGACGTCGACGGCGACCTGCGACCATGCAGCCGGCGCCTCGAGCTGATCGAGCCGGAACACGACCGAGCCGTCCGGGCTGCGGATTTCGCTCGACGACAAGCGGAACTGGATCGCCGCATAGGGCGATTCACCTGACCGCGTGAAGCGTCTTTGGATCGCTAGTCGCACTCTTCTCCTCCTTCCTAACATTAGAACGTTCTCGTCTTGTTCGTCAAACCGATTTTGCGGCCTTATGGACTCCGCGGGCAACAGAGTCAGCGACCGGCTGAGTTGGATCAACTCAATCCTTACTTTATGCCAAGAACGCTACTGCCGCAATCACAGTGCCCGCGTTGTCCACAGGTTCCACAGGGTGGGGATGATTGTTTGCTCCCGACTCAGAGAGCGTGGATGATTGTTTGCTCCCGACTCAGAGAGCGTGACGGCCTCGGCTCGGCTGCCGGCGCCCAAGTTCGCAGCGTCAATTCCAACTACGACACCATATCTAGTGCATGAAGCGCGCAACGTCCACAACTCGTTGCGTATAGCTACCGCGCGTCGGCGATTTTGATAAATTCACCACGGGATGGGCTCCAGAGTATCAAGGTAGAGCTGAGTGGAGATTGATAATCAGCCTCCAGGCATATCCATAGCAGGGGAATGTCCGTCGGACTCTGAGAACGCATGGCAGATATGAGCAAGCTGGAGGCAGGAAAGCGGCCGTCGTAAGAGGAGAAATCAAGCAAATACTGCCGGATAAATGATGCTGTAGGTGGAAACCGCCCACAGAATTGCGGCCTTATCCACAGGCTGCGGTGCTGTGACCAATGGCGCTGCGCGCGGGCCTGGACACGCCAGCGGCAATGGTTCTACTAGGCGGCCAAGCCAGCGGGAGCTCGCACTGTGTTGAAATGGCTACGCTCGAACAATCTCGGCACCTATCTGTTCACACGCCGACACGGCGAACTCGTCGGCGAGGACGCGGCCGGCAATCGATACTACCGCGAGCGGGGCGCCAAGGACTGGCGGACTGAACGTCGCTGGGTGGTCTATGCCGGCGACGTCGAGCTCGATGGAAGCATGGTGCCGCCGGGATGGCACGGCTGGCTCGGCCGGTCACGCGAGAAAACGCCGAGCGAGCAGCCGGCGGTGACCAAGCGCTGGGAAAAGGAGCACCAGCCCAACCTGAGCGGCACGCCGCAGGCTTACGTACCGGCGGGGCACGTGCAGCGGGGTGGCCAGCGCGCCAAGGCTACCGGGGACTACGAGGCCTGGCGTCCCTGAGCAGCGCGCTCTCGGGCACCGGCCCCACAGCAAGGCGATAGAACTCGAGATCCAGCAACGCTTCCAGCACCTCTTCCGGCTGGGCGCCGGCGATGACGTGATCGTCGCCGAATCGGCAGACGGGCACTCCTGTCACCCCGATCGCGTAGGCCTGCTCGTGCGCCAGGGCGATGCGCTCGAGCGAAGCTTCGGCCGTCAGCTCGGCGACATTGCGCGGGTCGAGGCCGACCTCGCTTGCGACCCCGGCCAGCACGTCCGGCCTGCCGAGGTCGGCGCCGTCGACGAAGAAGGCACGAAACAGCGCTGCCGCGGCCGCGCTGCCGCGGCCCAGTCCTGTCGCGGCCATCACCAGCGCATGCGCCGCCAGGGTGTTGGGCTGGGCATCGATGGCGCCGAAGGCGAAAGCGATGCCCTCCTGCGCCCCAACTTCGGCGGCGCGCCGATGCACGGCCAGCGCCTGGGCGAGGCTGCCGAATTTCCGCTCAAGATAGTGGCGCCTGGAGACTCCCTCCAGCGGTAGATAGGGGTTGAGCAGAAATGGATGCCAGATCAGTAAAGCGCCTGAGCCGGCCATCACGCGCTGCAGGCGGACGAACGCGATGTAACACCATGGGCACACGAGATCGGCCACGAAGGTGACGGTGGGTCGTGACGATGGTTGGCTTCGACTGCTGTCGGCGTGGACCGCGCGCTGCATCTGATCGTGGCCCTCGGGCGGCTTGGCGGTCATGCGCCGGCCTCGGCGGCGCCGATGTCCTCCAGACCCCAGATCCGTGGCGTGGCGAGCTCGATGCTGTTGCCGGCCGGGTCGCGGACATAGAACGAGCGGCCGCCGTGGGGCCAGCTTTCCACGTGCTCGATCGGAACGCCATGCTCGCGCAGACGTTGCTGCCAGCGATCCAATTCCCGTTCGGCAACGGCGAAGCAGGCATGACCGGGACCCGTGGCGCCATGGGTGGGAATGCCACGATTGCGGCTGGCCGCTTCAGGCTCGAACAGCAGCAGCATCCCGTTACCGACGCGGTAGAAGCGGAACACGTCGGCCTTGCTGCTGTCGAGTGTCAGGCCCAGCGTGTCGCCGTAGAAGCGTTCCGCGGCGTCGAGGTCGTCCACGTACAATACGGTCTCCAGAACCCGGTCGATCGCCAGCATCGGCGCCCATCCTTCAGCGATACAAGCAGCTAGTGCTACGCCTTCCGACGGAGAGGTGGCAAGCTTGCGGGGCTCCGGCCGCCGGCCCCGGATGAGGAGGAGACCAGCATGTTCAACCCGGCCACCGTGCTTGCCGCCGCGTTCGCCGATCATCTCGTCGGCGGCTTCCGCTCCGTGTTCGGCAAGCGGGAGCCGGACCACGGCTCGACCATCCGTGCCATGGCGCAGCTGGCCGTGGAGCGGATCTCGTCGAGCGACGCCCTTTACCACGACGTGCACCATACCATGCTGGTGACCCTGGTCGGACAGACCATCCTGCGCGGCCGGATCATGGTCGAGGAGGTCACGCCCAGCGACTGGCTGCATTTCACGGTAGCGACGCTGTGCCACGATATCGGGTATCTTCGCGGCATCTGCCCGGGCGATATCGAGGGCTGCTATGTCATCGACGCCAAAGGCGGCACGGTCGAAGCGCCACGCGGCGCTTCGGACGCATTCCTGGCGCCCTACCACATCGAGCGCGGCAAGATCTTCGTGCGTCACCGCTGCCGCACCATGGAGCATCTCGACCCCGAGCGGATCGCCCGGGCGATCGAGCTTACCCGCTTCCCGGTGCCGCACGACAGCGACCATGCCGTAACCGACACCGAGGCAGCGCTGGTACGGGCGGCCGACCTGCTCGGGCAGCTCGGCGACCCCGATCACTCACGCAAGCTCAACGCCCTCTTCTACGAGTTCCAGGAGACCGGCTTCGCCCGTCAGCTCGGCTACGAGTCGCCGGCTGACCTCGCCGAGCAGTTTCCGCGCTTTTTCTGGTCCAAGGTCGAGCCCTATGTGGGTACGGCCCTGCGCCATCTGGAGCGGACGGTGGAAGGCAAGCAGTGGATCGCGCAGCTGTACGCGCACGTCTTCGTCGAGGAACATGCGCGCAGCCGCCCAGGGCCGGCACGAGGCCCCGAGGACGATTGCTGACCGACTCGGCCGGACATCAGGCGGCGCGCGCGATGGTGGCACTGGTGGCGGTGGGTGCGCGCAAGGTCTGCAGCACGACGCAATAGCGCTCGGTGAGCTTCAACAGGGTCGCCAGCTGCTCCTCGTCGGCGTCGGTGGCGAGATCGAAGCGCAGGCGAATTGCCGCGAAGCCCACCGGCGCATCCTTGGCTACCCCCAGCGTGCCGCGGAAGTCGAGATCGCCCTCGGCTTCAACCGTGCCCCGGCGGATCTCGACGCCAAGCGCCGTCGCCACCGCCGACAGGGTGACCCCGGCACAGGCGGCCAGAGCCTCGAGCAGCATGTCACCCGAGCAGGCCTGCAGCCCGCTACCGCCGCTGGCCGGATGCAGCCCGGCCTCGACCCGGGCACGGCCGGTCTCGACGCGGCAGGCAAGGCCTTCCTGGCCAATCCCGCCCTTGGCCCGCAGCGTCACGACGGCGGTCGTAGGATCGTCCTTGTAGCGGGATTTCAGCGGTGCCTGGAGTTCGCGAAGTTCCGCCCCGTCCATCCGTGTTGGTCTCCTTGGGCTGGCTCGGCAGGACATGTCGTCCGCCGCATGACGGCGATGAGCAATCAGCCGGCTTCAACCCGCCTTGGCGCCGTCGAAATACACCTTGCGCCACGGCCGGATGGAGACGCTCTGGAACAGCCCGGCCTGTGTGAACGGATCGGCGGCAACAATGGCCTCGACCTCGGCCCGATCCTCGGAATCGATGATCAGCAGGCTGCCGACCGGCGTGGCTCCATCGTCCGCCAGCATCGCGCCGCCGGCCAGCAGCTTGCCGGCATATTGCTCCAGATGGACCAGATGCTTCGGTCGCAACTCGGCCCGCAGCGGGGCGCCACCTTCCTTGTCCAGGGCAATCACCGCATAGGGCATGACGTCACCTCCAGGGTACTGTGTTGGAAAAGCAACAGGTCAAAACGACCTGCGCCCACGCTTTCGCAAACCGTGATAAACGTCACCGCGCTTTTGGCAACAAAGCACGATCACAGGGGAGGACCACCGACCAGACGAAGGGCAGGGTGCCATGATGGCGCGGGTCGTTCTCTATCTCTACATCGTGATGCTGGGCGTATCGTTTCTGCTGGAGCGGCCACTCGATCTCGTGGCGATCGGCCCCTGAGTCAGAGCTCGGGCAGACCCAGCTGCCGGGCGGCCGCACAGGCGACCGGCCACGATGCCGTGAGACCGGGACTTTCGATCCCGAACAGCTCGACCAATCCCTCGATGCCGTGCGTCTGCGGTCCCCAAATGGTGAAGTCGGCAGCCACGGCACCGTCCGGGCCGAGCTTCGGCCTGACACCGGCATAGCCCGGCGCCAGTGCGCCGTCCGGCAGGTCCGGCCAGTATTTCCGTACCTCGGCGTAGAACACGTCCGCCCGCGCGGGGTCGACCTCATAGTCGATCCGGTCGATCCATTCGGTGTCGGGCCCGAAGCGGCACTGGCCGGCGAGGTCGACCGTGACGTGAACGCCCAGGCCGGCCTGCTCGGGGACCGGGTAGATCAAGCGGGCGAAGGGCGAGCGGCCGGCCAGCGTGTAATAGTTGCCCTTGCAGTAGTAGGGCTCTGGCGGGTCATCCGTCCGGCCGATGAATTGGCGAGCGAGGGTAGGCGCATGCAGGCCGGCGCTGTTGACGACGCGGTCGGCGCGCAGGCGCATCGGCTCCGCTCCGCCGACGTCGAGCACGATGCCAGCAGGGGTCGATTCGGCCCGCTCCACCGGACTGGAGAATGCGATCATGGCCCCCCGGTCCTCGGCGTCGCCCTGGTAGGCCAGCATCAGGCCGTGGCTGTCGACGATCCCGGTCGTCGGTGACCACAGCGCGCCCGAGCAGCGCAGCGCCGGCTCCAGCGCCATCGCCCGTGCGGCGGTCCACGACTCCAGATCGGGCATACCGAGCGCCAGAGCGTTGGTGCGAATGCCCTCCAGACGCGGCAGCTGGGCCTCGCTGGTGGCGACGATGAGCTTGCCGCAGCGGGCGTGCGCGACGCCGCGCTCGGCGCAGTAGCGGTAGAGGAACTGCTTGCCCTCGATGCAGTAACGGGCCTTCCGGCTGCCGGTGGCGTAGTAGATCCCGGCGTGGATCACCTCGCTGTTGCGCGAGCTGGTCTCGGTGCCGATAGCGTCCGCCTGTTCCAGGACGATGACCTCGAGGCCGGCCAGCGCCAGCCGGCGGGCGCAGGCGAGCCCGACAACCCCGGCCCCGATGACGACGCAGTCGACCCGTTCCATGGTCGGGTCAGCGTCCGAGAGCGCGGTCGAGATCGATCTCGGCGATGCCGAGGCTGCGGCCGGCGGCCAGGATGTCGGCCAAACTCTTCTCGTCGATCGGCACGCCATCGGCCATGCGATGCTCTCGTGCCCGCGCCTCGGGCTCGCCCGGCAGCAGGATCTCCTCACAACCGGGCACGCGCGGCGCCGCCTTGACCCAGGCACCGACCGCCGCCGTTTCCGCTGCGATGTGCGCCCGGTCGCCGATGGCGCCGACATCGACGATGAAGGACAGCATGCTGTTGAGGATACCGTCCTGACGTGGGTGGTGTGGGGCGATCGTGGTGCCGCCGGCGACGGCCGCACCCAGCACCTCGCTCAGGATTGCCATGCCCGAGCCCTTGTGCGCGCCGAACGCCAGCAGCGCGCCTCGGCGGGTGTCGACGTAGGTCGTCGGGTCGGTGGTCGGGTTGCCGTGCTCGTCGATCAGCACGCCTTCGGGCACCGGCACGCCTTTGTTGCGGGCGACGCGCGCCTTGCCGAAGGCAATGGCACTGGTGGCCATGTCGAGCAGCATTTGCGGCTTGCCGTCGGCATCCGGCACGGCCGCAGCAAACGGGTTGGTGCCCAGGCGCGCGTCGGCGCAGCCGAACGGGGCCTGCAGGGGGGCGTGGTCGGCGACGTTGACGAAATGGACGGAGACCATGCCCGCGGCGGCGCACTGCTCGGCCCAGTGCCCGATCCGGCCGATATGAGCACTGTTGCGCAGGGCCACGACTACAGAGCCCTGCTGCCTGGCGCGCTCGATGCCGAGGCGCATGGCTTCCTTGGCCATGGCCTGGCCGAAGCCGCGTTTGGCGTCGAGCACCAGCACACCGCCATTGTCGGCCACCAGCTCCAGCGTCTGGTTGGGCACGAGCAGCCCGGCGTGCAGGAGGCGCACGTAGTCCGGCAGCATGCCGACACCGTGGCTGTCGTGACCGGAGAGATTGGCGGCTACCAGATGGTCCGCCACGTCCTGCGCCTCGGTAGCGCTGCTGCCCATGGCGCGGACGATGCGTGTCACCAGTGCGTGGAGCCGGTCGGCGGCGAGATTCGGCATGATTTTTCGGCCCGGTTGCGACGCCACGGCTGACGCCGGCCTTCGCTGCTACCAGAGCCCTCGGCCGGCGAGAAGAGCCTCAAAGACAAGTCAGCCGGGCAGGCCGCGCGCACGCCGCTCGGCGACGAAGGTCGCATGCGTCGGCCCGGTCGCCACAAGCAGGGCAGGGTGCAACTCGTGCCCGGCCGCCAGGAGACCCTGGTGGATCGGGTCCGACCGGTTCAGGTCGATCGGCCCACCGAAGGCGTCGGTGAGCACGGCGCCGGCCTCGGCCAGCAGCAGCACCGCCGCCGCGATGTCCCAGTCGTGCGTTCGCCGCCACGACAGATAGCCGTCGAAACGGCCTGCCGCGACCAGCGCCAGCTTGTAAGCGAGCGAGCCCAAGGAGCTCATCCGCGCCGTGGGCAGGAGCTGCGCGAAGCCGCGCCGCTTGGTCTCGAACTTGCTGGCGACGATGCGCGCCTCCAGCAGGCTGCCGACGTCGCTGGCATGCAGCCGCGTGCCGTTCAGATACGCACCCTCGCCGATCCTGGCCTCGAACAGTTCGTCGGTCGCCGGGTTGAGGACAAAGCCGAGGACTGGGAGATTATCGACGAGCAGCGCCACGCTGATCGTGAACTCGGCGACACCCTCGGCGAACGACCGGGTACCATCGATCGGGTCGACCACCCATACCCGCCGCCGCTGCAGGCGGATGCGGTCGTCCTCCGTCTCTTCCGACAGCCAGCCGTCGGTAGAGTGGTCGCGGCGCAGCGTGGCGTGGAGGTAGCGGTCGACGGCCAGATCGGCCTCGGTGACGATCTGACCGGGGCTTTTCTCCCATCGCTCATATGTCTGGCGGAAGTACCGCATCGCGATGCGGCCCGCCGCGACGACGGCGGAGCGAGCATGCTCGACCTCCCTGTCGGGCATGCCGGTCACGTGCCGGCCACGGTGAGGCCATCGATCCGCACGGTGGGCGAATCGATGGCACCGGTGATCTCCAGGTCCGCTGCCGGCACGAGGTTGCGGAACATCGCGACCAGATTGCCGGCCACCGTGACATCGCTGACCGGATAGGCGAGCTTGCCGTTCTCGATCCAGAAACCGCTGGCACCGCGGCTGTAATCGCCGGTAATCGCGCTGACGCCCATGCCCATCATGTCGGTGACGTAGAACCCGCTGGCGATGTCCGCCAGCAGTTCCCCAGGCGAGTGGCGGCCGGCCGCAAGGGTCAGGTTGGTGGGGCGCGGGCTGCCCAGAATTGCGCCGCTTCGGCTCGCGTGGCCGGTGCTTGCCAAGCCCAGGCGGCGGGCGCTGGCGAGATCGAGCAGCCACGTCGTCAGCACGCCGTCGTCAATCAGCCGACGGGTAGCGACGCCGATGCCTTCGTCGTCGAACGGGATCGATTCCAGACCGCGGCGCCGCAGTGGGTCGTCGGTGATCGTCACGCCGGGGGCGAAGACCGCCTGGCCGAGGCAGCCCTTCAGGAAGCTGCGGCCGGCTGCCACGGCCTCGCCGCCAATGGCGCCGGCGAAATGGCGCAGGAGGCTGGCGGCCAGCCGCGGCTCATAGACGACGGGCACCTGTGCCGTCGCGACCTTGCGCGGTCCGACGCTCCGCACCGTCCGCTCGCCAGCCAGCCGCCCGATCACCTCGGGTGCCGGCAGGTCGGCGCGATGCGTCGCCGTACGAAACTCGCCGTCCCCCTGCATCCCGGTGTCGGTGCCGGCCAATACGGTGGCGCCGACGCCGTGCCGGGTGCGCACATAGCTGCCGTGAAACCCGTTCGTGGCTGCCAGTGTGAAGCGCAACCTGGACCAGAATGCCGAGCCGCCATCGGAATTGGTGACCCCAGGAACGGCGCGCGCAGCGTCCTCCGCGGCAGCCGCCGCCCGCAGCAGTGCCTCCACGGACGGCTCGTCGGCGTCGGCGAGGTCGAGATCGGGCCAGCCGGCCGCGAGCTCGCTCGCCCGAGCTAGGCCGGCCCAGGGG
>JBATRI010000194.1:0-1952 GCA_049292515.1 Geminicoccaceae bacterium
GCTGGCGCAGGCTGGTGCGTGACTATGAGCGGCACTGCGACATCTCCGAAGCGATGATCCACGTCGCTCTCGGCAGCCTCCTGCTGCGCCGCGTCGTTCAGCCATAGCCATTCTCAAACGGGCTCTCAGGCCTTTCGCATGGTCGCTCAACTCCGCCGTGCTGGCTCTCGGTGACAGCTCCGCGAAATCAATTCCGACGATAATGCGCAGTCTGCCTGCCTGTCTCGCCTTCTCGAGCATACGCTCAGCTTGGTTCGAGGTAACACTCTCGGTCTGGACTTCCCCAGGCCCCGGCTTTTGCGTGTAGACGACGATTGGCTTTGACGAATCAGTCATGATGCTTGCCGGAGGATATGGACTAGGGATAAAGCCCGGCAGATCGTCGACGGCGCTTGCTTTATCGATTGTCGAAAAGGATACGCCCAGCGCAAAGACCGCTGACGTTATTTTTAATGCATTTAACCGCTGCATGACATCTCCACTCACACGGCATGAACGACTGAATCAGAGAGACGAAGGCCTCTCCGCGTTGGTCTGTTTGGTGCCACATGCTGAGCTGAGCGTCGTTGAGTTTATATGGCGCTGACTTCGTTCAATGACAACTTTGAGGCAATTTTGCGCTCGAATCAAAAACGATCTCGACGACTGCACCAAAGGAGTTCGAAAAGCCGCGCGACGAGAACTGAACACGTTCGTTAATAAAAAGCAATACCCGACAAACTCAACCGATGCGGGTATTGGCGCAATAAAACACATCCTTCAATTGTTGGATTTTGCTCGCTGTGATGGACGAGCCATGGGCTGCCCCACTCTGTGCCGCCGGTAGGTGCGATTGTCGCTTCGTTGCAGCAGCGCGAAGCCAAGCCGTAACGGTCGGCCTCGTAAGCGGCAGTAACGTCAGGCGAATGCCGCGCGTCCCGGTCTGCCGGGCAGGGCGGCGTGCTGCTTCGTCGGCGTCCCTACCTCGCCCCCGTCACCCGCCAGATCACATCCCCCACATCGTCCGCCACCAGCAGCGACCCGTCCGGCCCCGGCGTCACCCCCACCGGCCGCCCATAGGACACCTTCTCGTCCGGGGCGAGGAAGCCGGTCAGGATGTCGCGCGGCGGGCCGGAGGGCCTGCCGTCGGCGAACGGCACGAAGATCACCCGGTAGCCGCTGAGCTTGCTGCGGTTCCAGGAGCCATGCTGGCCGATCACCATGCCGTTCTCGAAGCCGGGCAGGATGCCGGCCGGCAGCCAGCACAGGCCGAGCGAGGCCGTGTGCCCGCCCAGCGCATAGTCCGGCGTCGTGGCGGTGGCGACCAGGGCCGGGTCCTGCGGCACGCGGTCGTCGACCGTTTTGCCCCAGTAGCAGTAGGGCCAGCCGTAGAAGCCGCCGTCCCTGACCGAGGTCAGGTAGTCGGGCGGGGTCTCGTCGCCGAGCCCGTCGCGCTCGTTGACCACGGTCCACAAGGCCCCCGTTTGCGGCTCCCAGGCGAGGCCTACAGGATTGCGCAGGCCGCCGGCGAAGATGCGCGCGGCACCCGAGACGAGATCCAGTTCCCAGATCGCCGCCCGCCCCTCCTCGACCGCCATGCCCTGGTCGGCGATGTTGGTGAGCGAGCCGACGCCGACATAGAGCTTGGTGCCGTCGGGGCTGGGCAGCAGGCTGCGCGTCCAGTGGCCGCCGGGCTTGAAGGTGGCGAGCTTGCGGCCGGGCCCCCTGGCGCTGGCGGTGGCCGCGTCCCAGGCATAGGCCACGACACCGTCGGTGTTGCCGACATAGAAGCTGTCGCCGACCAGGGCCATGCCGAAGGGCTGGTTCAGCCCGTCGAGGAAGGTCTCCTTGACCTCGGCCGTGCCGTCGCCGTCGGCGTCGCGCAGGCGCACGAGCCGGTTCGGGCTGGCGCCGATCGCGGCGGCACGGGCCATGGTCGCCTGCATCGCGTAGTCGAACAGGCTGCGCGCCCC
>JBATRI010000195.1:0-9210 GCA_049292515.1 Geminicoccaceae bacterium
GTCCACCGCACCGCACAGCACCTCGCGGGGCAGCGACAGATAGACCGGCCCCATGGGCGGGCTCATGGCGATGGCCAGCGCCCGATCGATCAGCTCCGGCACCTGCTCGGGCAGGCGCAGCTCGTAGTCCCATTTCACGACCTCGCGGACCATGGCCCCCTGATCGCGCATCTCCTGCCCCCAATGGATCGGCAGGTCGCGCGAGCCGGTGCGGCCGCGCTCGCCCGCCGGCGTCCGGCCCGACAGCAGCAGGAGGGGGACATTGTCGCGGGCGGCGTTGATGACGCCCATGACGGTGTTGGCGAGGCCGACATTGACGTGGACCATGACCGCCTGCGGCCGCCCGGTGGTGAGCCAGTAGCCGTGCGCCATGGCGATCGCCGCCGATTCGTGCGGCACGACGAGCGGCGAGGGCATGGCGAGGCCAGCGGCGGGGGCACGTGCCAGACCCTCGATCAGTGGTGCGAAGTCGGTGCCGGCATTGGCGAACAGGTAGTCGATGCCGCGTGCATGCAACGTCGCCAGCAAGGCCTCGGCCGCGGTCGTGACAGGCAAGCGGAGCTCGGCCATGGGGTGCCTCCCGGAGTTTCGACCATCCTGGCGGGTTTGCGCACCCTCCGCCAGACTGGAGGGTGGCGCCGCTTCGTGCTTTGCTGGGCGGAATTCAGGGACGGAGGCTCCAATGGACCACCAGCAGCTCCTCGCCGATCTCGCCGCGGCCCTGGCCGGTGGCGGCATCAGGATCGTCGATCTCAGCCAGACGCTGCGCCCGTCGACGCCGGTGATCCAGCTGCCGCCGCCACTGGCGCCGTCGCAGCCGTTCCGGATCGAGGAGATCTCGCGCTACGACGAGCGTGGCCCAGCCTGGTACTGGAACAACTTCAGCTGCGGCGAACATACCGGCACGCATTTCGATGCGCCCGCACACTGGATCACCGGCCGCGAGCTGCCGGACGCCCACACCGATACCATCCCCGCGCAGCGCCTCGTGGCACCCGCCTGCGTCATCGACTGCTCGGCCGAGGTCGAGGCCGACGAGGGGTTCATCCTGGAGCCGGCGGGCGTCGAGGCGTGGGAGGCGGTCCACGGCCGGATCGAGACCGGCTCCTGGGTGCTCATGCGCACCGGCTGGTCGAAGCGCGAGGACCCGGCAGCCTTCCTCAACGCCAGGGAGGACGGCCCGCACGTGCCCGGGCCCAGCGTCGCCACGATGCGACTCCTCGTCGAGGAGCGCGGCATCCTGGGCTGGGGTGTGGAGGCGGTGGGCACCGATGCCGGGCAGGCCTTCGCCTTCGAGCCGCCATTTCCGGCGCACAATCTGCTGCACGGCGCCGGCAGGTTCGGCCTCGCCAGCCTGTGCCATCTCGACCAGCTGCCGCCCAAGGGTGCCTTGCTGATCACCCCGCCGCTGAAGATCGAGCAGGGCTCGGGCAGCCCGCTGCGCGTCCTGGCGCTGGTGGCGGGATAGGTCCAGCCTGCGTTTCCGGGCGCTCCATGAAGACCAATACCGTCTACAAGCAGGCCCTCAATCGCTGCCTCGGCATGCTTGCCGACCGCGATCTCGGCGGCGATCTGGGCTCGGAGCAGCATCTGGCCGAGCTGCTGGGCGTCAGCCGCACCACGGTGCGCGCGGTGCTGGCGACGTTGGCGGCGGCGGGAATGGTGGCGGTGGTGGAGGGGCGCAAGCGCCTCCTGCGCCATCCGACGGCGGCGGATTACTTCCCCGACGTGGAGACCGAATCGGCGCGTGCCATCGCCGAGAGCAAGTTCATGGCCTTCATCCTGCACCGCGACTGCATGCCGGGCCAGCAGATCAACGGCCTCGATCTGGCAAGGCAGTTCGGCGTATCGACCTCGATCATCCGTGAATACCTGAATCACTTCAGCCGCTTCGGCCTGATCGAGCGGCGGCCGAACAGCAGTTGGGTCTTCAAGGGCTTCACCGAGGAGTTCGGCCTGGAACTATGCGAGGTGCGCGAGATTCTGGAGCTGCGCTCGGCACAGAAGTTTGCGGCGCTGGAGCCGGATGATCCGGCGTGGGCGCGACTCGAGCAGATCGAGCACCAGCACAAGCTGCTGCTGGCCGAGATCGACCGCCGCTTCAAGGACTTCTCCGAGCTCGACGAGCGCTTCCACCGTCTCATCTACGACGCGTCGCGCAATCGCTTCTTCGTGGAGTTCTACGATGTGATCTCGCTGATATTTCACTATCACTATCAGTGGAGCAAGGTCGGCGAGAAGAGCCGCAACAACGTGGCGATCAGGGAGCATCTAGCCTACATCGACGCCTTGAAACGCCGCGACATCGCGGCCGTCCGCAGCGCCTGCCGAGCCCACATGGAGACGGCGCGCTCGACCTTCCTGCAGTCGCTGAAGCGGATCGCCGCGCCCACGGCGGAAGGTTTTTGTGGCGCCGCCGTCGGCAAAAAAAACAGGTTGACGACGACGGCGGCAGACCGTTTTTTGTGGTTAACGAACAAGAGCTAGGGATTGCGCTATTTCGATGCCGTGACGGGAAAGGTCTCGCTGCTGGTCGCATGACGAGCGGCGAGTGATGCCATGATCCTTGCGCAGGCGGTCGGTCAGCTCGTCCAGGCGGTCAACCCCACTACTCGGAGGCTTCTCATGAAGAAACTACTGCTCGCCACCATGCTCACCGCGGCGGCGGTTCTGGGCAGCCCGGCGGTCCACGCCCAGCAGCCGACCATCCCGATCATCGTCAAGGACACGACGTCCTTCTACTGGCAGATCGTCCTGGCTGGTGCCCGCAAGGCGGGCAAGGACCTGGGCGTGAATGTGCCGGAGCTGGGTGCGCAGTCCGAATCGGACATCAACGGCCAGATCGGTATCCTCGAGAACGCGGTCTCGCAGCAGCCGGCCGCGATCGTGATTTCACCCACCCAGTTTGCGGCGCTCGGCAAGCCGATCGACGAGGCCGCCAAGTCGGTAAAGATCATCGGCATCGACTCCGCCGCCGATTCGAACGCCTTCACCTCCTTCCTCACCACCGACAATGTCGAGGGTGGCCGCGTCGCCGCCGACGGCCTGGCGGCCGCGATCGAGGCCAAGTACGGCAAGGCCGAGGGCGATATCGCCTTGATCACGTCCATCCCCGGTGTCGGCTCGCTCGACCAGCGGGCCAAGGGCTTCAAGGAGCAGCTCGCCGCCAAGTATCCTGGTCTCAAGCTCGTCGCCGACAAGGTGGCCGACGGCCAGGCGACCACCGGCCTCAACATCATGACCGACCTGATCACCGCCAACCCCAACCTGCGCGGCGTGTTCGCTTCGAACCTGATCATGGCGCAGGGCGCCGGTCAGGCGGTCGCCGAGAACAACATGGGCGACACCATCAAGCTGGTGGGCTTCGATTCCGACGACAAGCTGGTGAAGTTCCTGGGTGACGGGACGATCACCGCCCTGGTCGTGCAGGACCCGTTCCGGATGGGCTATGACGGCATCAAGACGGCGCTCGCCGCCTCCAAGGGCGAGTCCGTGCCGGCCAACGTCGACACCGGCGCCAACCTGATCACCAAGGACAACATGAGCAGCGAGCGGGCCCAGGAACTGCTCAACCCGAAGATCAACTGAGCCCGTGATGACGCCGAACCAAGCCGTGTCCGCACCGGGGGCGCCGCTCCTCGCCCTGCACGGGCTCGACAAGCGGTTCGGCGCCACCCACGCGCTGAAGGCCGTGGATCTCAGCTTCGAGGCGGGCGAGATCCACGCCATCGTCGGCGAGAACGGGGCCGGCAAGTCGACCCTGATCAAGCTGTTGACCGGCGTCTACACGCGCTCCGGCGGCGAGGTCTTCTGGGAAGGCCAGCCGGTGGCGCTGGCAACCCCGCACGAGGCGATCGACCACGGCATCAACGCCGTGCACCAGGAGGTGGTGCTGTGCCCGCACCTGACGGTCGCGGCCAACCTGTTCCTGGGTGACGAGACGGTCCGGTTCGGCCTGCTGCAGCACCGCGCCATGGTCAAGGCGGCGCAGAAGATCCTGGACGATATCGGCTTCGCGCTGCCGGCCGACGTGCTGCTGTCGAGCCTGACCATCGGGCAGCAGCAGCTGGTGGCGACCGCCCGCGCCGCCACCCGCGGCACGCGCTTCCTGATCTTCGACGAGCCCACGGCCTATCTCACGCGCCAGGAAGCGGCGCAGCTGTTCGCGCTGATCCGCCGGCTCAAGGATCGGGGCGTGACCATCGTTTACATCTCGCATCGGCTGGAGGAGGTGTTCCAGCTGGCCGACCGCGTCTCGGTGCTGCGCGACGGGCAGCTGGTCTCCACCCAGCGGGTCGACGAGACGGACGAGGACGCGCTGATCGCGCGCATGATCAACCGCTCGATCGACCAGATCCACTACAAGGAGGAGGTGCCGTTCGGCGAGGAGATCCTGCGCACCGAGCGGCTGTCTGGCAAAGGCTTCGACGAGATTTCCGTGCGGGTGCGCGCGGGCGAGGTGATCGGGCTGTATGGCCTGATCGGGGCCGGGCGGAGCGAGTTCGTCCAGAGCGTGTTCGGGCGCTTCCCCTGCACCGGCGGTCAGATCTACTGGCAGGGTGCGCCGGTCGACATCCGACACGAGGCCGACGCCATCGCGCGCGGCATCGCGCTCGTGCCCGAGAGTCGGCGCGACCAGGGCCTGTGCCTCAATCTCAGCGTCGGCCTGAACCTCAACCTGGCCGTCTACGAGCGGCTCACCAGAGGGCTGACGATCAGCCGTTCCGCCGAGGCTGCCGCCGCCGACGAGCAGATCCGCGGCATGCAGATCAAGACCTCGTCGCGCGACGCGCCGGCCTCCAGCCTGTCCGGCGGCAACCAGCAGAAGATCGTGGTCGGCAAGTGGCTCAATCACGGGGCCAAGCTGTTCATCTTCGACGAGCCGACCGTCGGCGTCGATGTCGGCACCAAGGTCGAGATTTACAAGCTGTTCGCCGCCCTGCTGCACGCCGGCGCCGGGATCATCCTGATCTCGTCCTACCTGCCGGAAGTCTACGACCTGTCGGACACGCTGCACGTGTTCCGGCGCGGCCGGCTGGTCGCCAGCCATGTCGACACCAAGGGATCGCCCGAGACGATCCTGGCCGAGGCCATCGGCGTCTGACGCCGAGCGGAGCAGGCCAGCCAATCATGATGGAGGACGGCGACGCATGAGCCCTGACGCGCTGGACGCGGCCAAGCTTGCCGCCGCAAGGAATCGCGCTCGCATCGGCATGCTGTTGAGCCTGACGCTTCTGGGCCTGCTGGCGCTGATGTGGCTGGCCCTGTCGCTCAGCACCGAAGCCTTCATGACCACCAACAACATCACCAACCTGCTGCGGCAGGGGGCGATGACGGCGATCCTGGCGATCGGCGAGACGTTCGTGATCATCACCGCCGGTATCGACCTGTCGGTCGGCGCCGTGGTCGGCTTCTCGACCGTGATCATCGCCTGGCTGCTCGCCCACGACGTCCCGGTCTGGGCCTCGATCGTCATCACGCTCGGCATCGGGCTGGGGATCGGCCTGTTCCACGGCTTCGGCATCGTCCGCCTGGGCCTGCCGCCGTTCATCATGACGCTGGCGACGCTGACGGCGCTGCGCGGCATCGGCCTCCTGATCACCAACGGCGCCACGATCTCGATCACCAACGACGCGTTCACGGGCTTCTCGCGCGGCAACTTCCTGGGCCTGCCCAACCTGTTCTGGATGGTCGTGCTGGTGGCTGTGCCGGCCTACATCTTCCTGCACCAGACGCGCTGGGGTCGGTACCTGTTCGCGATCGGCTCGAACATGGAGGCGGCCCGGCTGTCGGGCGTCAACGTCAACCGGATGATCTACGTCGCCTACTCGATCTCGGCCGTGTGCGCGGCGTTCGTCGGCATCCTGCTCGCCGCCCGGATCGGCATCGGCAACGCCACGCAGGCCGAAGGCTGGGAACTGCAGGCGATCGCGTCCTCGGTGATCGGCGGCACCAGCCTGTTCGGCGCCGTGGGCTCCGTACACGGGCCACTGCTGGGCTCGTTCATCCTGACGACAATCAACAACGGCGCCAATCTCCTGAACGTCAACTCGTTCTGGCAGCGGGTAGTGACCGGTGTCCTGATCATCGTCATCGTCTATTTCGACGGTCTTCGCCGCAAGAAGAACTGATCGCTATCTCGAAAATCGAGCCAGCTGGCCTCCGCCAACCAGTCGCATAAGGAACCCCGGTACGAGCGCAACGTTGCAACTACTTCCGCAGACATGCGGAGTGGATGGCTCGTTATCAGGGAGGCGACATGATGCGCGCTCAGCTTTACGGGGCCGTTGCGGCCTTGATCGTAGGTATCTCCACCGGCGCGCTCGCGCAGACGACCCCGAAGCCCGGGGAGCAGCCGGGCTGCACGGTCGCGAACGGCGTGGCCAGTGGCGCCGACTGCCAGCAAGGTGGCAGCGATGCGGCAGGTACGGCGGTCGAGAGCGGCATGCCGGCGACGCAGCACCAGCAGGAGGTCCTGAATACCGACGACAAGGCGGTCAAGGGCAGCAACATGGAAGCGACGGGCACCGGCGGTGACATGCCGGCGACGCAGCACCAGGAGGACGTGATCAAGAAGCCCGAGAACGGGTCCGACGACGCTCAGCAGCCCAACCCATGAGACGACGGCAGCGGCTCTGTCAGGCCGCTGCTGGTCCAACCGCGGGCAATCGGCGTGGGGGTGCCGCCGACTAGAGGAGTAGCTCGCTGCCGGTCGGCTCCACATGCGGTGTCCCGTTACGCTCCTGGCGCAGCCGGGACAACTCGAGATACATGCGACGCCGCGCCCGACCCTGGTTGCCCAGCGGGCGATGCTCGGGCAGGCAGTGCCAGGGATTGAGCGACAGCGTCTTGGCCAGCGCCACGTGCCTGGGCGTGTCGAACTGCTGCCTGGGGATGCGGATCGTGGCCGCCGGGATGAAGGGCGACAGCCTCTCCGGCCAGCGCACGCCGGCGTTCTCGATCGGCATCAGATGCGGGTCGGTCTGCAGCTGGAGCAGAAGGTCGAACTCGACGTCCTGGCGATCCAGGGTCGCCGCCATGTTGTCCTTGAGGTAGTTGGGTGGCACCCGCCCGAAGGGCACGCCCGGGATGTCCTTGATCACCTGCGATCTGGGCGCGAATGAATACATCATCGCCTGCCCGTCGCCGAGCAGGTAGGGCACGCAGCTCCAGTAGCGGGTGCCCAGTGGGTTGTACATGGTCTCATTCCACAGACCCTGCATCAGAAAATCCAGGACGTGGGGATCGCGGAAGTTCAGAAAATAGAAGATCGGCAGGTCCTGGAAACTCCAGATCTGCAGCTTGGCGTTCTCGCGCGTGTTGGGCGTGACGAAGCTCGGTGTCGAGACGCAGAGCAGATCCTGGGTATATTTCTCGTCGTCCATCAGCTTGCGTCCAGGCACGTCCATCAACTTCATGGTCATGCTGCCGAAGCCGACGTCCCTGATGTCCTCCGGCATGTCCGGGCCGGGACCCGAGAAGCGGATATAGGCCGGGAAGCTGCGCGGCGCCTTGAAGATGCCATGGCGCAGCCGGTCCGGCAGGTCGCCGCGGATGACGACCTCGCCGCGCACGATGCCGTGGGTCTTGGTATTGCCGCCGCGCTCGAAGCCGCCGGGCTTGTAGGTCCGCTCCATGTAGCCGGCAAAGGAATCGATGATCGACTGCAGGCTCGCCTCCTCGTCCGGGTCGATCCGCTCCTCCGCCAGCGCCAGCCCTTCGTTGCGGCGCTGGAGGTTGATCAGGTACTGCACCGCCGCTGCCGTGGGCTCGCGCGTGAGGCGGTTGAGCGCCGGTCGGAAGAACGGCTCGAACCGGCGTTCGACATGCAGGCCCGCCTGCAAGGCCCGGTGGATCGCCCGCAGCAGCATGGTGCCCACTCCGGCTGTTGGCACACGGGCGGTCATCGCGGCTGCCCGGCGATGTAGCGTAGGGCGCGGATCCCCGGCAGGAAGAAGTAGCCGCCGCCGCGCACTGTGACGAACCGGGGCAGGCCGGCGATGCAGCGCGGTGCGCCGTTCTCCTGCGGGATCGTGAAGCCGTCGGTGCTCTCGCCGTGCAGCAGTGGTTCGCGAGCGCCCAGGAGCGGATCGGCCTCCCCGGACAGGCCGCTGAATTTGCTGCTCACCGTCCACGCGTTCTGCACGAACTCGAACTGGCGGGCGATGTTGGCGACGAGGCAGATGAAATGCAGGCCCGTGGCCGGCTCGTCTGCCGGTCCCGCCCGCACCGCGTCCTCGGGCTCGATGTGCACGCCGTATTCCCGGCCGCGGCGCAGCAGACGGTGGAATCGGGTGGAGGCCACGGTGTCGGTGCGAATGCTCGGGCGAACGAAGCCCAGGATGCGCAGCAGCCGCGAGAGCAGCCCGGTCACGCCGGCGGGCAGGTCGCCGGTGCGCGGGTTGGAGCGGCGGATGTGCGCACCCAACGGGCAGTGCACGCCCTCGGGGTCCGCATCGTAGGTGAACCGGTTGGCGGCGATGTCGGCCGGGGCAGGGCCTGTCCCGACGATGTTCTGCGCGACGGGCGGCACCAGCGGGATACCCGCCCGGGTGCGCCCCACCATCGCGGCGCCAAGCATCTCGCGCTCCTCCGCCCGGCCGCCCGCCTGCCGGTCCAGGAACTGCCAGAACCCGCGCACGTCCTGGTGCAACTGGCGGAACACGAGGTAGCTGCCGTTGCGCCCGAGGTCGCGTTTTGCCGGCTGGTCCTCGGCCGGCGGCAGGTCGGCCGCAGCCGGTTCGGCCGCATCCAGCAGCGGCCGTTGCGTGTACTGGCCGTATTCGTTGGGGTAGCCCAGCAGCACCTCACCCAGTGCCAGCAGGTTGGCGTAGCCGGCGCGGCTGTGGGTGTCGACGTCGAGCCCGCGCCGCCAATCCAGGCGGGGCTGGCTCAGCCCGTCGGCAAAGCCGAACGGCTCGATCTCCCCCATGTCGTAGGTGTCGAGCCGCCGCTGGACGCGGAAGGCGGTGGGCCAAAGGCCGTCCTTCACCGAGGCTTCCCAGGCTGCCAGACCGTCGGGCCGGGCGAACAGCATGACCAGCAGGTGCGGCGCATCGTCGGGCGTTCCGCCCCAGTCCCAGCCGGCCGGCGCATTGGCACCGACATCACCCAGACGGCGCGAATGGCTGTCGGCGCCGGCCATGCCGCCGATGAACTCGTCGGAGAAGGCCGCGACGACGTGCTCGGCCAGGCCGAGCCGGGCGAGGC
>JBATRI010000196.1:0-4123 GCA_049292515.1 Geminicoccaceae bacterium
CGGCACCGTAGGTCCGCACCGCCGCCACCGCCCCCGCCAGCACCGAGGGATCATGGCCCAGGCCCAGATAGTCGTTCGAGCACCAGATCACCACCTCGCGCGGCCCCAAAGGCCCGCGCCACTCCGCCCGCGGGTAGCCCCCCACCAGCCGCGCCAGGTCCGCGAACACCCGGTACCGACCCTCGGCCCGAACCCGCGTCACCGCCCCACGGAAATGTCCCTCGTAATCCATCCATCGACCTCGGCGATTGCAGCGGCCCTGATCTGTCGCCCGCAAGCGATCAGGTCAGGTTATTAGAACTGTTGTAGCCTCCCAAGACCGCGCGCGGCTCTGGTGGCGAAAAGCCGCATCCGCGTCAAGCCTCCCGCAAGAGGCACGAATCGCCCACCGTCAGCTGTGGAGCCTGCTCAAGGCCGAACCGCGGGACCGCATTTTGCCCGAACCAGGCGCCGCCGGTCGCCGGATTGCGCCGGATGCGCTTCAGGGTAGCGAGCGGCTCGACGCCCGTCCGCGCCCCGCTCGCCTGGTCGATCGTGGTGACCACGCAGCGGTCGCAGCGCTTCACCAGATCGAGGCCGAGCCCGTGCTCGAACTCGATCGCCGCATGCAGGTCCTCGGCACCGGCGGCTATGTCGGCCAGCACGATGTTGGGGCGGAACCGGCCCATCGGCACCGGCGGCGAGCCACCCTCCGCCAATGCATCGTTCAACGCCGCCAGCGAGGCCTCATTCGTCACCAGCAGCGGGAAGGCGTCGGCAAAGCCGGTATGGCTGGTGGCGGGCGCGTAGGCGGGGTCGCAGGGCCGCACCGACTGCTCGGGGAAGCGCACCAGCCGCATCGGCCTGCCGAGCCACGCCGACAGCGCGCCGTCGACCTCCGGGGCGACACTGCGGGCGCTCACCTGGTCACGCCAGACCCGAACCTCGACCGGCTCGCCGTCCTCGGCCAACGGCACTATCAGTTCCGGGCCGTCGCCCAGGGTCAGCCGCAGCGAATCTTCCACCAGCGCAGGCCGGATGGTCGCGAGCTGCGGCATCTCCCGCTGCGTCCGGAACCGCCCACCCGGATCGACGATCATCCAGCGCCGATCATGCTCGAGGCCGCGCGCCGTCAGCCGGGCGGTCGCAAGCGGGATACCGGCGCAGCCCTTGACCGGGTAGATGAACAGCCCGGTTATCCTGGCAACCTGCCGCATGCGCGCTTCCCACCTGGTGGCTCCGGCCCGCGGGAGCACTTGCGGGCTCGACCAGGGTAGAGTTCTTCGCCGGCAGCGGTCAAACAACGGTCATCACAACGGGGCGAGTCGGAAGATGTCGGAACATGTGCCGCCGGTGGCCAAACGTCGCCCAATCACGCTGCAGCGGTTCGGGACCAGCTGGACCGATGATTATGCCTGGCTGCGCGATCCCGCCTATCCGGACGTCACCGATCCCGAGATCCTGGCCTACCTCGCCGCCGAGAACGCCCACTTCGAGGCGTTCATGGCGCCGCACGCGGATCTCGTCGAGCGGCTGCATGCGGAGATGAAAGGCCGGATCAAGGCCGACGACAGCTCGGTGCCGGTCCGCGAGGGCGCGTTCGAGTATCACTGGCGCTTCTTCGACGGCGCCCAGTATCGGACCTGGTTCCGCCGCGGCCCGGGCGACGCCGAGCCCTCGGTGATCCTGGACGAGACGGTCCTCGCCGCCGGCAAGACCTACTTCAGCCTGCGCGGCCTCGACGTCAGCCCGGACGGCCGCCTGCTCGCCTACACCACGGACGAGGACGGCTCCGAGCGCTTCCGCCTGCACCTCAAGGACCTCGCCAGCGGTACGGAGCTGGCCGATCTCGTCGTCAACACGTCGGGCGGCGTCGAATGGGCCGAGGACGGCCGCACCCTGCTCTATGTCGAGCTCAACGACCAGCTGCGGCCCTACCGCGTCCGCGCGCATCGGCTGGGCGACGATCCGGCCGGCGACGCCATTCTCTATGTCGAGGACGACCCGGCGTTCTTCGTCTCGATCAGCAAGACCAGAAGCCGCCGCTACGTGCTGATCGCGTCGGGCACGCATGTGACGCGCGAGATCCAGCTGCTCGACGCCGCCGACCCCATGGCGCCGGGCCGGCTGGTGGCAGCCCGCCGCGACGGCCACCGCTACGGCCTCGACCATGCGCATGGCCGGCTCTGGATCCTCACCAACGACCGGCACGAGAATTTCCGGCTGGTCAGCGCCCCCGAACAGGCGCCGGAAGAGGCCCACTGGCGCGAGGAGATCGCCGGCGACGATCACCACTACCTGCTGGGTGTCAGCTGCTTCGCCGACTTCATGGTGCTGTCCGAGCGCTCGGACGGGCTGGCCGACCTGCGCCTGCGCACCTATGCCGGCGCCGAGCACGTCATCCCGTTTCCCGAGCCGGTCTATACCGTCTCGCTCGGCGACAATCGCGAGTTCGAGGCCGACCGCATCCGCGTCGGCTACACCTCGATGGTCACCCCGGCCTCGGTGATCGACTACGTGGTGGCGACGCGCGAGCTGATCGTGCGCAAGGAGCAGGAGATCCCGTCGGGCTACACCAAGGCCCGCTACGTCACCCGCCGGCTGATGGCGCCAGCCCCCGACGGTACGTCGGTGCCGATCACCATCGTCCACCGCGACGACTTCCCGCCGCAGGGCGGCGGCCCGCTGCTGCTCTACGGCTACGGCGCCTACGGCCACGGCCTCGACCCGGCCTTCGCCCCGTCGCGCCTCAGCCTGCTCGACCGCGGCATCGCCTTCGCCTACGCCCACGTGCGCGGCGGCGACGAGATGGGCCATCACTGGTACCGGGAGGGCAAGCTGGCGCAGAAGCCGCACACGTTCAGCGACTTCATCGCCTGCGCCGAGTACCTGATCCGCGAGGGCTACAGCCAGGCCGGCCAGCTGGTGATCAAGGGCGGCAGTGCCGGCGGCATGCTGATGGGTGCCGTCGCCAACCTGCGCCCGGAGCTGTGGGGCTGCGTCGTCGCCGAGGTGCCGTTCGTCGACGTGCTGAACACGATGCTGGACGCCTCCCTGCCGCTCACCCCGATCGAGTGGCCGGAATGGGGCGACCCGCTCGAGGACGAGCAGGCCTTCCATCTGATCCACGGCTACTCGCCCTACGACAACATCGCCCCGCAGCCCTACCCGCCGATGCTGGTGACCGCCGGCATCAGCGACCCGCGCGTCACCTACTGGGAGCCCGCGAAGTTCGTGGCCCGCCTGCGCGCGACCAGGATCAACGACGCGCCGCTGCTGCTCAAGACCAACATGAGCTCCGGCCATTTCGGGCAGTCCGGGCGGTTCGACATGCTGCGCGACCTGGCCGAGCAGTATGCCTTCGTGCTTGCCTGCCTGAGTCTGGCCAACGCCGGCTGAGCGATGTCGGTGCTGTGCGGAAAGTCACGGCGGCGGTGCGCGGCCGTGCCGATGATGCCGTGACGCGTAACGATTGGAGGGCGTGAGCTTGAGCTCGAATCTGCTGTGGGGTGCGGCCGGCGTGGTACTGCTGGTGGTCCTCTATCTCTGGTATGTCACCATCGTGCGCCGCGCCAACAAGGTGCGCGAGGCCCTGGCCTCGATCGATGCGCATCTGCGCCAGCGCCACGACCTGATCCCGAACCTGGTCAAGCTCGCCGGCCGCTTCATGGAGCACGAGCGCGGGCTGATCGAGGAGGTGACGCGGCTCCGGGCGCGGGCTGACACCGCGAGTGCCGGGGGGATGGCCACGGCCGGCGAGCGGTTCGCGGCCGAGAATGCGCTGGCGCAGGCGACGGGCCGCCTGCTCGTCACCGCCGAGAGCTACCCGACCTTGAAGTCCGACTCGACGGTCATCGAGGCGCAGCGTGGCTGGGCCGAGACCGAGGCGCAGATCACCGCGGCCAGACGATTCTACAACGCGGCCGTGGGTGACCTGAACAACGTGGTGCAGCTGTTCCCGGGCTCCATCCTGGCCAGGCTGGCCGGCATCCAGGCGATGCCGTTCTTCGAGACCCCGCCCGAGACGCACGTCGCGCCCGACGTCGACACGCTGCTGGCGGGCCGCCCCGCTTGAGCGCCACGATCGAGACGCTGGAGCACCGGCGGCGCTGGACGGTGCGTGGCGCGCTGATCGGGCTGGCGC
>JBATRI010000197.1:0-2258 GCA_049292515.1 Geminicoccaceae bacterium
GCCGAGACGACCCTCGGCCCACCCGCCGCCTGCGCCCTTGGCAGGGCCTTGCCAACACCGCTACGAAGATAGCGCTGCACTGCGGCATGATGGTGGCTTCAGGCAATCATGCCGGCGACTTGGTTCCCAACACTCGGCCGGGCCTGCGAGCCCGGCCATTTTCTTGGCCGGTGCGGCCAGGCGCTGCTGCCCCTGGCCAAGTACTGGCGCCACCGCTACCGCAAGTTTCTGCACTGCAGCATGAACAGAACTTTTGATATTCATGCTGCCGACGGAGCCAGCAGCGACCGCCGCCTGGCTCAGACACAAAAAACCAAGCGTGCAGGGCGG
This sequence comes from Geminicoccaceae bacterium, assembly GCA_049292515.1. Taxonomy (GTDB): domain Bacteria; phylum Pseudomonadota; class Alphaproteobacteria; order Geminicoccales; family Geminicoccaceae; genus Benzoatithermus. Next base: position 331 of record JBATRI010000197.1, read on the forward strand.
TCGGCGTTTCTCGCGCGCATGCGGTTTATTCCCTGTAAACTTGGCCGGTCGGGTCCGCCCGGCCTTTTTCCTGCCGGCGTTGCCGGGCAGGCGCCGGCACATCTTGCGTTCCTGGCCGATCCCGGTCAGATCTGCAGCCGAGGAGAGACGGATGAACGACACGGGCAAGCCGCCGGTGCCTGGACGAGTGCGTGCAGACGAGACGCGGACGGCGACGCCGCCGCGGTGGCTGTCCACACACCAGCCGACTAGGGCAAGGGAACGAACTGCAAACCAAGCCGTTGCCGGTTGGGTCGGTCCTGTTACGATCCGGCCGTTGCATGCAATTGAGGAGGCACCGATGCGAATTTTCCATAAACTAGATTATCCGACATCGTCGAATCCGCAGAAAACCTAGCTGATTCAACCCCTTGCAGCAGAATCCGCCCGATGTCGTCCAGCTGTCGCCGCCTCCAGCGCCGGATCAGCCTCCAGTGCTAGGCCCAGCCGCCATGCGGGTTTGCCCGAGGGGTGGAGTGGAGGCGGTTGATGGAGGCTTATCCGGCAGGATCAAGACAGGGGCCGCCAAACATGAAAAATGTCACCCCAGGGTGACATTTCCGACGTCCCCCCGCCTCGCCAAACTAGTCCTTTTGGTCTAGATCCCGGCGCGTCGCGCCCAACAACCGAAAGCCGGTCCATGCGGAAACGCAAAACCGAGGCCGAAAAGAAAAAGCCCGGACCAAAGCCGTATCGCCTGTTCTATAATCGGATAGGTTTTCAGATTTCTGAAGCACTCCATATTGAGATTAGCAATGTTGCTCACGAAAGAGGCGTGCGGTTTGAAGATATATACGCCGAAGCTGTTCTTCATCTTCTTGAGGAAAGAAGTAGGAACTCAATTCTGTACACGCCATCGCCAACGCGGCGACGTGCCAAGAGGGTTACTATTCATATAATGCCGTCTCTAGAGGAGCGAGTGCGGATCACTAGCCAGGAAGATCAGCAGCGGCTGGTCGACTTCTTTCAGACGGCAGCCTGGCTCTACCTCAAGCAGCTCGATCGCCTCCCTGAACGAAAAGCTGGGTCCATTAGTCAGCTGTGATCTTGCACTCCCGGCGGATCTGTGTCTCTCTGCGCCGGGAGGAGAACTCTCATGGACGACCCGTCTTCGCCGTCTAATGCAAACCACCAGCGCCGCTACCGCTCCCGGCTCGTCCGGCTAGGCTGGCATGGCATGTGCACCTATGTCCGGGCCGAACACCGGCTCGCCCTCGAGCGGCTCCGCGACGAGTACAGGCTCCCCACGCTGCACGACGCGCTCTACCTGGCGTTGAGCAACTGCCGGCTGACGCCGTTCAGGGCGGGCCGCCCCCGCCACGGTGATCTTCCTTGTCTCACTGCGGAATAGGGCAGATGATGCGCCGCCATGTGCCGCGCATAGCCCTTGCCCGAAGCAGCGACGGCACGAACCGAGGAGGAGAAGTCACGATGAGCCCGTGACCTAGCAACCGCACACCCTGAAACGACGAAAGCCCGCTGTCGCAAGCAGCGGGCCTTACGTCGAGTGTGTGGGATCAAGCAAAACCGACCCCGCTGTTATAGCCGCCGCGTTTGCCCGATGCAAGCGTGAACGCTGATGCTTGTCCCGCGCACCCGAAAATTCCTGACCTGAGGAACGCACCCGCAAGGATGCGAACGGGATGATGCGACCAAAAAACAAGCTCCACGAGACAGCAGGCCCCGCCCGGCCCGGCATCCTCACCGCCAAGCGTCAGGCGGGCCAGCAACGCGCCGCCATGCGCGCCGCCGACTACCAGGGCTTCACCAAGGCCGTGCCCTCGGTCGACCGGGCCTGCATGATCCTTCGGGATGCGGCCAGGCGCGGGCCGCTCGGCCAGGCCGTCAGCCAGACGCTGGAGGTCCTGCTGCAACTGCTGCCGCGGCGC
>JBATRI010000198.1:0-6545 GCA_049292515.1 Geminicoccaceae bacterium
CCGCCCAGGAGGGCCGCAACGTCATGCCGGCCTCGATCGCCTGCGCCCATGCCGGGGCCACTACCGGCGAGTGGGCGCAGTCCTTGCGCGAGGTGTTCGGCGAGTACCGCGCCCCCACCGGCGTCTCCGGTGCGCGTGCCTCGGCAACACAGGACGTGTTCGCCCCGGTGCGCGACAAGGTCGAGGCCGCCACCGCCCGGCTCGGCCGCCGCCTGAAGATGCTGGTCGGCAAGCCCGGCCTCGACGGCCACAGCAACGGTGCCGAGCAGATCGCCGTGGCCGCGCGCGATTCCGGCATCGAGGTGGTCTACGAGGGCATCCGCCTGACCCCCGCCCGCATCGCCAACGCCGCCCTGGAGGAGGGTGTCCACATCGTCGGCCTCTCCATCCTCTCCGGCTCGCACATGCCGCTGGTCAAGGAGGTGCTGCGCCGGATGCGCGAGCTCGGCATCGGCGAGATCCCGGTCGTCGTCGGCGGCATCATCCCCCCCGACGACGAGAAGGAGCTGCTGGCGGCCGGCGTGGCCCGCGTCTACACGCCGAAGGATTACGAGATCCAGGACATCATGAGCGATCTCGTGGGGATCGCGGCGGCGGGGTACGAGCGGGCAGCGTAGGCGCGTACTCGAAGGGTCGCGGGACCCGTCCGTGCTCTGGACTGCCTGGCGGCCGAGGGCTATTTTGCGGCCATGATGGAGCCTACCGACCACACATTGGCGCTCCTGTGCCGCATGGATGCCAAGCTCGACCGGCTGCAGTCCGACGTTACCGATTCGCGGGGCCGGCTGCAGCGGGTGGGAGGGACGGTTGACCAGTGTCGACGCGCGCCTGGGCGTGCTGGAGACCTTCGACAGCGAGGTGACCAGGATCGACCGTCGCCTCGACGAGCACGGGCGGCGACTGGCTCGAATCGAGGATGTGACGATCTTGGCCGAGCCGCCGGCCGAGTAAACGGTCCCCGTCGAATTGTTCCTCATCCGCTTTGGTCCGGGCCGCGGTCGACCAGCGAGCGCGCTAGACTCCAGGGGACATTCTCGTCCAGCAGGAAACGCACGGAAGCTGGTCAGGCTGCCGGCAGGGCGAAGCGCCGCTCCTCGTGCAACATGGCCGCGGCATAACGCAGGCAAGCGCGCATGTCTTCAGGCGTGAGCGTCGGGAACTCGGCCACGATCCGCGTGTCCGCCCAGCCATTGGCGAGCATCTCGATCATGATCCGCGACCCGTTCACCGCGGACTTTCCGCCCAGCCCTGCGGGGTCGATCTCGATCCGGTTCTGTCAGATCATGGACTGCTCCTTTGCGCTCATTAGAACAGGCGAGCCCGGCTTCACTGCCGAACTTTTGGGTGCTGTTTCAGTTTGAAAGTGGCCCACTTAAGGCGCCACGACACCGTCACCCGTGCCACCCGTCGCGGTACCGCTTGCGCTCCCTCGTGCTTGCCGCTAAGCACACAGGGCAACAGCGCTCTTGGCCATTGAGCTGGCCTGTTTGAACAAGGGGGCGTCTGGCGCGCAAATAGGGTGGTGCATGTCCAAGGATCTATGTCCAGAGAAGGCGCTGATTTTTCGCATCATCCACAAAGCAAATTTGGGTTGGGTGCTAGACAATGGCTTGTATTGCCAAAATTTGAGAGTGCTCGATCCCAATTATGTGGCTATCGGAAACCCAGATCTGATCGATAAAAGGCGTACCCGAGCTGTTGATGTTGATCCCTATGGAACACTCGGTGATTACATCCCATTTTACTTTACTCCGTTCTCTATGATGATGTTGAACATAAAGACCGGCTATAATGGAATTGTACGAAGATCAAATACCGAGATCGCAATACTAGTCTCATCGCTTCTGTTTCTTCAGCAGAAGAATGTACGATTCCTTTTTACGCATCGTCATGCCTATCCGATTGGGGCACGCTTTTTCTCAAGTTTGGCTGATCTAAGCGGTATAGATTGGAATATCTTGCAGCATCGGGACTTCTCTAGAGACAATGATGACATTGACAAGACCACACGCTATCAAGCGGAAGCGTTAGTATACAGGAGCATGCCAGTGGATGCTCTGTTGGGTATAGTTTGTTACAATGATGTCGAAGCTGAATCGGTTAGAGGACTCACCGTACAGCGCGGACTGAGATTGCGCGTCATTGCCAAGCCAGGGTGGTACTTCTGATGATCAGGTTTACTGAGGGCAACCTCCTGGACGCAAAAGCTGAAGCTCTCGTCAATACGGTGAATACCGTTGGGGTAATGGGTAAGGGAATCGCCCTGATGTTCAAGGAGGCGTTCCCTGAAAACACAAAGGCATATGAGATCGCCTGTAAGGAGAAATTAGTTAAGACTGGAAAAATGTTCGTTACCGAACGTCATCAGCTTATGGGTCCGCGTTGGATAATTAATTTCCCGACGAAGGAACATTGGCGAAATCCATCGCGCTTGGAATGGATCAAAGCGGGGCTGAACGATCTTCGGCGGGTAATACAAGAGAACGACATTCATTCAATTGCATTGCCGCCGCTGGGAAGTGGTAACGGCGGGCTTAACTGGCCTGAGGTCAAATCCTTAGTCCAGGAGATGTTGGGAAAATTAGCCGACGTAGATGTGATTGTATATGAGCCAACTAAAAAGTACCAAAATGTTGCTAAAACTAAAGGAGTTGAGAAACTAACACCCGCCCGAGCCCTCATTGCTGAACTAGTTCGACGCTACAGTGTAGTGGGTATTGAATGTACTTTATTAGAAGTTCAGAAACTTGCCTATTTTATGGAATGGATAATTGAATACGAGATGATGGACAATCCACTCAAGCTTGGATTTCAGCAGAACAAGTTTGGACCTTACGCTCACAAGCTCACACATTTGCTGAATGGACTCGATGGTAGCTACCTGCACTGCGATAAGCGGCTGGCAGATGCAGATCCACTAGATACTATACGATTTGATGACTCGAAAAGGAGTCGAGTAGATGCATACCTCTTATCGGAGGCGAAGGAGTATCGTCCGGCGCTTGATGCGACTGTTCGGTATATAGAGGGGTTTGAGGCTCCTCTTGAGATGGAACTGCTGGCTACGATCCACTGGCTCGTTAAGCGGGAAGGTGTCCCGGCGCGCATCGATGAAGCACGAGTTGCGCTTCGGAGGTGGCCAGGGGAGCGGGCTTCGGAGCGGAAGTTAGGGCTCTTCGATGAGCGATTGGTCGGACTGGCGCTGGACCGAATAACGAAAATGGAGAGCGCTAATGCCTAGAAATTCTCGTGGAGAAAAGCGCCCGGCCGACTTGATCGGCACAGCCGTGGATGTCATGCGGATTGCCACGGGCGAGATCGACGAAGGTGCGCCCATCGACGATGGGAAGGACAAGGCAGCCCAAGCGCTCGGGAGGAAAGGCGGCGCAGCCCGGGCGGCTAAGCTGAGCCCGGAGGAGCGAGCCGACATCGCGCGGAAGGCGGCGGAGAAGAGGTGGGGAAAGTAGCAAGCGAGCTGTCACCGTAAAGAGGAAATGCTTGCGGGAGTCATTTTGGCTTACCGTATCGATTGCATTTATCGGATGGTAACAAACTCCCGGACTGTGAACTGTCTCGGAGGGACTGTCAGAATTTCTGTGCACGGGCCATGTGTTGAACATCGGCGGCTCAGGTGGTCTTGAAGCGGTCTTCGAACAGGATGGCGAATTGCGCCCTACCATGCCCCATTCCCGGGGCCGCATTCTCCACTCCCGCTCGTGGCGGTTTACCGTACCGGGTCACCCTAACTCGATCCTCCGCCCCATTCGACGAGGCGCCACCCGGCAGCTCCTAACTCGTCGCGGTAGGTGTACGCGGCCACCAGGACGGCGAAGACGGCCAGCCAGACCAGCGCAGCGCGCCGACGATTGCCCGCTCCTCGCCGCCGCACGGCGCGGTCGGGCCGGTTCTGCCAGGGATCGAAGCGCGCCACCTCGACGGAGCTTCGCTGGTTCCCTGCCTTCGAGCCCGACGGTGTCCATGCCATGGCAATTCGTCACCCAGAAAGACAAGCTGGCCGGCGCGATCCTCGGCAGCTTGCGGAGATATGGTGTCAGGATTCCTTGGCTGAAGATGCTTGACCGTCAGCCGGCGACCCGAGTTGCACCCATCCACGCCCATGATAAGAACGCTGCCCGGCGTCTTCTAGGAATATCAACCCTTTAATGTTATACTCCGGCAATCCCCAACCGGACAACCGCCATGCCAGCCACCGAACCCCGCCCCCGCTCCCCCGCCCAGATCGAGGCCGCCCGCCGCAACGGCGCCCGCTCACGCGGCCCCGTGACACCCGAAGGCAAGGCGCGTGCCTCGCGCAATGCCCTCAAGCACGGCCTTACCGCGCTCGAGCATCTCGTCCTCGACGGCGAGGACGCGGCCGAGCTTGCCGGCCTCACCGCCCGCCTGATGGCCGAGGTCGGCCCCGAGTCCGAGATCGAGGCCCGCCTCGCCCGCCGGCTGGCGATCGCCTTCTGGAAGGGCGAACGCGCCGAGCGGATCGAGGTGGCATTGTTCGCCGCCGCCCCCAAAGTCCGCCCGCCGGCGCACGGCTTCCAATGGGAGAAGGCCGACCCGCTCACCACCTTCGACGTCAAGCGCTTCAACGCCATCCGCGGCCAGCAGGCCCAGCTCGGCCGCGAGATCAGAAGCTGCCTGAAGGAGCTGCGCCAGCTCAGGAAGGACGCGCTGGCCGAATGCACGGACGAACCCGAGAAGGCATTGCAGAACGAACCCGGCAATGCGCCCACGGCCAACGACGACGCGCCGATCCCGCGCTATCCCGGCGGCTTCGATCTCGACGACGTGCCGCAAAACGAACCCGAGAATCTGCCCCGGCCAGTCAACGACCATGCCGCGAATCCCGGCATCGCTGCCGCTTGTGCCGGCGCAAGCGGTTTGCGAAACGAACCCGAGCCCGACCCGTTCGACGCCCTGCCGCCGTCGATCTGCGCCTACCTGGAGCAGCTGCTGGCGGCCGACGACTGGCCGAACCTGGCCCGCCTCGCCGCCACCGGCGCCCTGCGCCCGCTGGGCCTGGAGCCCGCCGACCTCGCCTCGCCCCAGGCCGTGGGCCAAGCACTGCAGCGGCTCACCGCCAGGGCCGCCTGACAGGCCGGCCGCTATTTCCGCAGTCCGTTAAGAATGCCGAAATGGTCGGCTGCGAGTATCGATCCTGTCGGCGTGGGAATGGGTGGATTGGTTGCGGGGCAGAGGGGTAGTGCGCACGCGTCTTCAAAGCTTGCTTGGCCCCGTATGGCTCCTCGTGGCCATCATGGGCATGCCGACAATGGCGGTCGCGGGCGAGGTGGCGATCAGGACGGAGGCTGGCCCCGATGGTGGCTGGCTGATGTTGATCTGGCCGAATCCGGTCACGGCCGAGCTGTCCGTCGTGGGCAGTCGGGCAAGTCTGCGCTTCAGCAGTCCGCTCGAGAGCAACGTTGCGCCGGCGATCCGCCTGCTGGCCGACTGGCTGGACGGCGCCGAACCAGAACCGGCCATCAACGGGCTGGAGCTGCGTCTGCGGGACGGCGTCGGGGCGCGGTTGGCCCCATTCCACCCTCGCTTGACGGTTGTCGAGCTATATCGTGAGCAAAAGGCCCCGACCTTCGTGGGTGCCACGGAGGCGCCAGCGCCCACACACCATGGCTTCATTCCGATACCAGTCTCGCGGCCGACCATGGACACGCCCACGACGCCATCGAATGACGGTACCGTTGCAGCGGCCGGCACGGCGGGTGTGGATGCAACAGGACACGACGGATACTCCCAATCCATCGCACCGGCCGAGGGCGCGCCGACAAAGGTGACCATTTCCAGTCGAACGCGACCGCATGGGGTCGAGCTCCGCTTCAATTGGAACGCACCCGTACCCGCTGCTGTCTTCCAACACCGTGACGACCTGTGGCTGGTGTTCGGTGCCGCAGGTGCCGACGTGGCTGGATGGCGCTCGCTGGAGCGGCCGGACCTCGCCGCATGGCTTGAACCGCAGACGTCGCGGAATGTCGGCCAGGCACGCCTCTTTCGCCTGAAGCTGAACCGGCCGGCCGGCATCTCGGTCCTTAAAGAATCGACTAGCTGGATCGTCCAGGTGGCCGCAGTGGGCAACTTGCGACCGCCTACGGGCTTCTCGAATTTCCTCCGCCGCGACGCGCAGGCCGGTACATTGCAAGCCATGGTCAATGGACAGGTCGCGCAGCTGACCGACCCGGGGACGGGCGAGCGAATTGGCGTGCTGCTGACGACGCGGGCCGATGTCCTGCAGCCGCTGCCGGTGAAGCTGGTCGATCTCGAGCTGCTGGCCTCGGCACAAGGTCTGGCATGGCGCCCACTGGCAGATGGTGTACGTGGCAGGGTCGAGGCCGACCGGTTCATGCTCACGCGCCGGGGTGGCCTCCACCTGTCGGTGGTGGGCGCCGAGGCGGAAGCGGACCCGGCCCCAATGTCGGCGCCCAGCCGCTCGGAGCAGAGCGCCGACGGTCGGACCGATGGGCCGGCCGAGCGAGCATCGCCGGAATCGGGCTCTTCTCCCGCGCCGCTCGGGCTGGGCG
>JBATRI010000199.1:0-10586 GCA_049292515.1 Geminicoccaceae bacterium
GGCCGACGACGCCCTCGGCCGGGCTCAGTCCCGGTCTCCGCCGCCCTTGCGGGCGAAGCGGCGGTCCTCGGCGGGCTCGTGATGCGGGTCGGCGTCGAACACGATCCGCTCGGCCCCGGACAGCGCCAGGAACCGCTTGCCGCGCGCCCGGCCGATCAGCGTCAGCCCGGCCTTGCGCGCGAGCTCCACCCCCCAGGCGGTGAAGCCGGAGCGCGAGACCAGGATCGGGATGCCCATCTGCACGGTCTTGATCACCATCTCGGAGGTCAGCCGGCCGGTGGTGTAGAAGATCCCGCTCCCGGCGCCGAGCGCGTGGCGGTACATGTAGCCCGCGATCTTGTCGACCGCGTTGTGGCGGCCGACATCCTCCATGTAGACCAGCACGCCATCGGCCTCGCACAGGGCGCAGCCGTGGATCGCCCCGGCCTTCAGGTAGAGCGACGGGATGGTGTTGATCTGCCGTGTCAGGCCGTAGAGCCAGGACGTCCGGATCACGGCGTCGCGTGGCAGGGCCACCTGGTCGAACCGCTCCATCAGGTCGCCGAACGCGGTGCCCTGCGCGCAGCCCGAGGTCCGCACCTTCTTCTTCAGCTTCTCCTCGAAGTCGGTCTCGCGCAGGGTGCGCACGACCACGACCTCGAGCTCCTCGTCGTGCTCGACGGCGGTGACCACGTCGTCGACCCGCAGCATGTTCTGGTTCAGCAGGTAGCCCAGCGCCAGATACTCGGGATGGTCGCCGATCGTCATCATGGTGACGATCTCCTGCCCGTTCAGGAACAGGGTCAGCGGGCGCTCGTAGATGATCGCCGCCTCGACCTCGCGACCTTCCTGGTCGATCCCGACCACCGGCTGGGTGAGGCGGGGGTCATCGGGGTCGGGCAGCAGCAGCGGCGCATGCACGGGCGGGGGCTCGCTCATTTCTTTGCGGTGTGTCGCCCACCCCAGGTATGTTCACCCTATCTTTGCGCAAGGTGCCCCGAGCAGCCGGGTCGAGTACGTGCCTCCCAGTCGTCGCCGCCCCACGCCACCACCGCCGCCACGCCGTCGCCTGCTGGCGCGGCTGGCCGGCCTGTTGCCGACCCTGCTGCTGCTCGGCCTCGGCGCCTGGGTGGTCCTGTTCCTGGTCATGGCGCCCAAGCTGCCGGACACGGACGAGCTGTTCCGCGAGAGCCGGCAGGCGAAGGTGACGGTACTCGCCGCCGACCGCAGCGTGATCGCCGTGCGCGGCAGCAGCGGTGCGCGCTTCGTGCAGCTGGACGAGATCTCGCCGCTGCTGGTCGACGCGGTGATCGCCACCGAGGACAGCCGGTTCCGCCGCCATTTTGGCATCGACCCGATCGGGCTCGCCCGGGCCGCGGTCGACAATATGCGGGCCGGCGAGGTCGTCGCCGGCGGCAGCACGATCACCCAGCAGCTGGCGAAGAACCTCTACCTGACGCCGGAGCGCTCGCTGACCCGCAAGCTGCAGGAGCTGACCTTCGCGATCTGGCTGGAGACCCAGCTCGACAAGAACCAGATCCTCACCCTCTATTTGAACCGCGTCTATCTCGGCGCCGGCGCCTACGGCGTCGAAGCCGCGTCGCGACGCTATTTCGGCAAGGCCGCCAAGGACCTGACGCTGCCCGAGGCGGCGATGGTGGCGGGCCTGCTCAAGGCGCCGTCGTCGCTGGCGCCCACGAACGATCTCGACCGCGCCCGCCTGCGGGCGGCCGTCGTCCTGGGCCGGATGCAGGACGAGGGCCTGATCACGGCGGAGCAGGCGACGGCCGCCCGCCTCAAGCCGGCTCGGCTGGCGCCGGAGACCGACGAGATCGGCGGCTACTTCGTCGACTGGGTGCTGGACGGGCTGACCGACCATCTGGGCAAGCCCGAGCAGGATCTCGTCGTGCAGACCACGCTCGACAGGAAGCTCCAGGTGGCGGCCGAGACGGCGGTGACGAAGACGCTGGCCAACAAATCCTCCAAGCGAGGGCCGGTGGGGCAGGCGGCGGTGGTGGTGCTGGATACCACCGGTGCCGTGCGCGCAATGGTGGGCGGCCGGAGCCACAGGACCAGCCCGTTCAACCGCGCCGTCAATGCGCACCGTCAGCCCGGTTCGGCATTCAAGCCCTTCGTCTACCTGACCGCGGTCGAGGCCGGCTGGAAGGCCGGCAACACGATCGACGATCGGCCCTTGCGGATCGGCGGCTGGCGGCCGGCCAATTTCGACGGCAAGTTTCGCGGCCCGATCACCCTGGATGAGGCGTTCGCGCACTCGGTCAACACCTCGGCCATCCGGCTGGCGCAGACCGTGGGGCCCGACAAGGTGGCGGCCAAGGCGCATCTGCTGGGCGTCGCCTCCGACCTGCAGCCGGTCCCCTCCATCGCCTTGGGGACGTCGGAGGTGACCCTGCTCGAGCTGACCGGTGCCTATCTGCCGTTCGCCAGCGGCGGCATCCGGCGCCCGTTGTTCGGGGTGGTCGACGTCACCGACGCCGCCGGCAAGGTCTATTACCGCTATGCGCCGACCGAGATCCGGGTGATCGCACCGGCTGCCGCCGCGGCCATGGACGGTCTGCTGGTGTCGGTGGTGGCGACCGGCACCGGCCGCGCCGCGGATCTCGGCGACCGGCCGGCTGCCGGCAAGACCGGCACGACGCAGGACGGCCGCGACGCTTGGTTCGTCGGCTACAGCGGCAGCTACATCGCCGGCGTCTGGCTCGGCAACGACGACAACCGGCCGATGAAGGGTGTCCTGGGCAGCAACCTGCCGGCGCAGATCTGGCGCCAGGCGATGCTGGCGACGCCAAGGCCCGCGGCGCCGCCACCGGTGCCGATCGCCAAGCCCAAGGACGAGAACGGGCTGGAATGGCTCATCAATCTGGTCACGGGGGCGGTAGGCGGCGCCACGAACTAGCGTTGCGACGACATCTCGCCTCGCGCCGAGCGCATCGGCCGCAGGTGAAAGGGCCGTGCGCCTCTCTAAGATCCAGGAATGCGGGTTGGATCACCGCAGCATCGGGGAGTAAGGCGATGGCGCGCAAGACCGAGCAGCCGGGTGGGGCCGGCGGCAGGGAGTCCGGGCAGGAGAATGCGACGGGCGCACCGTCCTCGCCCGAGGCCGCGATGGGTGCCTGGCTCGCCTGGTTGAAGGACCAGGTCGGCGGGTCGGCGGGGCAGGGGCCAGCGAGTGGCATGGCGTCGGCATGGATGCAGCCGCCCGGCGGTCCCGCGGCAGCCGGGATGGATCGGCCCTGGCAGCTGCTGGAACAGGACCCGATGCTCGCCACGGTCGACCGGATGTGGAATGCCAACCCGTTGAAGGAGGTGATCCCCGTCGACTGGGGGGAGATCGTGCGGGCGCTGCGGACGGTCTGGCTGCGCCGCATGGCCGACCCGGCGCGGGCGCTCCCGGCGATCATGGAGCTCAACGCGCAGATGGCCAAGTCGGCGGTGGAGGCGTGGAACGATGCCGCCGCCCGCTGGTGGGGACTGGCGAAGGACAAGCCGCAACCCAGCGCGGCCACCCAGGACAAGCGGTTCGACGCCCCGGAATGGCAGACCAACCCGCTCTACCGCACGCTCAGGGACCTGTACCTGCTGGCCTCGGACTTCCTGCTGGGGGAGAGCCAGGCCGAGGACCTTGAGCCCGCCGAGCGCGAGCGGCTGCGCTTCCACCTCGAGCAGTTCGTCAACGCCACCAGCCCGACGCTGCTGCTCTTCGGCAACCCGGCGGCCCTGCGCCGCGCGATGGAAACCGGCGGCGCCAGCATCGCCGAGGGCGCGCGCAACCTGCTGCGCGACGTCGAGGCGGGCCGGCTGACCATGGTCGATCCGGACGCGTTCGCGCCGGGCCGCAATCTCGCCGTCACGCCGGGCAAGGTGGTCTTGCGCAATCGGCTGATCGAGCTGATCCAGTACACGCCGACAACGCCCCAGGTCTACCAGGTGCCCCTGCTGTTCCTGCCGCCCTGGATCAACAAGTTCTACATCCTCGACATGCAGCCCAAGAACAGCTTCGTGCGCTACATGGTCGAGCAGGGTTTCACCGTGTTCGTGGTCAGCTGGAAGAATCCCGACTCCTCGATGGAGGACATCTCCTTCGAGGACTACATGCGCGACGGCCCGCTCGCCGCCGCCGCGGCGATCCAGGAGATCACCGGCAGCCCGACGGTGAACCCGGTGGGCTACTGCATCGGCGGCACGCTGCTGGCCATGACCCTGGCCTGGCTTGCCGCCAAGGGTCAGGAGCAGCCGCTCGGGACCGCCACCTTCATGGTCTCGCTGCAGGACTTCGCGCATGTCGGCGAGACCTCGCTGTTCATGGGCGAGACCTCGATCGACTTCATCGAGCGGCAGATGATGGAGCGCGGCTACCTCGACAGCCGCGAGATGTCGGCGATGTTCAACCTGCTGCGCTCGAACGACCTGATCTGGGCCAACGTGGTCAACAATTACCTGATGGGCAACCCGCCGCCGGCATTCGACCTGCTCTACTGGAACAGCGACGGCACCCGCATGGCGCGCACCGCGCACAGCTGGTACCTGCGCAACACCTATGTCGAGAACAACCTGATCAAGCCGGGCAAGGTCACGGTCATGGGCGAGCCGATCGACCTCGGCCGGATCGAGCAGGACGTCTATGCCGTGGGGGCCGAGAAGGACCACATCGTGCCGTGGGATTCTGCCTGGCGGGTCACCCAGCTCACCGGCGGCCGGGTGCGGTTCGTGCGCGCGTCGAGCGGTCACATCGCCGGCGTGATCAACCACCCCGGACCGAAGAAGGGCGCCTACTGGGTCAACGAAGAACCGGCCGACTCGCCGGAGGCTTGGCTGGACGCGGCATCGAAGCACGAAGGCAGCTGGTGGACGGACTGGGTCGCGTGGCTGAGCGAGCGCTCGGGCAAGCAGGTGAAGCCACCCACGCTCGGCAGCAAGAAGCACCCGCCGGTAGGTGACGCGCCCGGCAGCTACGTGTTGGAGAAGTAGCGAGAACGGGCTGCCGCAACGTCACGTTCGTGACGCCGCGGCGCTCGCTCGCTCGGCGTCGCACTCCGCCGTGCGGCGCATGGCCGGCTCGTGCGTCAGCTGCTCGGCCGTGGCGCAGCGGGGCAAGCCTGCCTTCTCGATGCTCTCGATGAGCAGTGCCCGCTCTGCCGCTGCCTGGGGCAGCAGGAAGTCGCCGCCCCACCAGAGCACGTGCTCGGCCGAGACGTCGGGGTCGTCGGCGAGAAGACTGGTCCGCCAGCGCTCGACCTCGGCGTCGCGGCCGAGCTGGGCATAGATCAGGGTGTTGTAGAGCTTGCCCCAGCGGGTCGGCTCGCCGATGGCTTCGGCGGCGGCGGCAGCCTCGGCATAGCGGCGGGCGAAAAAGTAGGCATTGCGCTGCGCCCAGCGGTAATTCTCGATGTTAAGCGGGTCGAGCCGCACGGCGCGTTCGACCAGCTCGACGCCGCGGCTGGTCTGACCCGCCTGCGGGAGGTCGATGGCACCCATCTCGGCCATCAGCGCCACATTGCGTTGGCCCAGCTCGGAGGCCCGCTGCAGCTCGGCCGACCAGCGCGCGAGGTCGTTGTCGTACAGGTAGCGCTGCCCCAGCATGTAATGGGCCCACCCGTTCTGCGGGTCGAGCCGGACGGCCGTGGTCGCCGCATCCAGCCAGCTCGCCATGGCCTCGGCACGAGGTGCCAGGTCCTCGTCGACCTGCTGGCGGTAAGCCGAAGCCAGCCAGGTCCTGGTGTAGGAGCTTTCCGGCTGCAGCTCGACCGCCCGCCGCAGCAGGTCGATCGCCTTGGCATTGCCCTCCGCCGTTTCGAGGGCGAGCTGCTCATTTCCGAGCTGCTGGAAATCGAGTGCGTTGAGGCTTCGCGGCGACTTCTTGCGGGTCGCATCGAGCCGAGCGCGCTCCGCGGCTCCGCCGAGGGTGGTCGCGATCTGCTGGGCGAGGTCATCCTGCACGGCGAACAGGTCGTCGAGCGGCCGGTCGTAGCGTTGCCCCCACACTTGCCGTCCGGTGGTGGCCTCGACCAGCGCGACGTTGGCCAGGAGCCGTTCGTCGTCACCCTCGATGCTGCCTTCGACCACGTAGCGGACGCCAAGCTCGCTGCCGATTCGGCGCGGATCGTGCTGCGCATCGCGATAGGCGAAGGTCGTGCCGCGTGCCATCACGTCCCAGCCCAGGACCGAAAGGTCGCCGATGACGTTCTCGATCATGCTGTCGGCGAGGCGCCCGAGGCGGGCGTCGCCGGAGCGATTCTCGAGCGGCAGCACAGCAATGAACGCCTTGAAGGGTGGAACCTCCTGCGGCCAGAATTGCCACAGAGCGGTCGTCGCCACGACGATGAGCGTGGCTGCGGCGGCGCCGAGCCGGAGGTTGCGCCAGGGCCAGGCTGGCCGGGCAGGCTTGCCGTCGAGGCGCACCCGATAGGCACGCACCGGACGCGCGATGTTCTTCATGCGTTGCTCGCCGGTGAACTCGAGCGGCAGGCCGAGCTTGCCCTGGAGCTGATCGTAGGCGGTGCCCGAGACGAGCACGCCGCCAGGCTCGCAAAGCTGCTCCAGGCGGGCGGCAACGATTACCCCATCGCCGAGCAGGTCGTCGCCATCGACGACCACATCGCCCAGGTTGATGCCGATCCGGAACACGACCCGCCGTTCCGCCGGCACGCCGAACTGGCGCTCCGTGACCGCCTTCTGCACGGCGATGGCGCACGCCACGGCGCCGACGACCGAGCCGAATTCGACGATCATCCCGTCGCCCATCAGCTTCACGATGCGGCCCAGATGCTCGGCCACGATTGGATCGATCGTCGTCTCGCGCAGCCGCTTGATCGCGACGAGCGTGCCCGCCTCGTCCTGATCGACGAGCCGTGAATAGCCGACGATGTCGGCCGCCAGGATTGCGGCGAGGCGCCGCTCGGCGCGGGGCACGGTCATCTCCGAGGTCCCGATGAGAATGCAGGCAGCGTATCAGGATTGCGCCAATGCCGCGCGCGTTGTCGCTTGAACGGATCTGTTCGCCCAAGCCTACGTTCGCGAGGCGGCCAGCTTCGCCCGCTCGGCGTCGCATTCGGGCATGGGCTCAATCGCCAGTCGAACCACCTGCTCCGCTGTTGCGCAGTAGGGCAGCTGCGCCTTCAGGTGACTGTCCCGCCACAGCGCACGCTCGGCCTTAGCCAACGGGGAGAAGTCCCCGGTCTCCGACGCGGCCAATTCCCAGGAATAGTCCGCCCAGCTCTCCGCCAGCCGCGCCCGCCAGAGGACAGTCGCACCGGCATCGCCGAGCTGGGCCTGGGCCAGCGTCGCGTAAAGATTATCCCAGCGACCGGTTGCTGTGAGGCCACCAATGATGTCGACCGAATCGCCAAAGTGGCCGAGGAAAAAGTCAATCGCGTAGTTGCGCCAGTTGAAACGCAGATCGGGCTCGAATCGTATCGCGCGATCGAGGAGCTGGCGCGCTCGCTGCGGTTGACCCTGCCAAGGCAACAGCTCTGCCACCTCGGCCAGCAGGCCCGGATTGTTGGGCGCCAGCTCGACCGCTCGGTCCAGCTCCGCCAGCGCCTCCGCAGGCGTTCTACCGGTGTAGGCGAACCATGCGGCCAGGAACACATGGCCCCAGGCGTAGTTGGGATCCAGGGTCAATAGGGTATTCACGGCCTCACCCCATCGCGCGAGGGCTTCGGCGGCCGGCCCGTAGCCCTCCTCGATCTGCTGCTGGTAGAGCCATGCGCGAAACACGAGCGCGGCGCTCGAGCGGGGGTCACGCTTGAGCGCCAGGTCGGCAAGCTCCAGCCCCCTGGCGTTCGCCTCTTTCGAATACTTGTCGAGTTGATCCCCTGCCAGCAGGGCCAACTCGTAGGCTTCGAGCTCGTCGACAGGGCGGCGTGTGGCCCGGTCGCGGATCGCCGGCCGAATGGCGCTGGAGTTCATCGCGTTGCCGATCCGTGCGCCAAGCTCGTCCTTGACCGCATCCCAGTCGCTCAGCGGCCGGTCGAAGCGCTCGGACCAGAGCTGCTCACCGGTCGCGGCATCAACCAGCTGCGCCGAGGCGCGCAGGGATTGTCCAGTCTGCTGTAGAATGCCCTCGACGACGAACACGGCGCCCTGCTCCTGGCCCAGCGCCCGTGCCGGATTTGGCCGGTCGCGATAGGCGAGGCTCGCACCTCGCCCCATTATGGAATAGACTCGCGAGATCGACAGCTCGTCCATGATCCCCGTGGCAAGACTATCGGCCAACTGAGCGAGTCGCGGATCCGAGCCGGCCGGCACGGCAAAGGGCAAAACGGCCACCACTGGGCGGCTCGTAGCCTTGGGCGAGACCGGCCACTGCCACCAGGCGGCAAGGCCGCTCAGGATCGGGGCGAATATCAACAGGCTGAGTACGCCGCGTCGCGGAAGTCGCACCATCGGCCGTCGCGCCGGCTTACCGTCCAGCCGCACGCGGTATGCGCGTACCGGACGCTCGATGTTCTTGACCCGGTGCTCGCCGGTGAAGTCCAGCGGCAGGCCGAGCTTGCCCTGGAGATGGTCGTAGGCCGTACCGGACACGAGCACGCCACCGGGTTCGCAGAGCTGCTCCAGCCGGGCGGCGACGTTGACGCCATCGCCGAGCAGGTCGTCGCCCTCGACCACGACATCGCCCAGATTGATGCCGATCCGAAACACGATCCGACGCTCGGCGGGCACATCGGACTGTAGTTCAGCCACCGCATTTTGGATCGCGACGGCGCCGGCCACCGCATCGACCACCGAGGCGAACTCGACGATGGCCCCGTCGCCCATCAGCTTGACGATGCGACCATGGTGCTCGGCCAGAACTGGGTCGATGGCCTCTTGGCGCAGGCGCTTGATCGTGGCGAGCGTACCGGCCTCGTCCTTCTCGACGAGCCGCGAATAGCCGACGATGTCGGCCGCCAGTATGGCGACGAGGCGTCGTTCGATCCGGTGCAAGGCCAAGAAAACGCCCTCCTGGTCCGATAGGCACGAGCATAGCATCACTTGCCTGCCGGTGCCGCCGCCGCGAGCAGGCGTGGTTCGGCTGATTAAGGAATCAACACCGCCGCACCCTGCAGTTGCCCGTCGCGCAGGTCGGCTAGCGCCCTGTTGGCCTCGGCCAAGGGATAGGTCGTCACGTCGGT
Organism: Geminicoccaceae bacterium; assembly: GCA_049292515.1. Lineage (GTDB taxonomy): Bacteria > Pseudomonadota > Alphaproteobacteria > Geminicoccales > Geminicoccaceae > Benzoatithermus. The sequence goes on from JBATRI010000199.1 coordinate 9,117, forward strand.
TTGGATCGGTACCCTTCCGGCGAGAGCCAGGAACTCGATGGCGTCCTGCCGGGTCAAGTTCGCCACCGAGCGGACCACGCGCTCCTCCCACAGGAGGCGGTAAGGGAAGCTCGGGATGTCGCTCATGTGGATGCCGCCGCAGACGACGGTGCCGCCCTTGCGGACCGCCGCGAGGGCGGCCGGGACGAGCGCGCCAACCGGGGCGAAGATCAGGGCAGCGTCCAGCGGCACCGGCGGCAGGTCACCGGAATCGCCAGCCCACACCGCCCCCATCGCCCTGGCGAACTCCTGTGCGGCCGTGTCGCCGGGGCGGGTGAAGGCGTAGACCTCGCGCGCTTCGTGGCGGGCGATCTGGGCCACGATGTGGGCGGCGGCGCCGAAGCCGTAGATACCGAGCCTACGGGCATCGCCCGCCATGCGCAAAGACCGGTAGCCGATCAGCCCAGCGCAGAGCAGGGGTGCCGCCTCCGCATCGCCGTAGCCGTCCGGCAGCGGAAAGCAGAAAGCGGCGTCGGCGACCGCATACTCGGCGTAGCCGCCGTCGATCGTGTAGCCGGTGAAGCCCGGCGCATCGCAAAGGTTCTCCTGGTGCGCCCGGCAATAGGGGCAGGCGCCGCAGGTGTGGCCGAGCCAGGGGATGCCGATTCGCTGGCCCTGGCGGAACGGCCCGACACGTGTCCCGCACGCCACCACCTCGCCCACGATCTCGTGTCCCGGTACGAGGGGCAGCTTGGGCTCCTTCAGGTCGCCGTCGACGACGTGGAGGTCGGTGCGGCACACGGCACAGGCCTTCACCCGCACCAGCACCTGGCCCGGGCCTGGGGTAGGCACGGCGATCTCGGCCGCACAGAGCGCCTGGCCGGGGGTCTCGAGCAGCATCGCCCGCATCACGGCTCCTCCTCTCATGGCTGCCCGCAGCATAGGCTACACCCCACCGGCAGGCTTGATCTGCCGCAAGCGCGCCGCCATGAAGCCCGGATGCGCACGCCGAGCCTGATGATCCAGGGTACCTGCTCGAACGCCGGCAAATCCCTGCTCGTGGCCGGCCTGTGCCGGGCGTTCGCGCGGCGCGGCCTGCGCGTGCGGCCGTTCAAGCCGCAGAACATGAGCAACAACGCGGCCGTCACCAGCGACGGCGGCGAGATCGGTCGGGCGCAGGCGCTGCAGGCGCGGGCCTGCCGCACCGACGCCGTCGTCGACATGAACCCCGTCCTCCTGAAGCCGCAGAGCGACACGGGGGCGCAGGTGGTGGTGCAGGGGCAGGTGCTGCGCAGCTGCAGCGCCCGCGACTACCATGCGCTGAAGCCGCTGCTGCTGCCCCGGGTGCTGGACAGCTTCGACCGGCTGGGCCGGGCCTGCGACCTCGTCCTGGTCGAAGGCGCCGGCAGCCCGGCCGAGGTCAACCTGCGCGACGGCGACATCGCCAACATGGGCTTCGCGCTGGCGGCCAAGGTGCCCGTGGTGCTGGCC
>JBATRI010000200.1:0-28906 GCA_049292515.1 Geminicoccaceae bacterium
GGCGGCGCCCGGCCAGCGGCAGCGCGGCGGCGCTCAAGCCGCCATCCCCGTGCCACGCGCGGCATCGCCCAGCGCCGCGCGCATGATTGCCTCTTCCTCGATGGCATCGCCTTCGAGCTCCAGCGCGACCCGGCCGCCATAGAGCACCATGACCCGGTCGCAAAGATTCACCAGCTCGGCGATCTCGGTCGAGTGAAACAGGATCGAGCCCCCCGCATCGGCGAAACGGCGCATCAGGAGATAGAGCTGGTGCTTGGTGCCGACGTCCACGCCGCGCGTCGGATCGAACATCAACAGGGTGCGGCTGCCGGCGAGCAGCCATTTGCCGATGGCGATCTTCTGCTGGTTGCCGCCACTGAAGGCGCCGGCCCGGGTGTAGAGTGCGCGCGGCTGGACCTCGACCGCCTCGAGGATTCCGGCCACGGCGGCCGTCTCGTTTGCGCCATCGATCAGGCCCCAGCGGGCGAACCGGTCGATCACCGGCAGCGAGATGTTGGCCGTGCCGTCGAGGCGCAGGAACAGCCCCTCGGTCTTGCGATCCTCCGGCACCAAGCTGATCCCGATATTGGCGCGGACGGCATCGCGCGGCGACGCCAGCGTCACCTTGCGCCCATCCACGAGGATCTCGCCCTGCCGCAGGGCGGCCATGCCGAAGCAGGCAAGGAACAAGTCCTGCTGGCCCATGCCCTGCAGGCCGGCCACGCCCAGGATCTCGCCCTGCCGCAGCGCGAAACCGGCCTCGACGAGCTTGCCGTCCGTGGCCAGACCGCGCGCCTCCAAAACCGGTGCGACCGTCTGCTGCGGCCGCTGCGTCGGGCGCGGCGGGAAGGTGGCGGCGAGCGAGCGGCCGATGATCATCCTGATCACCTCATCGTCGCCGATGGAATTCACGTCGGCCGTGCCGATGTCGCGACCGTTGCGCAGCACCGTGAGCCGATCGCAGAACTGGCGGACCTCGGGCAGGCGGTGCGAGATGAAGACGACCGTCACACCGTCGGCGACCACACGCTCGATCAGGTCGCCCAGCCAGTCGATGTCACGCCCGGAGAGGGTCGATGTCGGCTCGTCGAGCAGCAGGATGCGCGGCCGTCGGAAGACGGCCCGGGCGATCTCGATTTTCTGCCGTTGCGGCAAGTCGAGGTCGCGAAGCTCGGCCCGTGGATCGATCCGCTCGAGCCCCAGCCTGGCCAGATGGTCGGCCACCAGCCGCTCGCCATGCCGGCGCCGCAGCTGGCCCATCACCGTCGGCGCTTGCGGCAGCAGCATGTTCTGGGCGACCGTCAGGTCTCTGACCAGGGTCATCTCCTGGAAAGCCGTCTGGATTCCCTGGCGCTGCGCGTCGGCCGGCCGGCGCAGCCGCACCGGCGTGCCGTCCAGCTGAATCGTCCCGGCATCGGGCTGGACCAGCCCGGACAGCATCTTGACCATGGTCGACTTGCCGGCGCCGTTCTCGCCCAGCAGGGCGTGAACCTCGCCCGAACGCACGGCAAACGAGGCGCCGTCCAGCGCCACCGTGGCGCCGTACGCCTTGGCGATCGAATCGACGTGCAAGGCCATCGCGATATTGGTCATCGATGCGAATTCCGGCAGGCAGTCGGGAGGGTCCATGCCCTCCCGCAGGCCAAGTTCAACCTTCGGGCTGACCGACCAGGGCCCCCTGGAGCCCGATCTCCGGCGTCTCCGGCGAATAGATCGAGGCGAACCAGCCGGGGTTGGAGACAAGCGACGGCAGGAACACGTTGCAGCCCGCCGCCATCTCTGCCCAGCTCCCTTCGGCGCAGAGCTTGATGGTCTCGTTAGTGACCAGCGGCAACGGGAGCGTGATCCGCTTGGGAATCTCCTTGCCCTCGAGCTTCTGCACGGCGAGCTTGAGCGCATAGCCACCGGAGTAGGGAGGCGACGCATAGGAGATGCGGGAAGCGCCCATCGGGGCGTAGGCACCACTGGCGCCCTCGACCGCGGTGTCGGCCGGCAGCATCTGGATACGGCCGCCGTTCGAACCTTCGCCGGCGCAAGGCTTCAGATCTGCCGCCTGTGCACCGGCCTCGATCTGCATCGAGTTTGCCGTGAAGCAGCCGACCTGCATCCACAGCCCGTCGATCTTGTCCCAGGAATGCGTCGCCAGGATCTTGGAGAGTTCGGTCCGCGCCACCGCCTGGCTCCACATGCCGGCGGCCTCGGCCAGGATCTTGATGTCCGGATGCTTGGCGAAGACCTCCTTCGCGGCCTTGGTCCGCAACGTATCGACCGAGGTCCCGGGCACACCCGTGATGGCGACGATATTGCCCTTGCCGCCCATCTTGTCGACCAGCCACTCGGCCGTAACCCGCCCGGCCTCTTCCTGGTCGATCGAGACATTGTAGGCGCAGGGCTCGGTGATCTCGGCATCGTAGGCGATCACCATGACGCCCTTGTCGCAGGCGTTCTTGACCACCTGGTTCAAGGCCGTTGGCGAAATCGGGTAGACCACGATTGCCTTGGCGCCCTGCTGCACCATGGCATTGATCTGCTGGATCTGCCGCTGCGCGTTGGGGCCGGCGACCTGGATCTGCAGATCGACCTTGTCCTTGAAGTCGGCATGCGCGGCCATGGCCTTGACCATGTTGGCGGCCTCGGCCTGCCAGTCGTTGCCGATGTAGCTCATCGACAGAAAGATCTTGTGCTTCTCGGCCGCGACCGTCGATCCGGCGCCGCCGGCGACCAATGCCGCCACGGCGACGCTTCCCGCGAGATAGCTCAAACGCTTCATTGCCCTGCCTCCCCTGCTCGCCCCCGGTTCGGCTCTGCGGATTGGGTTCCCGCCGATTGACCGTGGATGCTTTTGATCATAGATCACAGATCAACTTTGCTCGCAACAGGGTCGCGAAGGGGGCAGGTCAGGAAATGAGCGATGACGGCGAGGTCGCGGCAGCACGTCCCCAGCGCCGGCCCGTCTACCGGCCAGTGGCCCGCGATACCGTGCAGGAGCAGGTCTATCGTCAGTTGAAGGAGCTGATCCTCGACGGGGAGATCGCCCCCGGCCGGACGGTCACCATTCAGAGCTTGGCCGAAGCGTTCGGGGTCAGCGCCATGCCGGTGCGCGAGGCGCTGCACCGGCTGACCGCGGCCCAGGCGCTGACCGTGGTGGCGGGCCGATCCGTCGGCATCCCGCCATTGAGCGGCGAGCGGCTCGAGGACCTGCGCCGAGTGCGCGGTGAGATCGAAGGAGTGGCTGCGGCATGGGCTGCGGCCAACGCCACGCCCGAGCTGATGACCCGGCTCGATACGCTGATTGCGCGGATGGAAAGTGCGACAACCGACGACGACCGCATCTCGTTCGTGCCGGCCAACCGCGAGTTCCACTTCACGATTTACCGTGCGGCCGGATCGGAAAGCCTGATGGCCGTGATCGAGCCGCTATGGCTGCAGATCGGCCCCTATCTCAGCCTGCTGCGCGGATCGGGCAACTGGCGCTTGGCCAATCACCAGCATCGCGCCATCCGCGACGCCCTGGCCAATGGCGACGGCCCTGCCGCGCGCGTCGCGCTGCGCGCCGACATCGACGAGGCTGCCGCCATTCTGGCTCGCCTGCTCACCTGACCGGCGCTCAGAACAGGACCGACCGCAAGCCGTAGGCCACCACGCCCAGCGCCGCCACGCTCGCCATCCACAAAGCAGCGAACCACAGCAGACGCGACCACAGCGCCGCATCACGCCCGGACGCCTGCCGGTCGGCCATCAGTGGTAGCCACCCGCCACGTCGACCTTGCCGCGGAACACCCAGTAGGCATAGGCCGAATAAATGAGGATTGCCGGGATCAGAACCGCGGCGCCAACCAGCAGGAACGACAGACTCTCGTCCGGTGCTGCCGCATCCCAAATCGTGATCGAGTGCGGCACGATATAGGGGTAAAAACTGATACCGAGGCCGATGAATGACACCACGAACAGCGTGAGTGCTGCCAGAAACGGCCGGACCTCACGGCCTTTCTGGAGCCCGTCAAAGAGGGCCCAGGCACACCCGACCACCACCAGGGGCACCGGCGCCGTGTACAGGATCTGCGGCCAGCCGAGCCAACGCGTCATGAAAACCGAGTCCAGAAACGGCGTCCACAGGCTGACCGCGCCGATCAGCAGCAACGTGCCGATGCCGGCGGTCCGAGCCAGGCCATAGGCGCGCCGCTGCACCTCGCCTTCGGTCTTCATCACCAGCCAGGTGGCGCCGAGCAGCGCATAGCCGACCACCAGCGCGATGCCGGTCAGCACGCTGAAGGGCGTCAGCCAGTCCCACCAGCCGCCGACGTAAGCCCGATTCTCCACGGGAATGCCCTGGACCAACGCTCCCAGGGCAACACCCTGCGCCAAGGCCGCTGCGAGCGAGCCGCCGGTGAATGCCCAGTCCCAAAGGTATTTGGCCCGCCGCGTCTTCCACCGATACTCGAACGCGACCCCGCGAAACACGAGTCCCAGCAGCATGACGATGATCGGCACGTAAAGCGCCGGCATCACGACAGCGTAGGCCAGCGGAAACACCGCGAACAGCCCGCCGCCGCCGAGGACCAGCCACGTCTCGTTGCCGTCCCAGACCGGCGCCACCGAGTTCATCATCTGATCCCGCTCGGACTCCTCCTCGAGAGACAGGAACAGGATCCCCACGCCAAGATCGAAGCCATCGAGGACTACATAGGCCAGGACCGCGAACGCAATCAGGCCAGCCCAGATGAACGCCAGATCGAAGATCATCGCGTGTGTGCTCCTTCACCCGTCGCCAGCGCCTCTGCAGGCGCCGGCATGATGCCGGCCGCCCGGATCGGCCCTTCAGCGGGCTGCTCAGGCTCGGCCACATCGGGGCGGCGCCCCATCAATCGCAGGATGTAGAACACACCGGCACCGAAGACCGTGAAATAGACCAGGATGAAGGCGATAAGCGAGGAGCCGACACCGGCGGCGGCGATCGGCGACACGGACTGGGCCGTCGTCAGCAGGCCATAGACGGTGTAGGGCTGCCGCCCCACCTCGGTGGTGATCCATCCGGCCAGCACGGCGACAAAGCCCATCGGACCCATCAGCATCGCCGCGCGGTGCAGCAGGGGCGTATCGTAAAGCCGGCCCCGCCAGCGCAGCCACAGGCTCCACAGGCCGAGGCCCGCCATCGCCATGCCCAGCCCAACCATGACCCGGAAGGTCCAGAAGATCAGGGTCGCGTTCGGGCGCTGGTCCTTGGGCCAAGCATCCAGCCCCTTCACCTCGCCGTCCCATTCGTGGGTCAGGATCAGGCTGCCGAGTCGGGGGATGCCCACGGCATAGAGCGTACGTTCCTGCTCCATGTCGGGAATGCCGAACAGCAGCAGGGGCGCCCCTCTCTGGGTCTCGAAATGCCCTTCCATGGCCGCGATCTTGGCCGGTTGGTGCTCCAGTGTGTTCAGCCCGTGCGCGTCACCGGCGATGATCTGGATCGGCGCCACGATCGCCGCCATCCACATCGCCATCGAGAACATCACCCGCGCCGAGGCCTCACCGCTGTAGCGCAGCAAGTGAAAGGCACCGACGGCGCCGACCACGAGAGCCGTGGTCAGATAGGCGGCCAACACCATGTGGACCAGACGGTAGGGGAAGGACGGGTTGAAGATGACCTTCCACCAGTCGGCCGGCACGAACTGGCCGACGTCGTTGAACGCATAGCCCGCAGGCGTATGCATCCAGCTGTTGGCCGAGAGGATCCAGAATGCCGACAGGAAGGTACCGAAAGCCACCATCAGGGTGGCGAAGAAATGCAGCCGCGGTCCCACCCGATGCAGGCCGAACAGCATCACGCCCAGAAAGCCTGCCTCCAGGAAGAAGGCGGACATGACCTCATAGCCCATCAACGGCCCGAGCACCGGCCCGACCTTGTCCGAGAACACGCTCCAGTTCGTACCGAACTGGTAGCTCATCACCAGTCCGGACACGACGCCCATGCCAAAGGCTACAGCAAAAATCTTCTTCCAGTAATTGAACAGATCCAGATAGACGCTGCGCCCCGTCCACAACCACAGCCCGTCCAGCACCGCCAGATAGCTGGCGAGCCCAATCGAGAAGGCTGGGAACACGATGTGAAAGCTGACCGTGAACGCAAATTGAAGACGCGCCAAGAAAAGAGCGTCGAACAAGTCCATGGGCAACTCCCAAGCGGCACGAGGCTTGGGGCAGCACCTACTCCTACCCGCTGATAGTTCAACATCCAGCCGGCTGCGCCTTTGGTCGCACGGCAGCTTCAACCAGGTTTCTGCCGCCCGCTATGCCGCGTGCGCGGCGTGCCGTCGCTCCGCCAGATCGCCAACCCCACCGCTGCTGCCACCGAGTGCATTGACGCCGTCGAGATAACGTCGGACCAGCTTCGCCACCTGTGCCGCATCCTGACGATCGCAGGCACGTTCCAGACCGAGCAGCATATCACGCATCGCAGCCAACCCGATGCCCCGGCAACTGGCCGCGAAGACACCCTCGATGCCCGCATCGAGCCGTTGTTCCTGCTGGTCGAACAGCTCCTCGTACAGTTTTTCCCCGGGCCTTAGCCCGACGATCTCGATCTTGATGTCGACGTCCGGCTGGAGGCCGGCGAGCCGGATCATCTGGCGCGCGATATCGATGATCTTGACCGGTTCACCCATGTCCAGAACAAACACCTCGCCGCGACGATCTGGGTGGCGCACACCGTGGCTCGACGCCTGCAATACGAGCTGTACTGCCTCCTGCACGGTCATGAAGAAACGCTCGATGTCCGGATGGGTGACGGTCAGCGGGCCGCGCTGCTCGAGCTGACGCCGAAACAGTGGAACGACCGAGCCACTCGATCCGAGCACATTGCCGAACCGGACGGTCATGAAGCGGGTCCGATTCCCTTCACCGTCGGCCCCCGTTGTTGCCGCCGCGAGGTCCAGGGCCTGGGTGTAGAGCTCGGCCAGCCGTTTGCTCGCACCCATGATGCTCGTAGGGTTCACAGCCTTGTCGGTCGAGATCTGCACCATGGCCAGGGCCCGATGGCGCAGGGCCGCGTCAGCGACATTGCGGGTCCCGAGCACGTTGGTGAGCGCTCCCTCGACGGGATTGAGCTCGACCATGGGTACATGCTTGAGCGCGGCCGCATGAAAGACGAGGTCGGGCCGATGCTGCGCGAACACATGCTCGACTCGCGTCCCATCGCGGATATCGCACAGCACGGCCAGCCGAGGAACGCCGGGGAAGTGGACATGCAGCTCCATGTCGACCGAATAAAGATTGAACTCGCTGTGATCCACCATCACGAGCAGGCTTGGCCGCCGTGCCGCGATCTGCCGCGTGAGCTCGCTGCCGATGCTGCCGCCGGCGCCGGTCACGAGGACACGGCGCCCCTCGATCAGCCGATCGATCGCCGCGTGGTCGAGCCTCGCCTGGGGCCGGTTGAGCAGTTCGGTCAGGGCGATCGGGCGCAAGTCCAGGCGCCCGTCGTCGATGGCGGCCTTGAACTCGGTCAGGCTCGGCAGCCTTGCCGTCGCGATGCCCAGTCGCTCAGCGGCCGCCACGAGTTCCCGCAACCGGGAGCCGTCGGCAGGCTCGGTCACGATCAGCCGCCGCGGATGCCGCCCGTCGCGGCCGAGGCGGGCTGCGATCTGCTCGAGCTCGCCGACCATGCCCAGCACGCGAGCGTCGTGGATGACCCGCCCGATGTCCCGCCGACCAAGATCGAGCATGCCGATAACGCGGTAGGGCGCGTTCGGATCGCGCTGCATCGCCTCGATGAACAGGCGGCTGCCTTCCCCCGTGCCGACGAGAAGAACCGGCAGCGCCGCTTTTTCGGCGAGCAGTCCGCGCTGGCGACCCTTTCGCCCCTGCCACAGCCGCCAGCCCAGCCGCGGGCCTCCCAACATCGCGATGAAGAGAAACCATTGAATGACAGGTACCGATCGCGGCACCTCACTCATACGGTTGAGCAAAAACAAAACTGAATAAAATATAAATACTGAAATCGTTGCCAGAAACACAATACGAACAAGATCACCTATCGAAGCATAACGCCACATGCTTCTGTATATATTCGAGTTTGCTGAGACAATTCCAAATATCAATGCAAACAATACTGATGCCTGGAGATTACCCCATCCGGTTGACAGTAATTCAACATTCCCGTTGATAATGATTGCCGCATATACAGACATCAATGCAACGGCGATGTCGTGTACGATGATTGCCATGTAGGGTTTGTTCACGGACGCAAGAATTCCATGGCCTTGCCGATGGCCTAGTGGAATGGCTGACATCACCCCTATTCCTTTGTTCCCGCCACAATTTTCATTGGCCGCGCTGGCCCGTTCGAGCCGACCGAGCGGTAGGCTTAGCTCATGAATCCAAGACTAGAAGGTCATATTGGTACGGTTTATTTGAATTAGCAATTAGAATTGTCACGAAAAAATCACAACATAGTAGGATCACCTTCCGACAGCCAACAATCGATACCGACGGCGTATACATACTATGGTAACTCGCAACGAGCGCATATCATATAGGCTTACCAACTCGAGAATTTGATCTTTGAAGTTGCAATAATCCGGGCATTTGGTGTACGTCAGCGGCTGGCAAGTATTGTACGACGGCTTCAGAGGGCGCGGTGAGATCCTCGGCCGTTCGATCGATGGCCTAAGGAGACCCGTCGAGCCGCATGATCCGTAGGATTTCCCTATTCACGGCATGTACGTCGAACCTCCTGACGGCCAGCGCACGGCTTGCCGAACCGGCGCGCTCGATTCGCTCCCGCTGCTGGAGGAAGCTCTCCATGGCCGCCGCCAGCGCCGCCACGTCACCCACCGGCACGAGCAAGCCGTTCTCGCCAGGAACGACTGTCTCCCGGCAGCCCGGCGCATCGGTGGTGACGATAGCGCGTCCCATGGCCATCGCCTCGAGCACGGTGCGCGGCAGACCCTCGTGATGGGATGGCAGCACGTAGACCGAGCAGTCCGCAATCGCCGGCCGTACGTCATCCAGCCGGCCAAGATAGTCGATGGTGCCCTCCTCTATCCACGCCTGAAGATCGGTCGCGCAAACCGCTTCCGGATGCTCGTCGATCCAGCCCACGAGGCGAAACCTGGCTTCCGGGTACTTGGCCTTCACCATCCGTGCGGCGTCGGCATATTCGGCGATGCCCTTGCTGGTGATCAGACGGGCGATCAACAGGAAGCTCGGCAGCTCGGGCAGGGGTGCCGGCTGGAACTCCTCGAGATCGATGCCGATGCCGTCGATCAGGGCGGCCTGCTGCTCGCGCAGAAGGCCGAGCTGCAGGAACAGGGCAAGATTGTCGGGATTGAGGAAGAAGACGCGTTTGGCGCCCGCGAGGCTCAGGCGATAGAGCGGTCGGGCGACAAGACCCGCCAACCGGGCGGTACGCCCCCGGCCGGCGAAGGCATAGCCGACACCCTCGATCATCGCGAAGAACGCAGGGACACCCGCCAGGCGCGCAGCCAACCCGCCATAAAGAATCGGCTTGATGGTATAGGCCAACACCATGTCTGGCCGCTCAGCCCGCAGCAACTCGATCAGGCTCCGCAGGCAGCCAAGGTCATGCATCGGGTTGAGGCCGGTACGCTGCAGCGTCACGTCGATGTAGCGCACACCGAGTTCGGCGAGCTTTGCTTGTACCGGCGCCGAAGCACCGCTGGCGCAGGCGAGAACGCGGTGGCCACAGCCCAGCATCGCCTGCATCAGTGGGCCTCGGAACACCAATAGCGATTCTGGGAGGACGCCGAGCACGAGCACCGTCTTGGCAGAGGCAGCAATGGTTTGAGCCGATACCGTCTCCGGCTCAACGGTCGGCGTGAGTGCAAGCATGGTCATCCTCGGGTCGAGAAAGTGCAAACACCAGGGCAAGGAAAGTCCAGAACATCGAGAACCGCACACCCTGCTGCGCAATGCCGTAGATCATCACGGGGAGCAGCAATGATATCCGAAACCAATCAGCGCGGCGCATCAAGACGAACAACAGAAATCCGAACAGCGACAGGCCGACGATGCCGTAGGCAAACAGGATCGAGCCCACCGTCGAGTGCGTCTCGTTGGCAAGATTGAACCGTGCCGGATACTCGCCGTCGCCGGCACCCAGCAGCAGATACTCTGGGAACAACCACAGCCTGGCATAGCCACGCTCGGCCAGTGAGTCGTTGGCCGTATCCTTGCTGGCGAACCGCTGCTCGGCGAAATTCAGCACGCCCTGATAGGATTGGTCCGAACCGACATCAACCATACGTGTCAGCAGGAAAGCGGCGATCACGACAGCCGCGCTCAGCATCATCCGGCGCGGATCGACTCGGCTGAACAACGTGACCAGCATGAGCAGGGTCGCAAAGCCCAAGATAGCGGCTCGGGACACCGAGAAGAAGATGATCAGGCCGGCCAGCGCCAGCGCGATCAGGTCGGTCAGCCGCAGGCGCCGGCCTTCGCGAACGACAAAATAGCAGGCGACCGTGAGCAGCGCCCAGTAGCCCATCTGGTTGGGATCGTTGAACGTCCCCATAGCTCGGCCGTAGCCCTGGTCACCAATGACCACCATCGCGGCCGCTTCGAATGCCAGCGTTCCGAGCAGAGCAAGGCGGGTAACGCGGGCAAGCGATCGTGGCTGTTCGGCAAAGATCGTGGATACCACGATCAACATGATCATATTGTACATAACATAACAAGAACTTAACAGAAAGACATTACTATAGTAACGAGAATACCATGTCATATTCACAATAAAAATATACATTAGAAAGCTACCAGCGGCGGTGTAAAGCTCTGCATGGCGTGGAATTCGCCGAATCCACAAAAGAAAGGCGACGGGGAACGTCGTGATCAGGAACAGGTGTGCCGGCTGCAGGCCGCCGCTGGGAAACAAATAAAGTGGATTGAGTAGGATGTAGAGCGCCCACCAAGCCTGCAGAGCCCATGTACGGACTGGCATCGCTGCGTCGGCTTGCGTCGCGAGCGGCGACGCGCCAATACTCACCTCCCGCCTCCGGCTGACAGACGCTGCGCAATGGCGCTGGCGATGAAGTCGATCGCCGCCGGTGCTGTCTGCGCATGGGAGTCACAGCGAAGGACCTGCACGTTGCGTTCGGCGAGGACCTGCCGCACATGACCGAGGATACGCGTCGATTTGTCGAGCCAGCGTTGGTCAGCGAGCAGGAGACGCTCGGTCGCGGAATAGCTTGCCGCCCGACATCGCATCCGCTCGCGCACCACCGCGCTAGGCGCTTCGACCGACACCACGATATCGGGACACGGGGCGCCATTTAGGGCCCGGCGAATGGCGGGAAGCCGGTCATCGTCGGATTGCAGCGCCAATGAATATAGACCCTGGCCCAGGCCCTGGTCGAGCACGACGAGTTCGTCGGAGCGCGGCCGCATGGTGCAGACAGCACTGACGTAAAGCCAGTTGCCCATCAGCCGCATGGCAGTGGATCGGCTCGGCTGCGGAAATGATTGGCTGCGCCTGGCGGCACCAGCGGCACTGGTGGGATGGAACATGCCATAAGCGGCTATTCGGGCAAGCTTATAGACACGCAGCAAGGTAGGTTGGCTATGCACGAACGCGTCCGGCGCCCATGCCAACCGGCAGCCGGATTTTCGCAGCGAGGCACACACACCACGCGCGATCGTCGACTTGCCCGCGCCCGGCAAACCCATGAACTCGATCAGCATCGTTGCGCTCGCAGATTTCCCATTTGATCAGCGCCCGGGCACGTTCATGGCATGAGCGGCTACCAGCCCGACCAAGCGACGCCTACAGCCCGCAAAATCAAGAACCAACATTGCCGAGGCGTATACGGCTGCGCCAAGCCCCAACTGCCATGCCAGTGCACCGAGACCGACGTCGTGGCGGCTGGGCCAGAGTGCGGCTGCCATCACGGCGGCGGCGACCACGGGCTTGATAGCTTCCAACGGTGGCGCCGGCAAAGGGAAGACCCGCCGCCCGACGTACAAACCAGCCACGAAGGCTACGACGTAGGCAACGATCGTGGCGTAAATTGCACCGTACACACCAAACACCGGAATCCACCACAAGTTCAAGGCGATATTGACCATCGCGGCGATCAGCATCACCCATACTTGCCCACCTGTCTTCCGCCCCAGATGGAAACCGAGATCGATGTAGTAACTCTTGAAGCGCGCGATGACGGCGCCCAATGCCACCCATGGCAGCAAGCCGACAGCCGTCTCGCGGTAGGCGGCACCGAGGACGACGCTGCCGATGGCATCGGCGCTGACAGCGATTCCCACCGCCGTCGGCGCAGCGATGGCCGCAAGTAGAAGAAAGTTCTGGCGCACTTGCTCACGGGCGGCCATGACGCCGTCACGCTCGAGCGCCCGAATCGCGATTGGATAGCCGGCGAGATTGACGATCATCATCAGTAATGTCATCGAGTGCCAGACGGCGTCGTAGCCGGCCGCATAAATGCCCGTAGCTTCGGCGCTGATGAGCCAGTTGAGTAGGAAGCGGTCAGAACTGCTGATGACGAAGTTGAGTGCCAAGCTGGCAGTCAACGGCAGCCCGTAGACGAGAAGCTCGCGCAGCATCTCCCGGTCAGCCATGGCCGGCCCGACCCCACGCCAAGTCTCACGTATGAACGGGATCACCGAGACGACAAGGGCTACCAGCATGCCCAGTAGAGCGCCGGTGGCACCAAGACCGGCATGAATCAGCAGGACACCGCAGGCGAGGGCCACGATGGCCCGCCAAGCGGTGATGTAGGCATAGCGGGTGGGCGACAGCTGCGAGCGCACGAGTTCAAGATTGAGTTCGAACCACGCCTGCGCGCAGAGCAAGGCGAACCCTAGGGTAATCAAGGAGACGAAGTCGCGGTCGGGCACAAGCGCCACCGCGACGACAGTGGCGGCGGCGGCCACAACCGCAATCGCTGTAAATCCGCATGCCAGCGTCGCGAGCAGCGCGTATGGCTGCTCGCTATGCTGCGGATAAAACCGCAAGAGGCCGAGCCGCAACCATTCGAACAAGACGGTATTCCAAAGACCCACCGACGCAATCATCAATGCATAATATCCGTAGTCATCCGGATGCAACATTCTGGTGTATATCGCTATGGTCATGAAATTGACCACGCCCGGAATCCCACGACCTATGCCATAAATCAATGTAAATCGTAACAGCATTCACATTTCCAAACTCGTCTGGCACATATCGTTATGAACGCCTATCATTCTATCGGCACCGGAGTGTCTACTCTGCGACTAGCCTTCGATAATTGACGCGACGGCAAGATTGAAATATCCGAAATTTTGCCGCGTCACGCTAATGCAATCATAGCGTACTGGAGAGCCTATGGCGCATCCAAGCATTGGTGTGACATCCAGCGCCTTAGCCGCTAGCGTTGCTCGACCAAAGAAAAAGGTCTGTGGATGCTGCAACTTCGATCGCCTCGTCGCCCCGACCGTAATTGGCCGCTGGCCATGCTCCGTTCGTTCGTTATGAGCGGTTGCTTTCTTCTTGCAACTGCGGTCGGTGCCAATGGCACGCTGGGCGCCAACGCTACTCAACTCATCATGTTGAACATGGCCAGCAACGGGTTCGGCGATGCCGCGGCTCCAGCAAACCTGGCTCGCAATATGGAATTCATCGAGAGCATCGGCATCGACGGCGTCGTCGTCAGGACGCAGGCCGGATGGGATCTGATGCTGCCGGACAAGGTCCTGGACTATGATGACATCGCGGCCGAGCTTGGCCCGCTGCGGCACCGGATGGGAAAGGTCGACGCGAACTTTCTCGTGACCTACGTCATGAACGTCGATCCGTTCGATAGTTGGACGCAGGTGATCGACAACTGGGTGACGCTGGCGCGCGCGGCACGCGACGTCGGCATGGTCGGGCTCGTGTTCGATAATGAAGCCTACAATGGCGATGTCTGGACCTATCCGCAGGATGTCACCTACGCGGGAACCCACTCGCTGGCTGCCTATCGGGCGCAGTATCGCGAGCGCGGCCGCCAATTGATGCGCGCGCTCGCAGCCGTCTGGCCGTCCATGCGGTTCATGGTCCTGCATGGTCCTTATGTGTCCGACCCCCGCACCCCGACCTCCGTCGTGCTCGAACAGTCGGCCGTTACCGACCGGGACCTTTCCGGCTTCTTCTTCGCAGGTCTTCTGGAAGCAGCACCCCGTACCGCGACCGTCATCGATGGTGGCGAGGTCTACCAGTATAGAACCGAGCAGGACTTCAAGAATTCCTACCATTTTCGCCGTTTCGTGCTGCCGAGCCTGCAACCGAGTGCATTGGTGTTGCCCGAGTTTCATAATGTATGGTCCGAGAAGATCGACATCTCGTTCGGCGTCTATGATGAGGAGTGGAAGGCAGGCTACCCGATGAATCCGACCATCCTCCAAGCGACACTGACCAACGCGCTGAGGCAGGCGGACAGCTTTGTGTGGCTCTACGCGGAGCAGCACGACTACCTCACGCCTGGTGGAGTGGAACGTGCTTGGCTCGCGGCTGTGCAAGAAGCCGTGGCAGCGGCCCGCCGGTAGGTCTGCAAGAACATGCGTAGGGCGGGCGAGCATGCGGCACCATTCAGTGAACGTAATATTTCTTGTAATACTTATAGTACTGGGACGCATCGCCATAGCGCAGGCGTGCATGGCGTCGCAGGTTGACCTGTGTCAGCACCGAACCCAGCAAGTTCGCCCGGGCATCACGGAGCGCCCGCAAACCATTCAGCGCGATCTCGTCGGTAGTCTTGCCCCAGCGCACCGCATAAACCACGTGGTCGGCGTGTCGGGCCATGGCCTTGACGTCGGCCAAGCCGAGCAGCGGTGGGGTGTCGAGAATCACCCAATCGTACTGACGGCGCAGGACCGCGATCAGCTCGCCCAACTGCGGCGAGGCCACGATCGTGGTTGGACTACGGGCCGGTCGCTTGACCGGCAGCACATGCAGATTGGGCAGTAGATCATCGGCGTGAACCACTTCCTCAAACCTGCAGTTTCCGGCCAGGTGGTCGATCAGGTCAGGTGTTCGGGATGGGCTCAGCAGCTTGAAAATACTGGGATTGCGGAAGTCGAGGTCAAGCACCGCCGTACGTATCCCGGACAAGGCGGCGGCCATGGCAAGACTCAAGGCGAAAGTGGTCTTGCCTTCGTTTGGCAGGGACGAGGTCACCAGGATCACGCTGGATGAAGATCCTGTCGCAGCAAGCTTGATCACACCTTCCACCTCGCGCACCGACTCGGCGTAGGCTGACAGCGGCTTCGTGTGCAGATAATGCTGAAGACTGCCGGGACGGCGGCCAAGGCCACGTACGCTTGGCACCATCCCAATATTGCGGATCCCCAGCAGGCGCTCGATCTGATGCGCGCTGCGCAGCTTGCCGTCGAGCTGCTCTGCCAGGAAGGCCAGCAGCGTTCCCAGCAGCAGCGAAGTGACAAATCCCCCGGCCACGACCAGCGGGACGCGCGGAAAGCTCGGCACCGTCGGCACGGCAGCCAACGCGACCACGCGGGCATCGGGGCGAATCAGGTTCTTTTGCTCGCTGGTCTCCTTGTATCGGGTAAGAAAGGTGGCATAGAGCGCCCGATTGGCCTCGACCTCGCGCTCGAGATCACGCAGCTGCACTTCGGCCTGCTTTGATATGACCGCTGTCGACTGCGCTTGGTCGAAGCGGGACTGGATCTCCTGCTCCCGTGCCCGCAGCAGGTCGGCCTCGCGCTGCAGGCCACCGACCACGCTGTCCACTTCACGCCGCAGGCTGCGGGCGACGCTTTCGCGATCAGCCGTCAGACGAACGATCTCCGGATGGCGCGCGCCGAACTCGGAACTGAGTTGCGCCAGCTGCGCGGCGAGCTTGATGTCCTGCTCGCGCAGGCCGTCAATCACCGGCGACTGCAGCATCTCGAGGACATGCTGATAGTCGCCCCCCCGGGAGCGGAGTTCCAGCAGCGTCTTCAGGCGTGCCTCCTTGGCGGCGCGCTCGCTCTGGATGGCTGACAGCTGGCCGGTGATGTCGGCGACGCGACGTGCGGCATCGGTCTGGCCACCCAGATCCATCAGATTGTTGTCGGCACGGAAGGCGGCGATCGCGCTCTCCGAACGCGACAGCTCCTCACGCAGCTCCTGGATCCGCTGGCCCAGCCAGCTGGCCGCCTGTTCCGTGACGGCCGTCTTGTCGCGCAGTTGATCGTCGACATACTGCACGGCGTAGGCATTGGCGATGCGGGCAGCCTCGCCCGGGTCCGCGGCCGTGAAGCCGATCGTGACGAGCGTTCCCTCCAGGTCGATGCGCAGATTGTCGAGCAGATCCTCCACAACGACTTCCGGCGGTTCGACTACGTCAGCTGGCGGATCCGGCGCGCGAGGCGGCGGCACCAGTTGACCGGCCGTGCCCGCCGTGACGAACAAGCGCTCGGGTATCCACCGCTGCGCCAGCACGAGAGCCGACGCGCGCACCGAATCAAGCCACTGTTCGGACGCCCGCGGCTGGTGCCTCGAGACAAAATCCGGTCGCAGATCGAGTTGCGTAGCCAAACGCTCGGCATAATGACGCGACCGGATCATCCGGACCTGGGTTTCGATGGTGGTGACGTCATTGGGAAGATCGTCGAGCACCGCCTGCATGTTCACGACGCGCGATGGCCGCGCGCTGATCATGATCTCCGCCTGCGCCGTATATCTCGGCACCAGGAGCGAACTGACGATGCCGGAGAGTGCGGTGAGCGCGGCAACGGTCACGAAGATGGTCATCCGCCGCCGGCGCAGGATACGAAACAGGTCGCGCATGCTTATGTATTTATCTGGGTGATCCCTGGCGCTCCTGGCATCTGCAATTGCAGATGTCACGTTTGATTGAGTGCTCATAGAATTTGTCCGATCAGCGCGATTGCTGTACCCATGGCAATCAGCTCGCCATTATAGGCAATCGTTGCCCTGATGTCTTGATCTCGCCGAGATTCGACCATGCACCCAGGTATTACCAATTGCTTTGCCGTGGCTCAGACCACGATGTTCGGGGTGGGTGCGGCCAACATTGCAGTGCGAGCATCGTTACCCCGCGAGATGCAGTGAGGCTGTACCGTCGCCCTTGGCCGCAACCGCCGCATGTATCCGCCCTGCTGCTGCCGTGCCAGAGTATGGGCGACGATGGTGGAAAGGTCGTCGAATGCCGGCCGCCAGTCCAGGGCCGCTCGGATCCGCCGAACGTCGGCGACAACTTCGGCGGCGTCCCCCAGCCGGCGCGGTGCCGGTGCCACCGGCAAGCGACGGCCGATGACGGTCTCGACAGCCGCGACCACCTCCCGCACGGAGAAGCCACGGCCATAGCCACAATTCAACACAGCACTTTCACCTCCCTGGTCCAGGTAGCGCAGGGCGGCCACGTGAGCACTTGCGAGGTCGGTGACGTGGATGAAGTCGCGGACACAGGTTCCGTCACGGGTGGGATAGTCAGTCCCATGAATCGGCAGCAAGGCATGCCGACCCAAGGCCGTCTCGCAGGCGACCTTGATCAGATGGCCGCTCTGCTTGCCCGAAAAGCCGGCGCGACCCAGCGCGTCGGCACCGGCTACGTTGAAGTAGCGCAGGATTACATGCCGCAATCCATGGGCAGCACCCGCATCACGCAGCATCCACTCGGTCATCAGTTTTGACCGACCGTACGGATTGAGCGGGCAGGTGGGAGCATCTTCGGCCACCGGCAGCTGCGCCGGCTGGCCATACACGGCAGCTGTCGACGAGAACACGAACTGCTCGACGCCACCCGCTTCGCAAGCGGCGATCAGCGTCCGGCTAGCCTCGGTATTGTTGCGATAATAGGCGATCGGCTCGCGCAGGGATTCCGGCACGATCACCGACCCCGCAAGATGGATGACCACCGAGACACCGTAATGCTCGATGACTTTATCAACCAAAGCCCGATCAGCGACATCGCCAATCTGCAGTGGCACGCCCCGCGGCACAGCGCTGGCATCGCCCGTGGTCAGGTTGTCCAGCACGACCGCGGGCCGCCCGGCGCGGCGAAGTGCCAGCGCGACATGACTGCCGATGTACCCAGCACCGCCGGTCACGAGCACCCGCCCCTGCCGAAGCTTGGTCATGAGTTTTCGACCCTACGGTGATGACCCTGGACGCCGCGGAGACCCAGCGGGCGCCCGTAGATGGAGGTGCCGCAAGGCAAGGGGCTCATGTGCTGGCCCCCCGCAGGCGATAGGCTGGAAAGTAATGGCCGGCCGCGTCGGCCGCAGCGTCGCTATGCAGGACGCGCCAGCGCGCGACCAACATTGCATAAGCGCCCGGATCGGCAACCATTCGCCAGGTTGCGAACGGCGCCATGTGTTTGGAAAAGCCCTGCTTGAAATGCAGCAGCGAATCCGCCGCACCGCCGCGACCCCCGCCGAGGTGAAATTCTCGGTTCCCGCGATCTTTCGCCCATCGTCGGACGAAATGCATCATCAGCTCAGCCGGGTGCGTGGGCAGCGAGGCCGTGCGGGTGCCGCCAAGATGATACTGCACCGTGCCGTGCATCTCCGTGAACAGCCCGGCACAGACCACCTGCCCGGCGCGCTCGACGACGCACAGATGCAGCCGCTCTCCCAGGGCATACCGAAGATCCTCGTAATACCACGTCGAAAAGAAATAGCGTTTCGCGGCACCCACGCGGCGCATGGTTTCGTCATAGATTGCTCGGAACTGATCGACCCTAGCGAACCCTGGGTCCATGGCGGCGACGAAGCCGTCGCGTTCCAAGGCGCGGATGTGCGAACGGCATCTGCTGCGCGTCTGCTGCCACAACATTTCCGGCGACTGGGCGAGATCGACGACGACGGTGTCGCCGTGCTCGAAGATGGTGCCGGTCCCAGCCAGACTTTCCACCGGCAGCGGGCGCAGCGGATGAAGCCGTGCGAACAGGCTGACGATGCCGCGTCGCGCGAGGGCCACTCGTAACGCCGCCGCCGCACGCGCGGCCCACTCGCCGGCATCGGTGCCGTTGGCCACCCGCATGAGCGGCCCCGAATAGCCGTAAGGAGTCACGGCATCGCGGAGCTCGGAAGCTCCGAGGTCACCTGGAACCGGTCGTACGATCAGCGGGATCAGCCAGATATTGCCGCCATCGCGCGCGACGAACAGCAGCGGCTCTCCACCCTCCTCGCGGGCGGTCAGCGCGACATAGCCCGGCAGATAGTAGACGTCGGCCCGGACCTCGTTCAACAGGTCCAGCCAGACTTCGTCCCCGGGGACCAGGAACTCGGTTGAACAGGCCGCCCTCCGCATGGGTGCCGCTGCCAGAACAGCTCCGCTCATGGGCATGCCGCCTGCTTGACATACACTAGATTGAGCCGGTTCGGTGGTTCCGCGAAGTTGAGCTGTTCCGTCCACGCACTCACCGTGTAGGGCAGCAGGCGTTGGTCGGATTGAAAGGTCAGGCCGCGCCCTGCCCACATCGCCAGCCCCGGCAATGCTTCGGCAATGGAGGCGACGGCCGCCGGCGCAACCGCCCGATAGCATTCCCCGAAACGCTCGATCGCGCGGGCGACGATCGGGCAAGCATGGTTCGGGACCATGCAGATCAGCCTGCCGCCCGGACGCAGGCGCCGCCATGCCGCGCGGACGGCGCTGGCCATGTCCACATACTGGAGCACCTCGACCAGAAATATTCGGTCGAAGGTCGGCAGCAGCTCCATGAATTCCTGCTGCATCAGATCGCCCGACATCCATTCGATTTCGGGACAAATATCTCGGTTCTCGGCCACGACCGCTTCGACGAAATCTACCCCCAGCACCGAGCCGGCACCCAGTGCCTTGAGCGCCCGAGCCAGCTGACCGCGTCCACAGCCGAGATCCACGCAAGCGCTACCGAGTACATCGCCAGCAGCCTCGAGGCATAGCGCCATGCTCTGCAGCTGCACCCGCGAATTGGAAAGATCCAGCCACGCCCTGCCATGGACTTCCGGATCGGAGTAGTAGTGCTTCCAATATTGCTCCAACGGCCGTTGCATCAACTGGCTCCAGCTACTTCGTCAGCGGGGAAGGCGCGCGGGCCACTGGCCGGCGGCCCCTCGGAGCCCCAGAACTCCTCGAGATCTCTGCCGCCGGTTGCAACCGTGGTGTCGCTGCCGAAGAATAACCGGATCGTGTTAACAAAGATCATCAGGTCGAGCTTGAAACTGGCGTGCTGCACATAAAACAGATCGAGCTCGAAGCGTCGCTCCCATGACAACAAGTTCCGTCCGCTGACCTGCGCGAGGCCGGTGACGCCCGGGCGCACCAAGTGCCGCTGCCGCTGCCGCGCCGTGTAGCGCGGCAGGTAGCGTACCAGCAGCGGCCGCGGGCCGACCAGGCTCAGCCTGCCGGCCATCACGTCGAACAGTTGCGGCAGCTCGTCGAGACTCCAGCGGCGCAAGAACAGACCGAAAGCACACAGACGTTCGCCGTCCGGGAGCAGACGTCCGGCGGCGTCACGCGCGTTGGTCATGGTTCGGAATTTGTGGAGACGGAAGATCTTCTCGCCCGTGCCTACCCGTTCCTGTCGAAACAGTATGGGTGCACCGAGATTGAGGCGCACCAGGATGGCGAGGATGAGCAGCACCGGGGACAAAAGGACGATACCGGACAGCGCCAGCGCGAGGTCCAGTGCGCGTTTGCCCTGCCACATGTAAAAGCCCGCAGCCGGCATCAGCGACGCCCGCCCGGCAAAGCACTCTCTCATCGTTCCCGCCTCAACTTCTGATATACTCGACTGCGCCGCGTATCTTGACTGCGCCGATCAAGCTCTATCAAATCATCATATGCGCCACATAATTTCAATCACATTTTTTGGTTTATTAATTTAATTAACATTAGCTTTATCGTTATCTGTTGCGTCCCATTCATCGTATACGATAGTTTAATTTATGACTGGTTACAGTATAGATGCATACCAGGATATAGTGCAGTTTTGGCCTAGCGACACGATATCATGATTCATCGGAGAACGGCGGTGAGAGTTCAAATCGACGATCGGACACACAAGGCGGCGCAGCCCGGGACAGGCTTCGCGCCCTGGCCCTTCCATGATCGCGAGGAAATTGAGGCCGTCGGGCGAGTCTTGCGCTCTGGACGCACCAATTATTGGACCGGCGAGGAAGGCCGCGCTTTCGAGCGCGAGTTCGCTGCGGCCTGCGCCTGCAGGCACGCGGTTGCCGTCGCCAATGGCACCCTGGCCCTTGAACTTGCCCTGCATGCACTGGCGATCGGACCGGGCGACGAGGTGGTCGTGACGCCGCGGAGCTTCATGGCGTCGGCCGGCACGGTGGTGCTGCGCGGCGCCACACCGGTATTCGCGGACGTCGATCCGCTCAGTCAGAACATCACGGCCGACAGCATCGCTGCCGTACTGACACCGCGCACCCGGGCGGTCCTGGTCGTGCACCTCGCCGGCTGGCCATGCGAGATGGACCCGATCCACGAGTTGGCCCGCACTCACGGACTGAAGATCATCGAGGATTGCGCCCAGGCCCATGGCGCCACCTACAAGGATCGGCCGGTCGGCTCGCTGGGCGACGTGGCCGCGTTCTCGTTCTGCCAGGACAAGATCATGTCCACGGGCGGCGAAGGCGGCATGATCACGACCAACGATCCGGAACTCTGGCGTCGCGCCTGGACCTACAAGGACCATGGGAAGAGCCAGGCTGCGGTCCTGCAGCCGCCATCAACGCCCGGCTTCCGCTGGCTCCACACCGAGTTCGGCAGCAATTTCCGCCTGACCGAATCACAGGCCGCGCTGGGCCGCCTGCAGCTGCGCAAGCTGCCAGCGTGGCTGGCGCAACGCCGGCGTCATGCAGCGCTGCTTTCTTCTCGGCTGCGCGGCGTTGCGGCGCTGCAGCTGCCCGAGCCGGCCGAGCATCTCGGCCATGCCTTCTACAAATATTACCTGATGCTGCGCCCGGAGCATCTGCGCCCCGGCTGGAGCCGCGACCGGATCCTGGCGGAGCTGATGGCCGCCGGCATCCCGAGTTTTGCCGGGTCGTGCCCCGAGATCTACCGGGAGCAAGCATTCGTGGCGGCGGGTCTGGCGCCGCTGCGACCTCTGCCCAATGCCCAGCGGCTTGGTTCAACCAGCCTCATGTTCCTCGTTCATCCGACGTTGAGCGAAGCCACCATGCACTTTGTCGCCGACACGGTGGCGGCCATCGTCACCACTGCCAGCCGCTGAGACCGGCACCCGAGAGGTTCGAGCATGTCATCAGCATTGGCCGCCGCCAACAGGGATGCGCCGCAGCCGGGTGTATTCATGATCTCGCTGGATTTTGAGCTGCGCTGGGGCACGCGCGATTCGATCCCGCTCGATCGCTACCGCAGAAATGTGCTGGGTGCCCGACGGGTCATCCCGCGAATGGTTGCTGCATTCACCGCCAGCGGCGTCCACGCAACCTGGGCCACGGTGGGATTCTTGTTCTTCGACCGAAAGGAGGAGCTGTTGGCGAGCCTGCCGACGGTCCTGCCTGCCTACACCAACCGCGCTCTGTCACCCTATCCCGACCTGGCGACACTGGGGGCGAACGAGCGCGAGGACCCCTATCACTTCGGTCGGTCGCTGGTGCGCGAGATCGCGAGCCATCCTGGCCAGGAGATCGGCACCCATACCTTCTCCCACTACTTCTGCCTCGAGGAGGGGCAGACGCCCGCCGCTTTCGAGGCGGACCTGGTGGCCGCCGTCAGCGCCGCACAAGCCCTGGGCCTGATTCTGCGCAGCCTCGTCTTCCCCCGCAATCAGTTCAATCCCCGCTATCTGGAGATCTGCCGGCGTCTGGGAATTATCACCTATCGTGGCGTGGAGAAAGCCTGGCCGTATAAACAGGCGCCGACAGGAACCGAAGGACCCACCAAGCGGCTCGTCCGACTGCTGGATAGTTACATCGACATTACCGGAGACAACGACTTCCACCCCGAACGACCGACTGCGCACCTGCCATTGAATCTTCCTTCCAGCCGGTTCCTGCGGCCGACCGGCCCCGGTTGGCAGCTTTTCGACCGGGTCCGCCTGCAGCGCATCCTGAACAGCATGACCAGCGCGGCACGCAACGGCACGGTCTTCCATCTGTGGTGGCACCCGCATAATTTCGGCGCCCAGCCGGATGCCAATCTGGCCTTCCTGGCCTGCATCCTGGCCCACTATCGCAGATTGGCCGACAGCTACGGCATGCTGTCACAAAACATGGGCGAATTGGCGGACAGTATGGATGTAACTAGCTCAGTCAATCGGCGCCATGTCGCCTAATATCGGCTGGGCAAACTGGTAACGGATGAATCAACCATCTGAGGTGTTGCGGCGGCATTCCCGGCGGAGACGTCGCCATGCCCGTACTGTTGTCGACACGCACCGACTGCCTCAGTGCCAGCATCATGCAGGCGGCCGACAACGGGCTCACGGGCGGGTCGACAGCGGACGGCGATGACTATGGTCGGGGCGTCATCATCAGCACGCTGCGCATGACCAAGCTGCAGTGATCGTGCGCGGCCGCCAAGTCATATGCTTTCCCGTCACGACTCTCTACCAGCTCGAGCAGACGTTGCAGCCACTCGGCCGCGAGCCGCATTGCGTGATCGGCTCGTGCTGCATCGGAGCGTCGGTGCTCGGCGGCATCTGCAACAACTCGGGTGGCTCGCTGATCCAGCGCGGGCCTGCCTTCACACAACTGGCGTTGTACGCTCATGTGCGCGACATCGACGCCGAGACACCGGCCCGATTCAACGCCGATCCGCGGCGCCTGTCTGAGGCCTCCGGCAGCGCCGGCAAGCTGATGCTCTTGGCGGTGCGCCTCGATACGTTCGCGCAGCAAAGTGACACCAAGAGCTTCTACATCGGCACCGATGAGCCGGCGGAGCTCACCGCCATCCGGCGCCACATGCTGGCCTACTTCGAGCATCTGCCGGTATCCGCCGAGTACCTGCACCGCCATGCGTTCGACATCGCCGCGAACTATGGCAAATATATGTTCCTTGCGATCCAATATCTCAGCACCGACCACCTGCCGGCACTGTTTTCGATAAAGGCCCGGATCGACGCGATGGCCGCTCGGATTGGCTTCCTGCCGAAGAGCCTGAGCGATCGCCTCTTGCAGAGACCGAGTGGCCTGTTCTCCAACCATCTGCCCAAGCCAATGATCGCCTATCGCGAGTGGTACGCGCATCATCTCCTGCTCAAGATCGCAGGGACCGGCATAGCGCCGACGCGTGACTACCGCCGGTCGACCCTGCCATCAAGCGGCGGCGATTTCTTCGAATATACGGCGGAGAAAGGCGGCAAGGCGTTCCTGCATCGGTTTGCCGCGGCGGCGCTGCCGTGCGCTATCGCACCATCCATCGCGACGAGGTCGAGGACATCGTGGCCCTAGACATCGCCCTCAAACGCAATGATCAGAACTGGTTTGAGCACCTGCCAGATGACATTTCAACACCTATACTACATAAATTGTACTATGATCATTTTCTGCCATGTCTTTCACCAAGACTATATCGTGCGCAAGGGTAACGATCCGTTCGCGCTGGAACACCGGATGTAGGATTTACTGGATCGGCGCGGCGCACAGTATCCAGCCGAGCACAATGTGGGCCATCTTTATGCAGCCAAGCCGGCGCTGCAGGAGTTCTATCGGCAGCTCGATCCTTACAACTGCCTCAACCCTGACATCGGACGAACTTCCAAGCGCCTGCATTGACATTGACGTGGCTGCAGGTCGCTCAGTACGCGCCGCGATGGACGAGGCTGGTGCGCTCGCCGACCAGGAAGTCGAAGTCGCAGCCCCGGTCGGCCTGGGTCACGTGGTCGTGGAACAGGCGGACATAGCCGGCCGGGCTCGCCGGCGGCGGTGCCGTCCAGGCGGCACGACGGCGCTCCAGCTCAGCCTCGTCGACCAGCAGCTGCAGGCGCCGGGCCGGAACGTCAAGCTCGATCAGGTCACCGTCCTGAACCAGCGCCAGCGGTCCGCCCACCGCCGACTCGGGTGCCACGTGCAGCACGACGGTGCCGTAGGCGGTGCCGCTCATGCGGGCATCCGAGACCCGCACCATGTCGGTGACACCCTGGCGCAGCAGCTTGGGCGGCAGGCCCATGTTCCCGGACTCGGGCATGCCCGGGTACCCCTTGGGCCCGCAGCCCTTGAGCACAAGGATGGAGTTGGCATCGACCTGCAGCGTCGGATCGTCGATGCGCTCGTGGTAGTGCTCGACGCTCTCGAACACGACGGCCTTGCCGCGATGCTGTAGCAGTGACGGCGTTGCAGCCGACGGTTTGACGACAGCCCCATCGGGGGCGAGATTGCCACGCAACACGGCGATGCCACCCTGCGGTTGCACGGGCCGATCCAATGGCCGAATGACCTCGGGGCGCCAGTTCCTGGCCGCGGCACAGTTCTGCGCGATCGTCCTGCCGTTGACGGTGGGCGCGTCGCCGTCGATCAGCCCTGCCTCGTAAAGCACGCGCATCACGGCCGGAAAGCCGCCGGCGTCGTGGAACTCCTCCATCAGGAAGGCGCCTGACGGCTTCAGGTCGACGATGCACGGTATGTCGCGGCCGAGGCGGTCCCAGTCGTCGAGCGTCAGCGGCACGTTGGCCCGGCCCGCCAGAGCCAGGAGATGCACGACGGCATTGGTCGAGCCGCCCAAGGCTGCGTTGGCCCGGATCGCGTTGGCGAACGCCGAGGCGGTCAGGAAATGGGACAGCGGCAAGCCATCGCGCACCAGATCCACGATGCGGTTGCCGGCCACATGCGCCAGGGCCTGCCGATTGGCGTCCACGGCCGGGATGGCCGCGTTCTGCGGCAGGGCCACGCCCAGGGCCTCACACAGCGCCGCCATGGTCGAGGCGGTGCCCATGGTCTGGCAGGTTCCCGGTGAGCGGTTGATGCCGCGCTCGGCTTCCAGGAACTCGTCGGTGCCGATTCGCCCGGCGGCGAGGTCCTCGGCGAACCGCCAGGCGTCGCTGGTGCCGACCGGGCGGCCACGGTAGCGCCCGCTCAGCATGGGCCCGGTGGAGACGACGATCGTCGGCAGGTCGGCGCTGGCCGCCCCCATCAGCAGCGCCGGCGTGGTCTTGTCGCACCCCACCAGCAGCACGACGCCGTCCAGCGGGTTGCCGCGGATCGATTCCTCGACCTCCATGCTGGCGAGATTGCGGAACAGCATCGCGTTGGGTCGCAGCGTGTCCTCGCCCAGCGACATGGACGGGAACTCGAACGGCACCCCACCCGCCTCCCAGACGCCGCGCTTGACGTGCTCGGCCAGCTCCCGAAGCGAGGCGTTGCAGGGATTGAGGTCCGACCAGCTGTTGCAGATGCCGATGATCGGCTTGCCCTGAAACACATGGTCGGGCAGGCCCAGCTGACGCTGCACGGCCCGGTGCAGGAACCCGGTCTTGTCGATGCCCTCGAACCAGGCGCTCGACCGTAGCTTGCCCGCCATCACGCTTCTCCGTGCCCCGCAGAACCGCCGCCGGCGAGGCTTGCCGCCGTTACAGGTTTAACGTTAAATGAAGCCGTCGAACAGACGTGCGTGAGGGCTGATGTGTGACTGACGAAGCAGTCTATCCGAGTCTGGCCGGCAGGACAGTGCTGGTCACCGGCGGGGCGTCGGGCATCGGGGCCAGCATCGTCGAGCATTTCTGCCGCCAGGGCGCGCAGGTCAGCTTCTTCGACATCAAGGCCGACAGCGCCGCGGCGCTGATCGAGGCGGTGAAGCTGGCGGGGCTGCCGGCGCCACGCTTCGTCCCCTGCGATCTGCGCGACGTAGCCGGCCTGCAGGCGGCCGTCGCTTCGGTCGAGGCCGCCGACGGACCGGTGGCAGCCCTGGTCAACAACGCCGCCAGCGACGACCGGCACCGGATCGAGGACGTCTCGGCCGCCTACTGGGACGAGCGCATCGCTACCAACCTGCGCCATCAGTTCTTCGCCGCGCAGGCCGTGATCCCCGGCATGAAGCGCCTCGGCGGCGGCAGCATCATCAATTTCGGCTCGATGACGTGGCATGCGAGCGAGGGCGGCTATCCCGTCTACGCCACCTGCAAGGCCGCGGTCGAGGGCCTGACACGCAGCTTGGCGCGCGATCTCGGGCCACTGCGAATCCGCGCCAACACGCTGATCCCCGGTTGGGTCATGACGGACCGGCAGATGGCGCTGTGGCTCGATGCGGAGGGTGAGGCCGAGATCCAGCGCCGGCAATGCCTCAAGGACAAGGTGCGGCCGGCCGACATCGCCCGGATGGTGCTGTTCCTGGCCGCGGACGATTCGCGGATGTGCACCGCGCAGAACTTTATCGTCGACGCGGGATGGATCTGACACCGACCAATAGCGGGGGACGAAAGATGCAAGCATGGACGAGGCGCCGGCTGCTGCTCGGTGCCGTGGCATTGGCGGCACTGGTGGGGAGCTGGACCGCCGGTGCTACCGCCGAGGAGCTGCAGCGCTACATCGACGCCGGCCTCGCCGTGCCACACGACCTGGCCCAGCTGCCCAACCAGCAGCAGACGCTGCCGCAGTTCCGCGACCTGGCGCAAGTGCGTGGGGTCGCGCGGGACGGCAAGGTGTACGGCATGCCGTTCGCTTTCGACTCGATCGGGCTCCTCTACGACACGACCAAGGTCTCGATCCCGTCCTATTCGATGAACGTGCTGTGGGATCCGGCCTATAACGGCAAGATCCTGCTCTATCGCGATGGCGGACCGGATCTACGTCATGGACCATGGCAGGCTGGTCCAGGTCGGCACGCCCAAGGATGACTAACGGCCGCCGGCGGACGCCTATGTCGCCCGCTTCTTCGGCAACGCCAATCCGATCCCGGGACGCCTCGGCGCCCGCGACGGCACCGTCCGGTGGGTCGACACGCGATTCGGCTATCTGCTCGCCACCGACCGGCCGGAGCTGGAAAGCGGCTCTGCGGTCCGGCTCATGGTCCACCCCGAGGCCGTGCACCTCGACGGTGCCGCCGAGAACCGGATCACGGCACGGGTGGTCTAGGTCGCGTTAGCCGGCCTGATGTTCCAGGTAGTCCTGGCCGCGAGCGAGACGATCTTGAAAGTCAAGCTGCCCCTGGGCAACACGCTGCTCGTGGGGGCCGCCACCGTCGCCTGCGCCCTCGTGCTCGGCACGCTGATCGCGTTCTGGTACCAGGCGCATCCGGGCCGACTGCGCAACGTGCTGCAGGCGATCGTCTTCCTGCCGTTCGTGCTGCCGCCGATCATGACCGGCCTATCGCTGCTGATCTTCTTCCGCGAGGCCGGCATCCCCCGCTCGCTGGTGACGGTGACGATCGGCCATACTACGTCCTCCAGCCGCACCTGGCCTCGGCCATGGCGACGGCGGCGGTGGTTGCCTTCGCGCTCTCGTTCGACGAGACCCTGATCACGCTCCTGGTGACCGGCACCGAAAGCACCCTGCCGCTGCGTCTGTGGGCCATGATGCGCACCGGCTTCACCCCCGACATCAACGCGCTGGTGGCGCTTATCCTGGTCGGCAGCGTCGCCGTGTGTGCAGTGGTGGCGCGGCTGATCCAGGTCTAGCTGCTGTCACCCGCCTCGAGGGCGATGTCGAGCACCACCGGCTGGCGCGGAAACGGCTGCCCATCGAGGCGGTTCAGCACCAGCGCCGCCACCCGCTCGCCCAGCGCGTAGGCCGGCGACAGCACCGTGGTCAGCAGCGGCTGGGCATAGTTGCGGAAAGCAAAACCGTTGAATCCGGTGACGCGGAGTGCGCCCGGAACCGCGAGCCCCAGCTTGTGCGCCGCCGCCAGCGCGGCGATCCCGATCTGGTCGTTGGCGCCGACGACAGCATCGGGCCTGGTCGCCGCCGCCAGCCGGATGGCAATCGCGGCGACGACGCCGGCGTGACCGGTCTCATCGCAGGCGAGCCGCTCCAACGTGGCGTGAGGCGGCAGGGCTGCAGCGAAGCCGGCCTCGCGCCGCTCCACGGCCGG
>JBATRI010000201.1:0-3244 GCA_049292515.1 Geminicoccaceae bacterium
ACTATATGGATAGCATTGGCATTCCTGTTCAATTACCTATTCTTTCTTTATGCACGTTATCAATTTTCAACTAACGAGGCATATTTATCCATCCCTGATTTTGATCCAACAGCACAAGCCAGAATATTGGCTTTAGAGTTTTTGACTGGATTCGTCATAGAGAAATCATTAGCTATTGACAACAT
Organism: Geminicoccaceae bacterium; assembly: GCA_049292515.1. GTDB lineage: Bacteria > Pseudomonadota > Alphaproteobacteria > Geminicoccales > Geminicoccaceae > Benzoatithermus. Next base: position 186 of record JBATRI010000201.1, read on the forward strand.
TTTCGTCTTTGTCGTTGTCTTCGCTTATTTTGGAATACCTAAGGTGTATCAGCATCGTGTGTTATTCTGGGGAATTCTTGGAGCATTAGTATTTCGAATAATTTTTATCGCATTGGGATCTATACTGTTGCAATATCAGTGGATAGTTATTTTCTTTGGGGCGTTGTTAATAGTTACCGGTTTCAAAATGTTTTTTGCGGGTACAAAACAGCAAGACCTTGAGAATAATTTCATTATTAAACAGCTAAGGAAAGTTTTCAAGGTCCATCCACACATTGAAGGGCAAAAGTTTTTTATTAAGAAAAATGGTGAGACTTATGTAACACCATTGTTTTTGGCTCTAATCTTTCTCGAACTTAGCGATATCATCTTTGCAGTCGATTCTGTTCCAGCAATTTTTGCAATTACTGATGAACCACTAATTGTTTTTACTTCAAATGTCTTCGCCATTTTGGGATTAAGATCAATGTATTTTATGCTTGCAGGGGTAATGGATAAATTCATATACATCAAATACGGACTTGGCGCAGTATTAGTTTTCGTGGGTTTAAAAATGGTCTGGCTTAATGAAGCTTATGGTGGAAAGTTCCCTATCACCTGGTCACTTGCAATCATTGCCGCTCTTATTGGAACTTCAATAATAATATCTCTTATAATAGGTAAGAAAAGAGATGCAGGATAAAAGCCGAGCTACCATGATATTAAGCCCAGCCGCTAACAAGGGTAACCGTTGCACAACCCTCCCTTTACAAAGCGGGTTTTTGGGCTAAAATGCCCGCCGTAGCTACATTTGCCGCGTTTTAGGCAAGTCTTAATTTCGGGACAAATAAATGGAAGTTCCTTTTTTTGAATGCCTTAAAATGAACCTAATTAAGCCCAATAAAGTGAATTTTGAAGAAACCAATACCTGCTGCCCAATTTGGCAGGTACTGGGCATTTGAGCGTACATTTTGGGCATTTTCCGGATAAATTTTAACAGTTTCTTCAAATTATAGCTCAAAGCCGCCATTAAAACGTGTTTATTGGCTTGGGCTATTCCTCGTGCATTCACTCGTTTCATGTTGTGATGATTGATAAGCGTTCCCAGCACCGGCTCAACGGTTGAGCTTCGGCGTTTGGTTAAAAATCGGGTGTAGTTTTTGTCTTTGTTGAGTTTGCGGTGCATCTTGTCGTACAGGGGTTTGTGAATGCTGTCGTCTAATTTTTTGAATTTGCTTACCGCACCGCAACACAAGGCTCTGAGGGGGCATTTGCCACAATCGCTTTCGCTGCTGCGATAAACGTTTTTGGTGTAGCCTTTGCTGTCGGTTTTTGTGCCTTTGAAGGTCAAAATAGCCTTGTTGCCGCCCTTTTTTACACATCGGTAGCGGTTGAGTTTTTTGTTGAAAACAAAGCCCTCGCGTTGGGGTTTGTACTGCCCAAAATTTGGAATGTATGCGTTGATATGATGCGCCTCGCAATACTGCAAACTCTCGCCACTGCTGTAACCCGCATCGGCCAAAACCTCTTCCATTTCCAAGCCGTTTTCTTTGAAATTTGCGATGGTTTGGTTCATGATTTCGCCAAAAATGGCACTGTCTTTGCTGCCCGATGTGCTGGCGCAAGCTCCCGTTATGACATGGTGCGCATCGTCAACGGCCAACTGCCCCGAATAGTTTAGCTGGCGGGCTTTTCCGGGCTTTACGCTTATTTTAGCATCCGGATCGGTAGGCGAATAATGCGTGTGATTGCTTAAAAATTTAGGCCGAATTTCATGGCCATCTTCATCTAAACGTCCGGATTTATTGTTGCCGGCGGGCATATCTTTGTAGGCCTCTTCTTTCCATTTGTGGTGCCGCTCTACCAATTTTTTGCGCTCGGTAGTTACTTTAAATTCGCTGTTTTCTTCTAATTCCGACACAAAGGCCGAGGCATCTTCTAAAACCTCTTTTTCGACCAAACTATCCATGCTGGCATTGGCTTTGATGAAGGCGCTATCGACCGCCTGGCGTTTGCCGCGCACCATTCCGGATTTTACGCAAAGCGACAGAATTTTTCTGAATAAACCCAAAAATACTTCCTCGCCAAACAGTTGCCGTGTGCGGCTAATGGTCGAGTGCCAAGGCAGCGATTCGTTGAGGTCGTAGCCCAAAAACAGGCGAACATCAAGGCAGTTGTTGCAGTAGGCAAGCAAAGCGCGGTCGCTGTTGATATTGTTGAGGTAGCCCACCAACAAAATTTTGAAAAACACCACCGGGTCTATACTTTGCTGCCCTTCGGAGCCGTAATACTGCTTGGTAGCTGGGTACAGAAAATCGAGATTGAGGTGGTTGTTTATTCGGCGGTAAAAATTATCTTCCGGAACTAATTGGTCTAAACTTAGTTGGTAAAATAGTTGCGGGGTCAGTTGTTTTCGTCCTTGCATAATGCAGGCAAATATACTACAAATTATTGAATTTTCCTATTCTTTTTAAAAATATTTCACCAAATTTTTTTTGTATATTAATTTTTCACTACCTTTGAGTTGTGCAACAGGCACATCGTATTGGCAATAGTGGGGCTGACAGTTGTAAACTCAACATTTGTGCTTCTATTGGGCATTTGTGCAAATGTTGGGCTGATGTTTTCCAAATGCCCCACCATCGCCAATACGTGAACCGTTAGAGGTTACCAATTTTCAGAAGTACATCAGAAAACAATTTGACCAATAGTTTCTGAATTCTTGTCCACTTCTACTCTACTTTTTTTTTCACTTTTTTTTGAATTTTAAGGTTTGGTTTTTATCAATTATTTCAGTTTTTAGCGGACAAAAATTAAGAAACTTAATGAAATCCGAAAGTGGAAACTAACTAAACTTTTGAAAACTGATTTCCGAAACGTTTCTTAAAATATTCTGCCAAACTGAATCTGAAAACTAAATCATGAAATGTGTTGCGTTGAATTATTGAACTTAAATTTTTCCAAACTAAATCTGAAAACTAAATCTTGAAAAGTGTTGCACAAAAAAAAACTTTTAAAAGATCGAGCTTCGCTCGATTTTCTTTTGAAATTTAATGAAATGAAAAACTGAAAAGCTAAAC
>JBATRI010000202.1:0-2809 GCA_049292515.1 Geminicoccaceae bacterium
ATAGGCCGGCCTCCTGACAGTTTGCTTGAATCGTCGGTACGACAGATTCAACGTAGTTTGAATCTGTTATAGGGGAGGGTCGAATGTCGACCGAGGGTGACGATTCCTGACGGTTATCCTCAGCTTCATCCCCTTCCGTGTCGCCGGACTCGCTCTCGCTGCGCAGGCCGTGCGCGCGGAAGATGAGCTGCTCCATCGCCCGGATAGCGGCGGCAATGCCGTCGGGCAGGGCCTTGCCACCCAGGGCCGTACGGGACAGCCGGCCGATCTCGGCTCGCAGCTGCTCGATCCGCTGCAGCATGGCGTCGTGGCGCTCCGGCCCCAGCCGCTCCGTGGCATGGATCAGGGCCACCTTGGCCTGCCAGACCGCCTCCTGCGCCTGCGCCTGGACGTCGAGGAAATCCTGCTGGGCGGCCTGGACCACCCGGACGAGCCGGGCCTGCTCGTGCACGAAGACCAGGGCCGGGCGCAGGTCGATGCCGGCCGGGCCCTCGGTCTTGCCGGCGGCATCGACGGTGAAGCGCAGGCGGGCATGGCCACGGCCCCAGTGAACGCCAATGACGCCGTACTCGTGCAGCACCGCCAGATGGCGCTGCACCTGGCGCTCGGAGCAGCCGACGTGGCTCGCCAGGGTGGCGTTGGTGACGCGCAGCATCGGCCGGCCGGCCCAGCCGCGACGCGGCAGCATGTGGAGGAGGACCTCCAGCGTCTTGCTGACGGCCTGACCGAGCGGCCCGCGCCTGGCCGCATCCCGAAGGATCATGCAGGCCCGATCGACCGAGGGCACGGCCTTGGTGAAGCCCTGGTAGTCGGCGGCCCGCTTGGCGGCCTGTCTCTGGCCCGCCTGACGGCGGGGGGTGAGAATGCCGGGCCGGGCAGGGATAGTTGTCGTATGGAGCTTGTGTTTGGGTCGCATGATCCCGTTCGCACCTTTGTGGGTGCGTTCCTCAGCTTGTGAACGTGAGGGCGTACGGGACAAACATCAGCATTCGCGCTTGCATTGGACAAACGCGTTGGCTACAAAATAGGTGGTGAGTTGTCTGGTGTCCCGCACACTGGTTCGGAAGGCCCGCTGCTTCCAACAGCAGGCCTTCGCCGTTTCTGGAGTGTGCGGTTTCTAAGTCACGGGCTCATCGTGACTACTCCTCCTCGAGTCGTGCCGCCGCTTTCCAGGCAAGAGCAAAGGCTGCTTGCCGCACGTAGCAGCGCAACGTCCTGCCCTATTTCGCGGTCAGACAAGATAAGCCCATGCTGTGGTCCCGGCTCGTGCCGGCGGACTCGCTAAACGACGGCAGGGAGCAGCTGGTGAGTACGAGGTCGAGTGCCTCGTGCAGGGTCTTCAGCTCATGCCGCCGCCGGAGCTGCTCGAGCGCAATCCGGTGCTCGACCCGCATGTAGGTGCAGATCGGTCGCCAGCCCTTCTTTATGAGCTGGTCACGATAGCGACGCTGGACGTCTCCTGCACGCGAAAGGTGTGAAAAGTCCATGGAGTTCCTCCTGGCGCGATAGAGACATGGATACGCCGAGAGTGCAAGAGTTACAGCTGACAAGATCAGCAATTTTATGTATGAATGGGGGCTATCTCAGCTAGATAGAGATTTGCTGCCGTCTCAAAAAAATTAGCGGTAGAACGTTGGTCTGCAGCGGTGGCTGCGAAAACGCGATCCTTGAGACTGGGCTCCATCTTGACGGTGACGCGCTTGCTCGACTGGTAAACCGGTGCTGCATGGTAGGTTAGAGGCTGCGTATCACGACGGCTGAGCAGCAATGATACAGCATCGTGGTAAATATCTTCTAACTTACGCTTCTGTATAGCGGCTATTCTCTTCATCTCCAGATGTATATGCGGAGATAATCTGAATGTTACCTCTGTATAGAACGTGCGATAAGACGGTCTCCCAAACTTCTTCTTTTCGGCTTCGCTGTTGCGTTTCCGCATTGGCCGGCACTCGGTTGTTGGGCGCAGAGCGCCCAGAGATAGTCCAAAAGGGCTAGTCCGGCGAGGTCGAGAGACGTCGAAAATGTCATCCAGGGGTGACATTTTCCGTGTTTGGCTGGCGCTGTGGCGCGGAGAGCGCATCCCTGATCCGTTGCCCTTCGCTTCCATTCCATGTACCGGCCAAAGCCGTGCCATGGCGGCTCAAGGGCTGCAGGCAGAGCCGATACTGGAGCTGCCGATCAGCCCTGGATAACCTTCAAGATATATCTAAGTGCCTATAATTAATGGCATTTTTTTAACCTCCCGTAGTCGGACAATTTGTTCTGTTGTCATTGGTAACATCGTGAAAATTTCTGCAAGGGCTTTCCTTGCACCAACTCGCGATTTCCGGGCGCGATCGTCAGCGCACTTGTCGAAGACGCGAAGCTGACCCGAGTTTGTTCGCGGTCTGCACCGTCGGCTCTTTTGGAGATACGTCACAGGATGTGTGCCACCCGGATCTTCCGGAATTCACCAGAGGGGATAGGTTCCTGCGAAGAGATCACCGAGAGCCCGGCGTCTACGCAGGGTGAGTGTGATACGCCGGCGATGCTCGGGGCGATCGTGGAGCAGATGGCACCGCTGGCACAGCGCCTTGATGTTGCGGTGACGCGGACCGCAATGGGCGGGATCGTGATCCAGATGGGCGGCTGCCAGCACGACCTTGGTGGTTCGCAGCGGCGGATCCTCGGCCAGGACCGGCGAGGGGATCTTGCGGCCGCTGCCGTCACGCCAGGTCTGGCCGGTCTCGTCCCACCAGCGGCCATCGCCCAGATGGCGCACGATCTGGCCGTGCGGTCGCCCGCAAGCCTCGCAGCGGCCTCGGGCGCG
>JBATRI010000203.1:0-2851 GCA_049292515.1 Geminicoccaceae bacterium
GCCCGGTGCCCATCCGGGTCCGGCCGGCCGCCGGCGACGCGCCGTGTCGCGGCGGCAGTGCACGACGCCGGCTTGCCAGCCCACGGAGCGTCAGCGGTTAAACGTCGATCACAGCGCGCCCATGCTCGAGTCGAGCACTTGACCGGCGGCCCAAGTCAGCGACGACGAGCGATGCGGGCTCAGCGGATCATGCCGCTGGTTCCGTCGTCATGCCCCGCACCTTCTCGAGCTCGCGATCCAGGATGTCGAGCTGCCGTTGCCGACCGCCGTCGACGGCAAGGATCTCCTGGGCCCGGAACCAGCTCCACGTCGCGGGTGGCGCGACCCGGGCGAATTCCGCAGCAAGACCCATCATCACCATGAGCATGCATGCAGAACGAAACACCGGCATGCGAAATCTCCTCGTGTTACGGAGGTCGCATGATCGCCCGCCGCCTCTTAACGGCTGGTTATCGCAGAGATGCTGCCGTGCGCTCGCTCGGCCATGCCGACGGAACGCAGGCATTGGCCGCTGCCCCCGCGGCGCTGGCGTTCTCTGGGTGGGCTTCAGTCGCGGTCCGGTGCGCCCAGCGGGAACAAGGGGCGATAGGGCCGGGCCTCGTCCACCGCCCGGGCGAAGGACGGCCGGCCGAGCAACCGCCGGCGGTACGCATGGACGTTCGTAAGGGCCTCGTCGATCGGATGGGCCCAGTCGGCGTAGAACAGGGCAGGGGCGGCGGCGCAGTCGGCCAGGCTGAAATCATCGCCCGCGGCCCAGGTGCGCCCCGCCAGGGTCGCATCGAGCCAGCGATAGGCGGTACCCAGCAGCGCCCGCGCCTCGGCGACGCCAAAGGCGTCGCGGCCATCGGCCGGGCGCAGGCTGTCGCCGACGAGTTTCTGCATCGGCGTCATGACGTAGTTGTCGAAGAACCGGTCCAGCATGCGCACGTCCAGCGCCGCGCCCGCGTCCTCGGGGATCAGCCGCACCTGTCCCGGATGGTGCAGCCCCAGATGCTCGATGATGATGCTGGCTTCCACCACCGTGCGGCCGGCGTCGACCAGCACCGGGAAGCGCTTGAGCGGCCAGCGGGTGGCAAGCTCGGCCGCCGCCTGCGGGTCGTCCGGCCCGAGCTGCCGGTAGGTGAACGGGGTCGCGTTCTCGTAGAGCGCCACCAGCACCTTCTGGCAGTACGAGGAGAAGGGGTGGGCGATGAGCTCGATGGTCATGGGCTAGGCCGCCAGCTCGTCGCCGCCGCGCACGATCAGCTCCAGCACCTCGTGCTCGTCGGTCTCCCTGACCAGCCGCTCGCCGGCATTGCGGCCGCGTTTCAGCACCATCACCCGGTCGCCGACGGCGAAGATGTCGTTGAGCCGGTGGCTGATGATGATCTGGGCCACACCCAGGCGCTTGAGCTCGGCCATGGTCTCGAGCAGGCGCTCGGTCGCCATGATCGAGAGGTTGGCGGTGGGCTCGTCGAGGATCAGCACCTTGGGCTGGAAGCTGATCGCGCGGGCGATCGCCACCGACTGCTGCCGGCCGCCGGACAGGCTCTCGACCCGCTGGCGGACATGGTTGACGTCGACCTTGAGCCGCTTGAGCACGGCCCCGGCCTCGGCCTCCATCCGCTTGCGGTCGACGAACCAGCCCCTGGTCGGCCAGCGGCCGAGGAAGATGTTGGCGGCGACGTCCAGGTTCCCGCACAGGGCGAAGTCCTGGTAGATCATCTCGATCCCGACCTCGCGGCTCTCGTGCGGGCTCTTGAACTGGGTCGGCTCGCCGTCGACCAGCACCTCGCCCGCGTCGCGGTGGTAGGCGCCGGTCAGGATCTTCATCAGCGTCGACTTGCCGGCCGAGTTGTCGCCGACGAGGCCCAGGATCTCGCCGGGATGGAGCCGCAGGCTCACGTCCTGCAGCGCGCGCACGGCGCCGAAGCTCTTCTGGATGCCCTGCATGTCGACGAGTGGGCCCCGAGTCTGGGTTTGGGTCTGGGTCATGCCGGTCTCTCCTTGCGGCGGCCCAGCCGGTGGGTCAGCCGCGCCAGCAGGCCCTCCTGCCGCAGCCAGATGTCGCCCAGCACCGCCACGATCAGGATCAGGCCGATGAACACGTTGACCCAGTGCTGCGGCATGATCATCGAGCTGCCGTCGGCCAGGATGATCTGCAGCGACAGCAGGGCGCGCAGGAGTGTGATCACCGCGGCCCCGGCCAGGGCACCGATGATCGAGCCGTAGCCGCCGAAGATCGACGCCCCGCCGATGATCACCGCCGCGATCACGTCGAGCTCGCGCAGCTGGCCGGCCGACGGGTTGAACGAGCGATAGTAGGCGATGTAGATCAGCCCGGCCAGCGACGCGCAGGCCGAGCTGAAGACCAGGCTCCAGAAGCGGACCCGGTCGGTGTCGATGCCCGCATATTCGGCCGCCCGGCGGTTGCCGCCGGTGGCGAACAGCATCAGGCCGATCGGCGTCCTGGCCAGCACGATGCCGGCTATGATCGCCAGCACCGCCAGCACCAGGCTCTGCGTCGACAGCGCGCCGGCCACGGCCGACCAGATGCCGCCCGGCGCCGGCTCCACGCCCAGCACCTTCAAGATCTCGATCAGCTTGCGGCCGATCAGGTTGTAGCTCTCGGGGAACTGGCTGAGCTGGCGTCCGGCCACCAGCCAAGCGGCAAGCCCGCGGGCGATGTAGAACATGCCGAGCGTCGCCACGAAGGCGGGCATGCCGATCTTTGCGGTGAGCCAGCCGTTGAACAACCCGCAGGCGACGCCGGCGGCAAGCGCGAGCACCACGGCGGTCGCCGGATCTCCGCCGAGTTCCTTCATGGTGAAGGCGGCGACCGCGCCGGAGAGCGCGAGCACCGATCCCACCG
>JBATRI010000204.1:0-7492 GCA_049292515.1 Geminicoccaceae bacterium
CTGCTGGCCCTGGTGGCCGCCGGCAAGGCGCTGGCTCTGGTGCGGGGTGGCGACGAGCGGGATGGGCCCGACGCGATCGACGAGCAAGTCGCGGCGCCCCTGCAGCCCTGGCGCGCGATCGTGGCCCTGGCGCTGTTCGCCGGCTACTGCCTCACCCTGGAGATGCTGGGCTTCCCGCTGGCGACGGCGCTGCTCCTCGGCGGGTTTCTTCTCGTGGCCGGCTATCACCGGCCGCTGCCTCTGCTGGCTACCGCTTGCGGCGGCAGCATCGGGCTGTTCCTGGTTTTCCGTAGCGTCGTCTATGTCTCTCTGCCGCTGGGCAAAGGGCCGTTCCTCGCTCTCTCGCTCGGGTTGCTCCAGCTGCTCGGTGCGGCATGAGTGGGACACAGTTCGATGCTTGACCAGCTGGCGCTCGGCCTCGGTCAGCTCGCCACGCTGACCAGCCTCGCGGTTCTGGTCTTGGGCCTGCTGGTCGGCATGTTGGTGGCGATCTTGCCCGGGCTGACACTGGTCATGGGCGTGGCTCTGGCGCTGCCGTTCACCTACACGATGGGCATGATCCCGTCGGTGATCCTGCTCACCGCGATCTACGTCTCCGGCACCTATGGCGGCGCGTTCACCTCGATCCTGTTTCGCGTGCCCGGCGAGCCGTTCGACATCCCGCTCTTGTGGGACGGCCATGCCATGGCCCGTGCCGGGCGCGCGGCCGAGGCGCTGGGACTGGTGCTGCTGGCCGCCTTGTTCGGCGGGTTCCTGTCGCTGTTGTTCATGGTCGCCGTGGCCGCGCCGTTCGCCCGCGTCGCGGTCAGGCTTTCCACGGCCGAGTATTTCGCGCTGATCCTGTTCGGGATCGCCAGCGTGGTCTCGCTCGGCGGTGGCTCATTGCTGAACGCGCTGATCTCGCTCTGCGTCGGCCTGCTCATCGCGAGCGTCGGCGTCGACCAGACCTACGGCGTCGATCGCTACAGCTTCGGCCTGCAGACGCTCACCGACGGCATCGAGTATGTTGCGGTGATGATCGGCGCCTACGGGCTGGGCGAGGTGCTGACGCGGCTGGAAGGCGGCATGCGGCCCGACGATCAGCGGGCGGCGGGTGGGCCGATCCGCACCGTGCTGCCGACCCTCGCCGACGCGCTGCGCCTGCGTTGGGCGCTCCTGCGCAGCACAGCCATCGGCATCCTGGTCGGCATCGTGCCCGGCGCCGGCGCCACCGTGGCTTCGTTCGTGGCCTATGGCGCCGAGGGCCAGTACGGCGCCCGCCGGACCAAGCTCGGCAGCGGAATCGCCGAAGGCGTCGTCGCACCCCAGGCAGCTTCCACGGCCTCGGTTGGCGGCGCCATGACCTCGCTGCTGACCCTGGGCATCCCCGGCAGCGGCACGACCGCGATCATGTACGGCGCGTTCCTGCTGCACGGCGTGCAGCCCGGCCCGCAGCTGTTCGCGGTGACCCCGGAGATCCCCTACACGATCTTCGCCACCATGCTGGTCAGCCTGATCGGCATGTGCCTGATCGGCTACCTGTTCATCCGCGTTCTGGTACGGGTGCTGGAAGCGCCGGAGGCGCTGGTCGCGGCATTCGTGGTGGCGTTCTGCTTCATCGGCACGCTGGCCGTGCGCAACAGCGTCAACGATCTGTGGGTGATCATGGCCTTCGGGCTGGTCGGCTGGCTGTTCGAGCGCCATCGCCTGCCGCTGGCGCCCATGGTTCTGGGCGTGATCCTCGGCCCCATGGCCGAGGGTTACTTCATGACCACGATGATCTCGTCCAACAACGACTGGACGGTGTTCCTGACCCGGCCGGTCAGCGGCGTGCTCGTCGTCGCCTCGGTCCTGGCCATGGCCGTGCCCATCATCCGCGACCAGCTGCGCCGCCGCGCTCAGACGGCGCCGGCGGTCGCGCACACCTGAAATTGGGAGTCCGATCCATGACCGCATCAGCTTCGCCTACCCACCTGCGTGTGATCTCCACCGGCGCCGCTCTCGGGGCCGACATTGAAGGTGTGGACCTGACCCGCCCGCTCGACGCGGCGACGGTGGCCGCGATCGAGCAGGCCTGGATGGACCATCTCGTGCTGCGATTTCGCGGGCAGAAACTCAACCAGGACCGCCTGACCGCCTTCAGCCAGCGGTTCGGCGTCCTCGACAAGGCGCCGGTGCGGGCCGCTGCGGTGCGAGAATATGCCAACCCCTACGTGCTGCTGGTGTCTAACATCGTCGAGAACGGGCTGGCGATCGGCTCGCTCGGCAATTACGAGGCCTCCTGGCACATCGACATGTCCTATCTCGACAACCCGCCGATCGGCAGTGTCCTGTATGCCGTCGAGGTCCCGCCACGCGGCGGGGAGACGGGATTCGGCAATCTCTACCTCGCCTACGAGACGCTGACCGCCGAGCTGAAGGCCACGATCGCAGGCCGGATCTGCACCCACGATGCTTCCTACAACAGCGCCGGCGAGCTGCGGCAGGGTTTCGCCGCGGTCACTGACCCACGCGAGGCGCCCGGCGCCCAGCATCCGCTGGTGCAGCCGCATCCGGTGACCGGCCGCAAGGCCCTGTTCCTCGGCCGCCGCCGCAACGCCTACATCCACGGCCTGCCGCTGGCCGAGAGCGAGGAAGTCCTCGACCGGCTGTGGGCGCATGCAGCACTGCCGGAGCATACCTGGTATCAGGATTGGCGGGTAGGCGACGCGGTGATGTGGGACAATCGCTGCACGATCCATCGCCGCGAGAGCTTCGACCAGGACAGCCGGCGGCTGATGCTGCGCACGCAGATCGGCAGCCGCGACACCACCGCCGCGGCGGCCTGACATGGCGGCGCGGATCGCCCGGATTGAGCTGCGGCGCATCTCGACGCCGTTGCTGACACCCTACCGCATCTCGCAGCACACCTACGATTCCTTCAACCCGCTGATTGCGGAAATTCTCGACGAGGACGGGCGCAGTGGGTGGGGTGAGGCCGGTATCACGCCCGGCCTCACGCTGGAAACGACGTCCGGCGGCTGGGCGTTCCTCCAACAGATCGCGCCGCGCCTGGCGGGCCTTGAGCCGGTTGACGCGCAGGCCGTGTTGGCGGAGTCGATGCACGGCCATGAGCATGCCGCCTCGACGCTGATGACCGCCTTGGAAATGCTGCAGGACAGCCCCGATCTGGAGGTGCCTGGGCCCGCCACCATTCCCTTGCTGGCGCCGCTGCAGGCGCACAACGAGAGCACCTTGGCAGACGAGATCGAGGCAAGGCTGGCCGAGCGCTGGCGGACGCTCAAGGTCAAGGTCGGCTTCGATGTGGGCCATGATCTGGAGCGCGTAAGCTTCATCCAGGCGCAGGTAGCCGGACGGGCGACACTGCGGCTGGACGCGAACCAGGCCTATTCGGTGGCGGACGGCATCCGGTTCGCGACCAACCTACGGCCGGACGGGATCGAGCTGTTCGAGCAGCCCTGCTCGATGCACGACTGGGACGCCAATGCGCGGGTTGCCGCCGTGTCGAACGTACCGGTGATGCTCGACGAGATCGTCCACTCCAGCGCCGACATCGAGCACGCGGCGACGCTGCCCGGCGTCCGCTTCGTCAAGCTCAAGCTGAAGAAGATGGGGGGTGCCGCCCGCGTGAGGCAGGCACTGGAGCTGATCCGTTCGTTGGGCCTGGAGCCGGTGCTGGGCGACGGGTCCGGCACCGACATAGGAAACTGGTGTGAGGCCTGCGTCGCCCGCACGACGATCCGCAATGCCGGCGAGCTCAACGGGTTTCTCAAGCTGCGCCGTCCGCTGCTGGCCGTGCCGCTTGAGGTCGAGGATGGCGCGCTTCATCTGCGCCCTGGGCGCATGCCCGCGGTAGATGATGAGTGGCTGGCCCAGATCACCAGAGAAACGGCTCTCTTCGAGGCGAAGCGGGCTAGCCGCAGCGAACGTAGCGCCGCCTAGATGCGCCTCCCGCGTCCACTGTTCGGGGTCATGCCATCGAAAGGAAGCCGCCTTCTTACGGAGAGACAAAGGGGAGCGTTGTGCGGCGTCGACGCGGATCGCGGTCGTGCCGCGCAAGAACCGGAACCTGGTCGGACTGAGGCCGAGGTCAGCGTTCCAGAGATAGCCGTCGGCACGGTCGATGTGCGGCCAGCGGATTGATGCAAGATGCGCCAACAAACCGTATGGCGCTACTACGAGGCACGACATCGTCCTTTTGGCATCTAGCAGCGGGGATGCTTCCAGTTGTCCAGCATCATCGACGAGCAATGCTCGCAAGCCATGCTCTGCCAAGGTCACAACGATGCCGGCCGGACTAACGACCGTTGGGAAAACGGGATCCACTTCACCTCACCCAAATTCTGTACCAAGTATCATACTTTTATACGAATAATGATATGTAAAATCATACATTACGATAATTATCATTGCAAGTATATTTATACACTATAGGCTAAGATGTTTCGTCGTGTTAAGTTGGATGGCAGGTATTGATGTAAAAATAACAATTGAAATACAAAAATAGATATTTAGCCAATTGATCTATGGATGATTGAGTATTTTATTCAAACAGTAGAAGGCAATCTACGCCAATGGATAGTAACATGGAATATGCAACGCCCATTAGCAAGCTCTACGGTGTAGCGCTGGAGGTTCGACTCGCGCTGAAAGTTCGACGCATTACGACCACCGAGCAACTTCTTCAAGCAGCTGCACTGTATGAGGATCGCCAGGCTTTGGCGCGGGCAACGCGGCTCCATCCCGAGGCCCTGACCACCATCGTCCGGCGCGCCGACATTGCCCGGGTCAAAGGGATCGGCACCGGCTTCGCGAGAATGCTGGCGGAAGTAGGTGTCCGCGACGTCGCATCACTGGCGGTCCAGGACCCGCGGACCTTGCGGACTTACCTTCACGCCCTCAATCGGGCCGAGCGGCTGGTCAGGCGCTGCCCCACCTTGGACGAAATCGACGACTGGGTCGCTCAGGCGCGCTTGTTGCCACCCCTCCTCGGCGAAGCGCCACAGGGAGATGCAACCGAGCTTCCGGGCGGACTAGGGATGGATACAGTCTCGGCCAAAACGGCGGCGAGTGCCGAACTGCCGCGTACTTAGGTCCGAGTCGTGAAGAGGCGACTTTATCCCTGTGTTGTCTCATAGGCTGCCGAGGCGGAGAGGCGGTTGCGTATCGAGCCGATTCAGAGCCTGAGTGATCTGGAAAATCGACCGACCGCCGCCCAGCCAATGCCGAACGCGCCACTGCCAGGACGTTGCTGCCGGACCACACGCATGCTGTTCAGGTTGATGGTAAATCGCTTGAGCCAGATCGCCGCGGCCAATGCTCCGCCCATCGGTAGCAACAGGCACAGCCACAACGCGGCCATCATCCGCGCGAACCCCTCGGGCCGCCGTTGACTCGCCAAACGGAGTTGGACCGCGATCTGCCGCTTGCAGGCGGGCACGTCGATGTCCAGCGTACCCGTGTTGCCGACAAAGGTCGTGGGTGGGCTGGACCAGAACCGCGCGCGCGGCGTGATCCCGACGAATGGGTAGAGCCGCCCTACCACCTCGTCGATTTTGCGCTCGTAGGACAGCACCGTCGTCGCCACGCCGGCCCCGAGCGCGAACAGGCTGATGTGCAGGCGTTCACTGACCACCTGACTTGCCGCCGCCACGACCTGTTGGATTCGGGTATAGGACGTGGCCGGCAAGACCTCGACCACCACCGATGGCTGGCGCTGGGTCAGGATGTCGACCATTTCCCGGTAGATCGGCTCGTCGCAGGGCTCCGCCGCGACCAGGATAATCTTGTCGAAGCGCTCGGCCTGCGTCTCAAGAAAGGCGAGCCTCCCTGCCGCAAGAGAGGGAATGGCGTCGCGGAAGTTCACAACCAGTAGACATTCGTCAGTGCGAAGCGGCGCCAGCTCGGTCCTGGAGGTAGGCCCGAGAACAGAAAGATCCTCGCCCGGCAGCGCTGCTACGCCATTCGCTTGCAAGTAGGCTCGGCTGTCCGGATCGCGGGTCAGCACCAACGATGCGTGACGCAACGTCCAAAGCGCTAGAGACCGTAGCAGGCGCCGCCGCGGCGGTACCACGCCAAGACCCCACCACACGACCGGCGTTCCGAGCGCGATGCTGAGCAAGGCCGGCATTGCGTAACGTGGGATGCTGAAGCGCGTGTAGGTGTCGTTGATGAGGCCGCCACCGCCGATCAGGGTCAGCTCGGCCGACCGGATGGCCCGAACGATGCCCGGCAGCGCCGCAAAAAAGCTCGGCTCCGGGAAGAAGCCGTCGAGCAGGGCGACATCGTCCTGATGCTGGCCCAGGCTGCGCTCCATAGGGGCGGAGCCGACCAAGCCCGTCAGCCGGATGTTTGGGAACTGTTCCCGTAGGAACGCCTGCGTGGCGCGGAACAGCCACTCATCGCCGAAGTTCGGCACGCCCCAAAAGCCCATGAGGCAGCACGCTGTCAAATGGGTGGTAATCGGCTCGGGCATCGACGGCAACGTACGCGCGCCATCCAGGCCAGGGCTTGTGCGGCGGACGGATACACCATGCATCGGTTGGTACCGTACCGTGCGTTCCGCTCGCGCCACAGTCTGTCCGACAAGCCCCATCATGCCGCTCCTAAGTCGAACCAATTGGCCTACTCCTAGGGTCAGAACGGCTTCATGAACATTTGGGAAAAGAGCGTACTTCGAACGGCGTAGCCACATCAACTCGGGTAACAAGGTTTCCGACGATGCCCTTGAGGCTGGGCCGTTCGGCTGGGCCGAGGGCAAGCCGACAAGATGATCAGGCCGAGGCGCTGGGTCGTGGGCGCCGGCTCTCCTTTTCCTTAGCCAGCACGAACACCTCCTCGATCGGCTTGAGCTGCAGCGCGGCGCCACTGGCGTGCGCGCGGAAGAAGTAGGGAGCGATGGCACAGCGGACGATATCGCCATCAGCGATCTCGAGCTGCCCGGTTACGACAGGGCTTTCGGCTGGGTCATCAGATCTACAGCGCGCGGCATCACTTGTGGCCATGGCCGGTGCCTCCTCGACGAACTGCGTATTCCAGCTCAATCATTGCATGATAAGAGATGGTGATCAATGGTAGTTCCCCGGTCCGTCTGAGTAGGACTAGGAGTAACTTTGCCAATGACGAGTAGGCTGCGGCACTCACTGGCCGAGGATCTCCATCACGACCGGCCACTGCTGCCTGCGAGCCTCGGTGAGGTCTGCGCGCAGTGCGGCCGCCATCACGACGAGCATTACGGCGAGGACTGCCCCTGGAGCGGCCCCGGGGGATGGCACCGATGCGGACGGTCCAGCCGCCTCCGGCATCCCGTGGATGGTCTGAGCCGCCACCACGCCCGCCAGGGCCAGCACGATCGCCTTCCGGCTGACCCCGGCCCGGTCATCGTCGGGCATATCGTTTTCAGCGAAGCTCGCTGCCGGCCTCGGCCGCAGCACAGGCGGCGGGCAGCCGGAAAGAGCGGGGGAGGGGGGTGCGGCCCGGCCGGCGCAGCACAGGCGAGCGGCAGGAGCAGGTG
>JBATRI010000205.1:0-2247 GCA_049292515.1 Geminicoccaceae bacterium
GCCACGACCAGCCCCGCCAGCACGAGGTGGAACAGGAGCGACGCGGTGAGGGAGCGACCCATCGCGGCCCCTCCGTCAGCGCCGAGAAGGCGGGTGCTGCGGGGTCACGGGGCGGGCGACGTCGCCGCCGCAGCCCGCGGACGACTGGCGGCCGGCACCTCGGTGAGCAGCGCCACCTTGCTGAAGCCCGCCTGATTGATGGTGCTGACCACCTGCATGACGGTGCCGTAATCGATGCCCTTGTCGCCGCGCACGAAGATCCGCGCGTCGGGCTTGCGGCCGGTGATCGCCTGCAGCCGCGGGCCCAGCTGCTCGATCGTGAGCGCGCTTTCCTGGAGGTAGACCTTGCCGGCGGCGTCGATCGTGACGCTGAGCGGCTCGTCCTGCCCGGCCAGCGGCGAGCTCGTCGCCTGCGGCAGGTCGACCGCCACCCCGGAGGTGAGCAGCGGGGCCGCCACCATGAACACGATCAGCAGCACCAGCATGACGTCGACCATCGGCGTCATGTTGATCTCGACCATAGTCGCGCGTTTGCGCCGGCGACTGCGCCGGCCCGGCTCGCCACCTGCCTGCTGCAGCTTCATGCCCATGGCTCAGGCGACTTTGGCGGCGTCGAGCTCGCGCGAGAGCACCACCGCGAACTCCTCGGAGAAGCTGGAGAGGCGGTTGGCGTAGCTGTCGATCGAGCCCGAGAGCTTGTTGTAGGCGACCAGCGCCGGGATCGCGGCGATCAGGCCCAGGGCTGTGGTGAACAGGGCCTCGGCGATGCCGGGCGCCACCACCGCCAGCGTCGTGTTCTTGGTCGCGGCGATGGCCTGGAAGCTGTTCATGATGCCCCAGACCGTGCCGAGCAGGCCCAGGAACGGCGCCGTCGAGGCGATGGTGCCGAGCCAGGAGAGGTTCTTCTCCAGCGACTCCACCTCGCGGTCGCGGGTCAGGTCCATCACCTGCCCGATCCGCCCGACCAGGCCGCGGTTGAAGCTGACGTCGGTGGTCTTGGGCGATTCCCGCCACTCGTCCATGGCGGTGGCGAACATCAGCGCCATCGGGTGGTCGGCGCGCTTGGCCAGCTGGCGGTAGAGCTCGTCCAAGGGGGCACCGGACCAGAACTGACGCTCGAACGCGTTGGCCTTGCGGATCAGCCGGGCCAGCCGGAACGTCTTGTCGAAGATCACCGCCCAGCACCACAGCGAGGCCACGAGCAGCAGCAGCATGACGCCCTTGGTCAGCAGATCCGACTGCAGGAAAAGATGCAGGAAGCTGGGCCCGACGGCGGCACTGGCCAGCCCCACGGTGCTGATCGCGGAATCTTCCATTCAGTGAAACCCATTCGGGTGCGGTTAGGGCAAGAACCAGGCGCAGGCGCTGGGGCCGCGAATCCCCGCCAATGGCTGGTCACGGCCGATGCTCGTATGATCGCGGCGCTTGCGGCTGTCAAGAGCTGGCAAAATCACAAGATGATTTGTTCGTCGTCTTATTCGCTGTTTGCGAGAAATGCCTGCCTCAACGCTTCCGGCAGGCGCTTGGGGCGCAAATGGACGCTGTCCAGCGTGGCCAGCGTGACTTCCAGGCGTGCGATCCGCTGGTCCTCGTGCGTCACCACCTGCTCCAGCTCCAGCCGCACACCGCCGACCAGGAGCGGCCGCGTGGTCACCTGCAGCAGATCGTCCAGCCGCCCCGGCCGGACGAAGTCGATGACGCAGCGTGAGACCGCGAACACGATGCCGTGGTCGGCGGCGAGGCCGCGGTGGTCGAAGCCCAGGGCGCGCAGCATCTCGGTCCGCCCACGCTCGGCGAATTTCAGGTAGCTGGCGTGGTAGACGATGCCGGCCGCATCCGTGTCCTCGTAGTAGACGCGCAGCGGCCACCGGTGCACGGCAGCGGTCATGACCCCTCCCCGCCGAACAGGTCGACCTGGGGTGCCGCCGGGACCGGGGCGTTGAGGCCCAGATGCAGCCACGCCGCCCGGGTCAGCAGCCGCCCGCGCGGCGTACGCTGCAACAGGCCCTGCTGCAGCAGGAACGGCTCGACCGTCTCCTCCAGCGTGTCACGCTGCTCCGAGAGGGCCGCCGCCATGGTGTCGATCCCGACCGGGCCGCCACCGTAATTCTGTGCGATCGCCCGCAGATAGCGCCGGTCGAGGCTGTCGAGGCCGAGATCGTCCACCTCCAGCTGGCGCAGGGTGAGGTCGGCGAGCCTGGCGTCCACCGCCCGGCCGTCGGCGGCGACGGTGGCGAAGTCGCGCAC
>JBATRI010000206.1:0-8945 GCA_049292515.1 Geminicoccaceae bacterium
CCGCGAGCGCGCAGCCAGCTCCACAGCGGGACCAGGTCCGCCGGCCGCAGCGTGACGCCGCAGGCGGGGCATTGCGATCGGCCCCACCACATGCCGCGCCACCCATCCGGTGCGCGCAGTGCCAGCGTGCCCACGAAGCTGCCGACGCAGGCGCCGAGCAGGCAGGCGACGACGATCGAGACGAGCTGAGGGGTCAGGGCACCGTGGTCAGCCGCCCGGTGGGGCGGCCGAAAGCCCGTAGGGATCTGCCTGACGCCCCGATGGAATGAGCGCCTGAGGCTGGGTGGGGTACTGGCCCGGCTGCGGTGCGGCGGGCGTCGACGGCACGCTGGTCGCACCCGGGGGCCGCAGTGACTTCAGGCGCGAGCGCAGCTCCTCGCTGACGTCGCGAGCATCCTCGGGATTGCGGATGACGCGCGGTGTCAGGAAGACGATCAGCTCGGTGCGGGTGGTGGCGTTGGAGGTCGAGCCGAACAGCGCACCTAGCACCGGGATGTCGCCCAGCACTGGAATGCGGCTCTGGCCCCGGGTCTCGCTGTCCTGGATGAGGCCACCGAGCACCACCGTCTGGCCGCTCTGCACGTTGACGCGGCTGGTGATCTTGCGCTGGGTGAAGGTCGGGGTCAGCGAGTTGCTGGTGGTGCTCGAGGCCTGCGTGTCGACTCGGCTCACCTCCTGGGCGATCTCCAGCGATACCGCCTGGTTGGAGTTGATCCGCGGCCGGACCTGCAGGATGACGCCGGTGTCGCGATACTCGATGCTGTTGATGATGTTGGACGCCGTCGACACGCTCTGCTGCTGCTGCGTCTGGATCGGCACTTCCTGGCCGACGGTCAGCACGGCCTCGCTGTTGTCCTGCACCACGACCGAGGGCGAGGACAGGACCTTGACGTCGGTGAGTTGCGACAGGGCGTCGATGGTGATGTTGCTGCTGCCGGGCGTGAACAGGAAGTTGAAGCCCGCCGTGATCGGGCTGGGCAGCAGCGCCGTCTGCGCGGCGCTGACGAAGCTGGCCGTGGCACTCCCCTGCTGCAGGAAGTACTGCACGCCGTAGCGAAGCTGGTTGGTCAGCGTGACCTCGGCGATGGTGGCCTCGATCAGCACCTGCCATGGTGCCGTGTCGAGCCGCGCCAGCGTAGCCTCGACCCGCTCGTAGTCGGCGGGCGTGGCGCGGATCAACAGCGAGTTGTTGGCCTTGCTGGCGACGACCTTGACCGGCCCGCTGCTGGGTGTCGAAGCCTGCGCCGGCGTCGCCGTGGGCGTGGCACCGAAACTGTCGGTCGGCGTCACCTCTCCGTCCTCGCCGCCCGCCGGCTGGCCACCACTCAAGGCGGCCGTGCCGGACCCGAGGGTCGGCCCGCCGCTGCTGGCCGCGGCATCGCTGAAGGCCTCGTTCAGCAGCTTGGCGACGTCGTCGGCGACACCGTGCTTGAGATAGTAGACGTAGAACTGCGAGCCCACGGCCTGACCGCGGTCGAGGCGGGTCACCCAATTGCCCACCTCACGGATCTGCTCGGCGTCGCCGGCGACCGCGAGCACGGCGTTCATCCGTGCCAACGGCATGAATCGGATCAGCGAGGGCTCGGCGCCGGTGGGATCAAATGGGGCGAAGATGCCTTGTAGCTCCGGAATGAGCGCTTCGGCGTTGGCTCGCTGCAGCGGAAATAGCCCGATTGACTTGCCGGCCATCCAGTCCACGTCCAGGTCCTCGAGGGTCTGGACCACATTCTGCCGTTCGATGCCGGTGCCGCTGAAGAGAATGGCGTTGCGGCCGGGGTCGATTCGGATGTCTTCCGGCGAGGCCACCAGCGGCTGAATGAACTGGGCCGCCGACGTGGCCGAGATGTTGCGCAACGGCACGATCGTGATGCCGTAGCCGGGTCGGACCTGCACGGCCCGGCCACCGAGAGGCAGCACCTCGGACCGGCCGATCGCCGCATCGACCGGCATGATCCGGTAGGCTCCGGCGCCCGCCTGGACAAGCGTGGCACCGTTCGCGCGTAGGACGGTCTCGAGGATGGCCAGAAGGTCGGCATCCGCCATCGGTGCGCTGCTCGACAGGGTGATCTGGCCCTGGACATCGGAATCGACGGTGTAGGACTGGTGCAGCAGATCGCCCAGGATGACCTTGATGACGTCGCGGATTTCGGCCTGCTCGAAATTGAGCTGCACACCTTCGCCGCTGCGCTGCGCCGCTGCCACGGGCGGGCGGGCCGTGGCCGGCCGTCCGGGATAGATCTGGGCCTGCTGCAAGCGGGGCTCGGGCGGCTGGACATTGCCGCCAGCTGCCGGCAACGGCGTCGGCGCCGTGCTGGTGCCCGGCGGGGGGTCGAAAGACACGTCCGCCAGGGTGTCGTCGATCGTCGAGCGCGGCGGTGTGTCGACGCAGCCTGCCAGCGATGCCGCCAGAAGCAAGGGCATGCAGCCGTGACGAATTCCTGAGGAGACAAGACGCATGGACGGCTGCTTGATCCGGACCGCAGTGGATGGGAATGGCTGATCTCGCCAGAGTGTAGGCAACATGCAAATACGGCCCTGACTGCTCTGGCGAGCTTCAAGTCGACGCGAAACTAGTACACCCGGTCCGTATGGTAAACTGCATCAATTGCTGCCGTCTCGTGGAATAACTTTAACGGCTGCTTGGCTCGGACCGAATCGGCAACATCATCGCGTCATGGTTGCAGAATTGCCGCAAACCGAAGCCGTACATAATCTGCGGTCCAGTTGGCTTCGGGGTCACAGAGCGACGAGCGGAGCAGTTCGACGACCTCTCGCTCGACCGCGTTCCGCTCAGCCTCGGGTAGAGCGTGCAGGAATGGCCCTGCGAAGGTGTGCAGCCACGCCGCCATGCCGGAAGCCAGCGCGGTCGGGCGGGGCAGCAGCTCGATCTGCTGCACGACGAAACCCTGCCGCTCCAACCGGCTGCGGTAGCCTCCGGGCGTGGGGAAGTACCATGGAATCAGCGCGGCGCCGTCGATCCCGCGTCGGTTGAGCGCTGCCACCAGCGCCACGGTGATCGCGGCGACGTTGCCGTGCCCGCCCATCTCACCGACGAACCGCCCACCGGGACGCAGCGCGCGGGCGACGCCGGCGATGACCGCGTCCGGGTCGGCCTTCATCCAGTGCAGCGCCGCGTTCGAGAACACGGCATCGAACTCGGGGCCGAACCCGAGCGCATGACCGTCCACGATGCGGGCATCGACACCGCGGGCGACGGCGCTGTGGACCATGTCGGGCGCGCCGTCGACACCCACCACCGAGCAGCCGAGCTCGGCCAATTTGGCGGTCAGCACGCCATCGCCGCAGCCGAGATCGAGGATCCGCTCGCCCGGGCGCGGCGCCAGCAGCTCGACCACCGGCGAGGCGAGGTCGGCGACGAAGCGGGCATGGGCGGCATAACGGTCAGCCGGCCAGTCCTGGCCGGCGGTGAGCTGCGAACTTGCCGAATCGGGTTCCGGTTGCAAGGATTTACATCCTATGATAATGTATTTTTGGTTCAGTCAGTCAGGCAGAACGCCATGCTACCGATTCTCCGTCGCGGCGCCCATGGGGTCGAGGTCGAGTGGCTGCAAAAGCGTCTCACGGCGCAGGGATTCCCGCCTGGACATATTGACGGGCGTTTTGGCTTGGGCACGGAGGCTGCCTTGCTCGCATACCAGCGGGCGCATGAGCTGCTGCCGGATGGCATCGTCGGTCCAGCCACTTGGTCCGCGCTCGGCCATGGCGAGGCTACCGCCGCAACGGATCTCACCGACCGGATCGACGCCGCCTTCGTGGGCGAGCTTTTTCCCTTCACCCCTCAGGCGCCGATCCGCCGGCACCTGCCGGTCGTCCTTGCCGGCCTGCGAGCCGCAGGCCTGACCGACAAGCCGATGCTGCTCATGGCGCTGGCCACGATCCGTGCCGAAAGCGAGGGCTTCGCGCCGGTCGCGGAAGCGCCGTCCCGCTTCAACAGCTCGCCGCAAGGCCGACCGTTCGACCTTTATGATCACCGCCGCGATCTGGGCAATGAGGGGCCGCCCGACGGGGAACAGTTCCGCGGCCGCGGTTTCGTGCAACTGACCGGTCGGGCCAATTATCACCGCTACGGTCAGGCCCTCGGCCTGGGCGACACACTATGCCGGCGGCCGGGCCGGGCGCTCGAGCCGGCCCTGGCCGGTCGCATACTGGCAGCCTTCCTGGCCGAGCGCCGCCGGCCGATCAAGGAAGCGCTGCTCGAAGGGGATCTTGCCCGGGCGCGCCGTCTGGTCAACGGCGGCCGGCACGGGCTCGACCGCTTCGCTGCCGCGTACCGGACCGGTGCAGCCCTGCTGGAGGACGGAATCTGGGGCGTCCCAGCGACATCATACGCGGCCTGACCCGGCTCAACCCGCGCGCTCTATCTCGGCCGCGCGCGCCGTCACCGCGGCAATGTTCGGATAGCCCGCAGCATTGACGAGCAGGTCACGCGCCAGATCGAGATTGCACCGCTCGCACGCTGCCCGCAGGTCAGGGTCGGCAATGGCGTCCATGTCGATATTGTGCGCGAAGCCCAACGTGCGCCGGATCATCGCCGCGCCGGCAAAGCCCAGCGCGTCCTCGAACAGCCGCCGCATGTAGGCCGCCTGGGCACTCCGCAGCGAGGCGCTGCCGTCGGGTCCGGCGAACATGGCGCGCGGATAGGCGTCGCCGGTCGGGTTCGCGTCCCACAGCTCCGTGAACTTTTGGGCGAAGCGCGTCCACACCTCTTCGGTCATGGCGAGAATCCAGCCGCGATAGGCGTCGCGACCACCAGCCTGCGCCTCGTGCCCACGCTGGCTGAAGAAGCTGAGCAGCAACTCGCCCAGCAGCTTGCCGACGTCGAAGCCCATGGGCCCGACGAAGGCGAATTCGGGATCGATCACCTTGGTGTCGGCCTCGGTCACCATGATCGAGCCGGTATGCAGGTCACCATGCAGCAGTGCCTGGGCTTCCGACAGGAACTTGAGCTTCAGGGCACAGACCGCCCGCTTGAGCGGCGCGTCCTCGCGCACGGCGGCGGCTGCGCGGTCCAGCTGTGGGCTGGTCCATCGGTTGCGCGCGCACAGCATGTACGGGTCGGTGAAGACCAGGTCTTCCGTGATCCGGCACAGATCCGTGTTGGTGCAGAAGGCGGCGATCAGCGCCTTCTTCTCCAGCGCGGGCAGCGCCAGATCGGAGGTGAAATAGAGCGTGGCCGCCAGATAGTCCGCGATATGCTCGGCAAAGGCCGGATAGACGACCCCCTGCAGCATGCCGCGGCGCATGATCACATGCGGCTGGCACCGCTCCATGGCGATCAGAAAGAGACGGTCGTCGAAATGCAGCAACTCCGGGGCAAGGCCCCTGGTATGCGGCGCCTGGGTCGAGGCGGCCCGATACTCGAACCAGGCACGCCTCAGATCGAGCGGCCAGCTGTCACCCGCGACACGTACATAGGGCAGGGCCTGCTTGATGCAGACGTCGCCGGCCGGCCCTTCGACAATGAATACCAGGTTGAGATTGCCGTCGCCGACCTCGCTGATGCGCCATGCGGAAGGCTCACCGCCGAGCCGGCCACGAATCTGCGGTACCTGCGCCAGGTAGGATGCTACCGATTTGTCGTCGAGCGCGTGATAGCCGTCCGGTGTGGTACTGGCCAAAACACCGATCTCCACGATATGGCAGGCCTTACCTTACGCGCCCGCCGTCCTCGCGCCTGCTCCTAGGGCAGAACGCGCAGGCCGGCAAACCCCTCTTACTCCCGTGCATGGCGCTCGGGGCTGGACCGGACCCGCAAAACTTGCGAGCCTTGAGATCGAATCTCCCTACTCAGGCGATCTGTATCATGCGGCACATCATGGCCGTTCTTCTATCATTGCTGCTGCCGACCGCCGCCAGCGCGGCGGGGGCGAGCGACAGTCCGGGCAAGGGCCGCGACCTGCTGGCCAGCGGCCGCTACGAGGCCGCCCTGCCCTACTTCCAGCACGACCTCGAGCTGGCCGAGCAGCGCTATGGACGCGACGATCCGTCGGTCGCGATCGAGGTCAACAACCTGGCCGAAGTCAACCGGCTGGCCGGGCGGCTGAAAGAGGCTGAGAAGCTCTATCAGCGCGCGATTGCCCTCGATGAGCGCGCCAAACCACCGAACCCCGTCGGGCTGGCCACCAGCCTGAACAATCTGGCTCTGGTCTATCGCGGGCAGGGCCTGCTGGACAAAGCCGCCGCCTTGAATGCCCGCTCCCTAGGCATGCTCGAGGAGGCTCTGGGCCCGAACAGCCCGGACGTCGCTCGCAGCCTGAACAATCTGGCGACGCTCTACCGGTTGCAGGGCCTGCCGGACCGGGCACGGCCACTGCAGGAGCGAGCCGTGGCCATCGCCGCCAGCTCGTTGGGGCCCCGCCACCCCGATACCCAGCAGCTGCGGCGGAACCTGGCTGCACTCGACGGCGGCCCTCGAGGTCCCGGCACGACGGCCAGCTCGGCGGAAAAGGCGGTGCCATTGGATGCCGACACGGTCCCGACGCCACGATCCAAGCCTGGAACCACGTCCGGAACCACGTCCGGTAGCGGCATCTATGCGGTCCAGCTCGCGGCAGTCCAGGACCCTGCCGAGGTGGCGGCCGAATGGAAGCGCTTCTCACGGCGCTATCCGCAGCTGAAGGGGCTGGACTTGATGTCGGCGGCGGTGGAGGTAGCAGGCAAAGGCACGTTCTATCGCGTGCTGGCCGGACCATTGTCGTCGCAGGCCGAGGCCGCGACATTATGCACGCAGCTGCGCCAGGCCGGCGGCAGCTGTCAGGTGGCACGCCGATGATGACCACGGTCCGACATCATGTGCTGCGGCGCTTGGCCGGCCAGTTCGCCACCGCCGTAGCCGACGGCAGCGTGACCCACGACGCCGCGTCCTTCCGGGTTCATGTCTGGCCCACGGCCGACCCGTTCTACCGCAACGTGGCGGTCCCGATCGAACCGACCTCCGACTGGCCGCGTGCGATCGCCATGATGCGACGCGTGTTCGCGGCGGCCGGCCGCACGCCGCGGCTCGAGTTCTTCGCCGAGCTGTGGCCGGATCTACCCATGGCGCTGGAGGCGGCCGGCTTCGCGATCGAACGGCGCAGCGAGGTGATGACCCTGGCGCCGACGCAGCTGGTGCCTTCATCCCTGCCCATCGAGCCGAGGCTGCTCGACGGCGAGACACCGCAGCCATTGCTGGCGGCGTTCCTGGCGGGCGCCGGTGAGGCCTTCGGCGAGGCCGAATCGATGCAGGCGCCCGGCGAACTGGAGCGCTTTGCCGTCGGTTTGCGCCGCGGAACCATCGAGGCCGCGGTGGTGCTGGACATCACGCGCCCCGTCAGCGGCGCCAGCCTGACCGGCTGTGCCGACGTCGCCGAATTGGTCGGTGTGTGGACCCGCGCCGAATGGCGGCGGCGTGGCTATGCGCGGGCCACCTGCACGCTGCTGCTTCAGCATCTGTTCGCCGCCGGCGGGGCACTGGCTTGGCTCTCTGCCGGCGACACCGCCAGCTGCAACCTGTATCGCAGCCTGGGTTTCCAGCCTTGCGGCATGCAGCTCAACTATGTCGGCCCGGCGGCGCACGCTTGACTTGGCGTCTTCCCCCGCCCATTTTGAAGTGTACGTGGTGATTTGCGCCGACCGGCTTGCGGCCACGCTAAACAAACGGCTAAAGGGTCGGGGTCGCTCGCGAGCCCGGCTGAAGCTACTTCCGGTTTTGCAGGAGCGAGGGCCCGAGAATGCCCATCAAGATCCCCAATGATCTACCCGCTTTCGAGAAGCTGCAGCAGGAAGGCGTACGCCTGATCGCCGAGAACGAGGCGCAGCGCCAGGATATCCGGCCGATGCAGGTGGCCCTGCTCAACCTGATGCCGGAGAAGCCCAAGACCGAGACGCAGCTGGCGCGGTTGCTGGGCGCCACACCGTTACAGGTCGAGCTCACCCTGCTCACGACGTCGACCTATCGGCCGAACACGGTGCCGCTGTCCCACCTGCAGTCGTTCTACCGTACCTGGGACGAAGTCCGCGACCGCAAGTTCGACGGCCTCATCATCACCGGCGCCCCGGTCGAGCTGTTGCCATTCGACGAGGTCCGCTACTGGAACGAGCTGAGCGAGCTGCTCGACTGGTCGCGCACCAACGTGCACAGCTCGTTCCATATCTGCTGGGGTGCTCAGGCGGCGCTCTACCACTTCCATGGCGTTCCCAAGCACGCGCTGCCGACGAAGCGGTTCGGCGTGTTCAACCACCACGTCATCGAGCACCACGATTCGCGCCGGCCATCGCTGATGCGCGGATTCGACGATTATTTCCTGGTCCCGGTCTCGCGCCACACCGAGGTGCGCGCAGCCGACTTGCCTCAGAACGGTGGGCTCGAAGTGCTGGCGACCTCCAATGCCGCGGGGCTGTGCCTGCTGCACGAGCCGGAGCACCGCACGGTCTACATGTTCAATCACCTCGAATACGACACCTACACCCTGCACGACGAGTATTGCCGCGACCTTGCCACCCGTGACGACGTCTCGCTGCCGATCAACTACTATCCCGACGATGATCCGAAGAAGGCGCCCCGGAACTGCTGGCGCGCCTACGCGCACCTGCTGTTCGGCAACTGGATCAACGAGATGTACCAGACCACACCTTACGAGCTGGAGCAGATCGGTATGGCGCCCCGGGCTCAGGCGGCCTGACCCTCCCTTTCCCGGTACCAGTAGCCATAGGCCCGCCGGCCGCCGAGCCGGCGGTGCAGGGCGTGGGCCGGTGCATTTTCGTCCTCGACCTGCGAATAGATCTCGCGCGCACCGGCCGAGCGCGCCCAGGCCACCAGCCGCAGCATGACGGCGC
Source organism: Geminicoccaceae bacterium (assembly GCA_049292515.1). Lineage (GTDB taxonomy): Bacteria > Pseudomonadota > Alphaproteobacteria > Geminicoccales > Geminicoccaceae > Benzoatithermus. Next base: position 8,836 of record JBATRI010000206.1, read on the forward strand.
TGCCGTGGCCGCGCCCACGGGCTGATACGGCCGTGCGCAGCGTGAACAGGCCGGCGAGATCGCCGTCCACAACGCACAGGCCGCCCGCCACCGGCTGGATGCCCTCGAAC
>JBATRI010000207.1:0-2646 GCA_049292515.1 Geminicoccaceae bacterium
GCAGCAAGATAGCGGGCCTGCTTGCCGTGCCGGCGGCCGGCTGGTCACCAGGCAGGACCAGCCCATGGAGAAAGGCGTACAGGAGCACGAGCAGCGTGGCGCCGTAGATGAGGTTGTGCCGGTGGGCGAAGAGGAAATCGAGTTCCGGCATGGGCAGGACGGTGTCGAAGGCAACGCGCAAAAGGATCGTGATCAGGGTGCAGAAGAGCTCGATGCCGATGACTGTCATGGCGAAGGTCAGCAGGGTCCGGTGACGAGCCGCGCGATCGAGCCATGCTCCGCGCGACAGCAGCAGGAGCAGGAGTGGCGTCGACATCAAGATCAGATGCAGGGCGAGCGGGAAAGGCAGTGCAATGGAAGCAGGAAGCGGCATTCGATCAGAAAATATCAACAGTAGAATGAGCATGCCGAAAAGAGATCCTCCCCAGCTTGTCCATAGCAATGACCTGACGTTGGAACATGACTGGACTATCTGACGAGATGCGTTGATAGGAGATTGTCGATGCGTGACTTTCCCGAATGATGCTGGATCGGGGATCCTCGTCATGGTTGCGGTGCCTGCGGCAGGCCTTCCGGCCGTGGCCGGAAGCGGCGGGCGAGACAGGCGATGCCGAGGCCGAGGAGCAGGGTGGCGGCGACGTTCCAGGCGGCAAGAGCGCTCTCGGTCGGCAGCCCGAGGCAGAGGCTCAGCAGCAGGCGCGTGATGGCATAGGCGAGGAGCAGGGCGAGCAGGGCCTCGCTCGCCTGGCCAGCATGGACGGCATCCCAGGCGGTGCGTCCAAGGAGCGTGACGAGGCCGAGGGCAACGGCGCCGACGCCATAAGCCCAGGTGTCGACATGGACGGTAAGGAACGTTGTCGGATAGAACGGCGCATCGGTGACGATGTCGAAGGTAACGCGCAAAAGGACCGTGAGGAGCGTGGCGAACAGCTCGAGGCCGAGGCCGAGGCCGATGAGCAAAGGGGCGATGGTCGTGAGCGGCCCCGCCGCTGCGCTCGCCCGCGCGCGTACCAGGAGCAGGAGTGCCGTGCTGCCGAGGATGAAGGCCGCATGCAGCGGCAGGGGCAGAAAGGGCACCGGTGGCGTGCCGCCGTTGGCCTCCCGGACGATCGGGAAGAGCAGCATGACCAGCCACCAGAAGAACACCAGCCCGCGGCGAAGCTCGGCAGCTTCGTCCTGGTCGTGACGGTGGGTGGATGGATCGGGGATCTTCGTCATGGCTGTGGTGCCTGCGGTAGATAACGCGCGAAGGCGCGCTCGAAGCCGAGGACGGCGAGGACGCCGAGGGCAAAGCCGGCGGCAGGTAGAAGAACGGCGCGCCAGAGCGGGAGGGGATCGGTGCCGAGCCAGAGATCGAAGGCACCCATGAGTAGTCGGGTCAGGAGGTAGAAGATGAGGAGCACCGCCGTGGCGTCTTCGGGCCCGACAGATCTGGTCAATCGCCGGGCCTCGCAACCGAGGACGAAAGCCATGAGCGTCCATACGCCAAAGATTGGGGCGAAGAAGGAATCGATCTCGGCGATGCACCGCGCGGTCTCCGTCTCACTCAAGCCGGCGCAGGGATCGAGATCGACAAGATGAAAGCCTACGAGCAGCTCGACGAGAAAGACCTGCAGCAGGTCGACGAAGAAGAAGCTGATCACGATTGGCTGGTCGTGCCGATGGAACAGCCAGGACCAGAGATTGGTGATGACGATGATGAGGCCGAGGCTCAGCAGGATGGTGAGAGAGGTGCTGATGGTCATTCGGTTCATCCGAGACTTTTCGTAACCGTGTCATGATGAATGCACGCCGAGCGAACAGATGAACTTTCTATTTCGTATATTCTGCTGCCATGGAGATCGTTAACATGAAGATAGGATGGGACAATTTTACTCGACGCATGATTCACAGAAGCTATCGGCGTTATAGAACTTCTCGAAATGCCAGATACTTTCTTGTGACGATTGCATGCGCAATAATGATTATAGTTACATTTGAATATGGCAAGTGCGATCGCATGTCTTGTGTTACGATGAATGGAAATGAAATCTCGGTGCGCCATATCTGGCCCACAAGCGGCATCATGTATGCTATATTCTTGACTTGGGCGAGTTGGACACGAACTGAGCCCATCGTGATCTCGATGGAAAGCAAGGGCGGTTGGTTCGTCGTCGCACGCTGGATGAGGGATTGGACGGCTTGGGTGGATGCTCGGCATGGCGTTCAGCTGGTGGCCAAGGCGACGGGCCGCTGCGAATCCTTTTGCACTTATGTTTGGTCCTCGGCGGTGGATCGACGAGCGGCACCGGAAGCAAGCTTCATGTTTCACGAGGCAACATGGATCGAGCGCAAGGATGGTAAGGCGGTGAAGGTTTTGGATGAGGAGGGGACGCGAGAGATGGTGTGGAGTATCCAGCAAGTCGATCCTCGGCTTGCGGCTTTCCTCGAGGCGCGCGGAGCCTTTGATTCTGCAAGGCCGGATGTCCCTCTGAAAGGAGCGGAGATCGCGGCCTTGGGTGGCGATTATCTGCGCCTCGATCCGGCGCTGCGCTGAGCGTCGGTGAAGAGCCGGGCCGATGCGGGTCATGTTCGGGTGCCGTGTGGTCAGAAGGTCAGGCAGCAGTCGAGCCACCGCCAGGTCAGGTGCAGGAAGTCCTCGCCGAC
>JBATRI010000208.1:0-3216 GCA_049292515.1 Geminicoccaceae bacterium
CGGCCGATGCGGCGGTTCTGCCGACGAACGGGGCGGCGTGGTCGAGATAGACGCGGTACGTGGCCTTGGGCTGCGCCTTGGCACACAGCCGCAAGGTCACGACCATCTCGTCGCGTTTACGATCGTAATGGCTCTGCAACGAGTGGATATCGTTGCCGCGGCCGCCGACCTCGCAGCTATCGAGGACGAACCGCTCGCCGACGACGTGGGCTTCGGCCGGGCAGGCAGTCACCACCCACCCCGCCGCCACGACGCAGCCCAGCACGCACCTCAATGACATCATGCGCTTACCTCCCCCGCCGCTTGCCGGTTTCTGCCGTGCCGGCGTGCCTCATGGGGCGAGTGTGATTGGCGGACGGATGCCTGGCAACAGCCTCGTCCACGCCCAAGGCGCCAGCGGCAGCTTTCCGGAGGGAATAACGTTTCAATTTACCCGTCGGTAGATATGAGACGTTACCAATCACGTAGATGAGGAGTTGAGTTTTGGGTGCCTCCAAGCGCCGACCGCCGTCGGCCGGCACAAGGATCGCGAACAGCCGCCCGAGCCGCATCAAGGCTGACGACAGGTCCGGCATCAGGAAACGCCACTGCGGGGTCGAATAGAAGACTGAGCGCTGCCGCCGGCAAGGCGGACGATCGTGCTCGTTCTTTCAGTTCAACCATGTGGGTTGACAATAGCGGTTGCCGGCTAGTTGCCGACAGCGCGTGATGATGCACGCCCATCGTACAATGAATATTGATGCCATCATCTATCTTATTGCTTTGACGTTTTAGGTATAAATGTAATGAAAAAAATTATTGACGTCATGTAATTTTGACCTGTAAAGCATAAACACGTTGTTGCTGATATTGCCTTTGACGTATTACCTACTTCTATTCAACTTTGTACTCCTTCTTTTCTTGATGACGGCATAACGCGTCATCGTGGGTGAACTGGTGCGGGGACCATCACATGGACGATCACGTAGCTCAGCCGTCTCGGCGGAACTTTCTCTTGGGGGCCGGAGCAGCCACGCTTGCCGTGAACGCCGGCCCAGGCATTCCGCTGGCCGAAGCAGCGGGCTCGTTTTCCGGGCTGAATTGGGCCTCGGGGTGCGGCTCGTCGGATATCAGGTCGTTCGAGAGCTATCGTGGCCGCAGGGTCGACTGCGTCACCTGCTGGGGTCCGCGACGGAACTGGAGCGAAGCGGTACGTGTCCCGACCGGGATCATGCGGAGTACTTCGGCGCGGATCTCGCTCGGCTTCGCCGTATTGCCGGATACCCACAGCGCGGTGAAGAATCCGGGCAACTGGCGGCTGGCGGCGAGGGGTTCGTTCGACGGCTATTACACGCAGTTCGCGCGCAATCTCGCCGCCACCGGGCGCCGGGACACCATCGTGCGGATTGGCTGGGAGACCAACCGCAAGTTCCCCTGGTTCGGCGGCAGCGATCCGCAAGGATTCAAAGACACGTTCAGGCGGGTCGCCGACATCATCCGCAGATACAATCCGTCGGTACAGACCGAGTGGTGCAACGTGAAGAAAGGCTCCCAGAAGGGCTCGGTACTGTCCATGTATCCTGGGGACGACGCGGTCGATATCATCAGCGTCGACTATTATGACGGCTGGCCCGCCGTCAACACCGACAGGATCTGGAGCGAGATGTACAACGCCACCATCAACGGTGGCCCGTGGGGCATCGGTGCCTGGCTGTCCTTCGCCAAGAGCCGCGGCAAGAAGTTTGCCTGCCCCGAGTGGGGCATCATGATCGGCAACGGCCCGGGCACCAAGGACAACCCGCTCTACATCCAGAAGATGCACGAGTTCTTCTCACGCAACAGCAGCTCGATTGCGTACGAGAATTACTTCAACCAGAAGCGGCAGCATCAGCTAACACCGAGTAACGCCAATCCACGCTCGTCGGCGATGTACCGCAACCTCTGGGGTCGCTGAGCGCCGGCCGCAGCCTAGAACTCGACCCCCAGCTGGCCCTTGATGCCCTGGCGGAACGGGTGCTTCACCAGCTTCATCTCGGTCACCAGATCGGCCGCCTCGATCAGCTCGGGCTTGGCGTTGCGGCCGGTGATCACGACATGGAGGCTGGGGCGCTTGGCCGCCAGGGCCGCCAGCACGTCGGCCACCTGCAGCGTGTCGTAGCGCAGCACGATGTTGAGCTCGTCGAGGATCAGCAGGTGCAGGTCGGGATCCTGCAGCATCTGCCTGACCTCGGCGAACGCGGCCTCGGCCGCGGCGATGTCGCGGGCCCGGTCCTGCGTCTCCCAGGTAAAGCCCTCGCCCATCACCTTGATGGTCACGAGCTCCGGGAACCGCTCCAGGAACTTGCGCTCGCCCGGCACGCTGCGGCCCTTGACGAACTGGACCACGCCCAGCTTGAGCCCGTGGCCGAGGCAGCGCATGGCCAGGCCCCAGGCCGCGGTGCTCTTGCCCTTGCCGGTGCCGGTATGGACGATGATGAGACCTTTTTCCTTGGTCTTGCCGGCATAGAGCCGGTCCTTGGCGGCCTTGATGCGCGCCATCTTGGCCCGGTGCGCCTCCGCGTCGTCCTGGATTTCCACCGTCATCCTCAGCCCTCCCACATGAAATCGCTCAGCCGGCGAGCTTGAGCTCGTCGAGCACGGCCGGCACGCTGTTGCGGCGCGGCTGCCAGAGGCCGCGCCGGATCGCCTCGTCGAACCGCTGCGCGATTTCGCGCAAGGCGGCCGGATTGTGCTCGGCGATGAAGCCGCGCACCGTCTCGTCGCCGACATAGGCATCGAACAGCGCATCGAAATGATGGTGCTCGACCTCGCCGGAGGTGGCGGCGAACGCGAACAGGTAGTCCACCGTGGCCGCGATCTCGAACGCCCCTTTGTAGCCGTGGCGCATCACGCCCCTGATCCATTTGGGGTTGGCCGCCCGCCCGCGGACGATCCGGCCGAGCTCCTCCTTCAGCGTGCGCACACGCGGGAATTCCGGCCGCGAATGGTCGTTGTGGTAGATCTCCGGCTGGCGGCCGGACAGATGACGCACCGTGGCGGCGAGGCCGCCCTCGAACTGGTAGTAGTCGTCGCTGTCGAGCAGGTCGTGCTCGCGATTGTCCTGGTTGTGCAGCACCAACTCGACGCCGCGCAGAAGCTGCGCCAGCTCGTCGCCGGCGGCCCTTCCGTCGACGCCGCGGCCATAGGCGTAGCCGCCCCAGGCGAGCCAGGCGCGGGCGAGATCGCCCTCGTCCCGCC
>JBATRI010000209.1:0-7608 GCA_049292515.1 Geminicoccaceae bacterium
GCCTGCGGCATCTGGTTGGCCTGGGCGAGCATGGCGACGCTGGCCTGCATGACGACCTGCCTGGAGGAGTAGTTGGCCATCTCGGCGGCGACGTCGACGTCCATGAGGGTCGAGCGGGCGGCGTCGACGTTCTCGACCGAGGTCGCGAGGTTGGCGCTGACGAAGTCGAAGCGCGACATCTGCGCGCCCAGCGTCGAGCGGGTCGACAGCAGGCTGTCGATCGCCGTGTCGATATCGAGGGCGGCGGCCTGCGCGTTGGCGAGCGTGTCCACCGAGTTGGCGGTGACCAGCGTGGCGGCGGTCACGTCGAGCCCGATCGCCACGGTGATCACGTCGTTGGTGGCGTCCGTGCCGACCGCGAAATCGGACGTGTAGGTGCCGTCCAGCAGCGGGTCGCTATTGAACTTGGTCTGCGTGGCGATATCGTCCAGCTGTGCTTCGAGCTGGGTGAACTCGCTGTCGAGATAGCTGCGCTCGGTGTCGCTGATCGAGCCGGACACGGCCTGAGTCGCCAGCGCCTTCATCCGGGTCAGGATGTCCGAGACCTGCTGCAGCGCGCCATCGGCCACCTGCAGGACGCTGGCACCGTGGCTGGCGTTGACCTGCGCCTGACGCAGCGCGTTCACGTCCGCCTTGAGCTTGGTGCCGACCGCCAGCGACGCGGCGTCGTCGGAGGCGCGCACGATGCGGGAGCCCGAGGACAGCTTGGCCAGCGAGCGCGAGGCCTCCATGTCGTTGGTCTTCAGGTAGCGATGTGCCGTAGCCGCCGACGTGTTGGTCGCGATCGAAAGCGCCATGGGAAAGGCTCCACCTTGCAGGCCGGGTGGGCACAGCTATCAAAGAATACGCTAGAAATGGTTAACGTCGCCGCCCCGGCCAGCAGTTCGGCTAGGCTGGTGCAGCGACCGCTGTGCCCCTGGCTCAGTAGAGCCGGCCGCCGTTCGGCACCGGCCGTTCGACGGCCACCAGGACGACCTCACCGTCGGCGTCGGGAAAGCCTAGCACCAGCACTTCCGACACGGTCTTGGCGATCTGGCGGGGTGGGAAGTTGACCACCGCTGCCACCTGCCGACCGAGCAGATCCTCGGCCCGATAGTTTGCGACCAGCTGGGCCGAGCTCCGCTTGCGGCCGATCTCCGGCCCGAAATCGACCAGCAGCCGATAGGATGGCTTGCGCGCGGCCTCGTTGGGCACCGCCTCGACGATGGTGCCCACGCGAATGTCGACCCGCAGAAAATCGTCGATGGAGATCGTCATCCGGCCGCCCGAGGCTCGCGGGTGACCCGGCGCCGCCCCGCGCGCCCGCTTAGGCGGCGACGGGTGCCGGCGTCAAGCAGCCCGCTTGGTGGCGGCCGGTGTGCCGGAGGCCTCGGAGGAAGCCGCCAGGAGGTCCAGCGCCTGGTGGGTTGGTCGAACCAGCAGGTCGAGGACCGTGGCCGAATTCGCCAGCATCCGTTCCAGCGTCGACCGCATATAGTCCCAGGCCAGATCGGTGCGCTGTTCGGGTGCCGCGTCGGCCATGGCCTGCCCAACGGCCATGGCCTGCTCGCCTGCTTCCTGCAGTTGAGCGATGCCCTCACGCGCCAGCGCGCTCACCCCGTCGCGCCAGATGTCCTGCAGGTGGCCGGCCGTCTCGAGCGCGCACCGGTAATGGGCCAGCTGCCACGTCCCGAGCTGTGCTGCCGGCGCCATTGGGGAGACGTCGGTGGCCGGTGTCGGCACCCGGTCGCTCGCCCTGGTGTGGGACCCCGTCGCCCGGCGGCGCAGCCTGGGATCGAGTGTACCCTTGCCGTTGATGTAGCCGGTCGGCCGCTCAGCCGACGAGCCGCCCGCTGCGAGCTCGGTCATCCATGCCCCCGTGTCAGGATTATGAAGACCAAACCCTAAGTTGTATGAGAATGGGAATCTAGCTTAAAATCGTTATATTGATCGAGCCATCTGCGGATCATCCGATCACGCGGTGACGGCCGCACCGTCATCGGCCCGGCGGCGGCTGAATCCGGTCGTCCAGCGCGCCACGCTCTCCGCCTGCTGCAGGCGCAGATCGAGCTCGGCAAGAGTTCTGGCCATGTCCGGCGTGTCGTCGTCGAGCCAGACCTGGAAGGTGCGGACGTAGATGGCCGCCAGGACGCGGCGCGCCACGCCAGCGACCGGCCATGGATCAGCCGTCTCCGCCACATCGAGCAGCCAGCGGCTGAGCCGACCGATATTGCAAAGGCTCGTGGCGAGCAGGGCCGGATCGCTCCCCGCCTGCCGTGCAATGGCCCGCAGACCGTCCTTGTAGGGTGCCATCGCATCGAAGCGCCGCATCACCAGCTCGAAGACCCGCTCGCGCGGTGTCATGCCCTCGAGTTCCTGTATCTGGAGCGCCAGCATCTGCGCGTCGACCCGACGCCCCAATACCCGGACCAGCGCCCCCCGGTCCGGCAGCTCGGCATAGACCCGCGCCAGCGGGACGTCGGCGCGCCGGGCAAGCTCGGTGAGGCTTAGATCCCGCCAACCGCGCTCTGCCACGAGCTGGAAGGCGAGGGCGATAATGTCGGGCTCCGGGGTCTTCTTCGCCATGATCTCTTCCTTTCGGGCTCCATGAGCCGATCGGCCGTCGACCCCTCAGCTCAGGCCAGCTCGCGCGACCGCTGCGCTGCCGCTGCCACCGCCCGCTCCAGCACGGGGCCGATCCCGTCGTCCGCGGTCAGAACCTGCAGAGCGGCGGCGGTGGTGCCGCCGGGGCTGGTGACGTTGATGCGCAGCTGTGCCGCACTGTCGGGCGACTGGTAGGCCAGCTCGCCGGCGCCGACCACGGTGCCGCGGGCAAGCTCCATGGCCAGTTGCTCCGGCAGGCCAGCCCGCGCACCTGCTGCCGCCAGCGCCTCGATCATATGGAAGACATAGGCCGGACCGCTGCCGGAAACAGCGGTCACCGCATGCATGAGGTCCTCGTCGTCAATCCAGTGCACCCGGCCGACGGCCGCCATGAGCTGCTCGGCCAGTGCCCGCTGCTCGGCCGATGCGCTCGCATTGGCGCACAGCGCCGTGACACCGCGGCCCACCGCGGCGGGCGTGTTCGGCATCGCCCGCACCACGCCGCGCTCGGCTCCGAACGCCTCCTCGAAGCCGGCGATCGACCTGCCGGCCGCGATCGACAGCACCAGCGTATCGGGCGCGACCAAGCGCACCAGTTCCGGCAGCACCGCGTCCATCATTTGCGGTTTCACCGCCAGCAGCACGGTGCCGGGGGCGAACCCATCCGGCAGCTCCGCGGCCTGCGGCACCGTCCGGATCCCGTGCAGCTGCTCGAGATGCCGGCGCCTACCGGCGTCGGGCTCGACGATGTTGACCGCTTCGGGTGGCAGACCCTGATGCAACCAGCCGGCGAGTAGCGCCTCGCCCATCTTGCCGCCGCCGACCAGCAGCAAGGGCCGCGCCGCGTCCGGCATCACGCTTCGCCTTCGGTCTCAAGCAGTGCCGCGGTGATCGCCTCCGCCGGGTCCTTGCCGCCCCAGATCACGAACTGGAACGCGGGGTAAAAGCGCTCGCACTCCGACACGGCGATGTCGACCAGATCCTCGATCAGCTCGGCATTGGCGCCGATCCCCTCGCGGAACAGCACGGCGTGGCGGAACACGGGCAGGCCCTCGTCGGCCCACAGGTCGAAATGGCCGAGCCAGAGCTTCTCGTTGGCCATGGCCAGGAGCGCGTAGACCGGGGTGCGCTTCTTGACCGGCACCTTCATGTCGAGGGCGCAGGACAGGTGCATGACGCCCAGCTCGGGATGCCAGGCGAACCAGAGCTTGTACTGGCACCACTGGCCGGCAATCTCCGCCGCCAGCTCCTCGTCGGTCTGGCGGTGGAACGGCCAGTCGTTGGCCACGGCCAGCTTCTCGACCAGATCCAGTGGATTGGCGGCGGTTTCGTCGTCGTGGATATCGGGGTGCAACGAGGACACGCGTGGGCACTCCTTGCGAGTGGCAGGCCCGGGCTCGCGGCCCGAGCCTTTGGTGGTCCCCTGGCGATCCGCAGGCCATCCAACTCGGCTTCGGCCTTGCGCTCGAAACCTGCCAAAAGCAACCAGGCTTTACAAGTGGGGGATCAACCGTGAGGCGTTTTAGGCGGGGTCGGGCTCACCTGCGTCTTCCACTGCCGCCGGCGCCGTACGTGCCCGTCGGGCTGCGGGCTTTGCCGCCTTCAAAGCTGCGAGCTCGGCCTCAAGGCCGGCCAGCCTGGCCTCGAGCAGCTCCTGCCTGGCCCGCGCCTTGGCGGCCATGGCACGGACCGCATCGAACTCCTCGCGGCTCACAAGGTCGAGATCGGCGGCCATCCGCTCGACGCGCTCGCGCACCCTGGTCTCGATCTCTTCCCGCAGGCCGCTCAGGGTATTGAAGGCCCCGCTCGCGACGCGGGCCAAGTCGTCGAACAGGCGGTTGCTGGTCTGCATGCCAATCTCCTCGCGAGCGGCGTCGGTCAACAAGCGCAGCATATGGGTCGGTTGGGCAGCGCGCGCAACCGGGCGCAGGGTTGCCCAGGCTCGGAGCCGCGCCTATGACCGTCCACGTTCGCGCCGTTCCGGCTTTGCGAGGTGCTTCCGCGTGCCGTTCTTCGCCATCCCCTTCCCGATGATCGACCCGGTGCTGATCGCAATCGGCCCGTTCGCGATCCGCTGGTACGCGCTGGCCTACATCGTCGGCATCATGCTGGGCTGGCGCCTGGTGCGCCGCCTCGTGCAGCGTCCCGGCTGGGAGGTGACGCCGGAGGCGATCGACGACCTGCTGTTCTATGTCACGCTGGGCGTCATCCTCGGCGGCCGGCTGGGCTACGTGCTGTTCTACCAGACCGGCTACTACCTGACCCACCCGCTGGACATCCTGGCCGTCTGGCACGGCGGCATGTCGTTCCACGGTGGCCTGCTGGGGGTACTGGCGGCGACCCTGCTGTTCGCGCGGCGGCGCGGGCTCGCCTTCTTCGAGCTGACCGACGCCCTGGCCGTGGCGACGCCCATCGGGCTGTTCTTCGGCCGCCTCGCCAACTTCATCAACGGCGAGCTATGGGGCCGGGCGACGGACGTGCCCTGGGCCATGGTCTTCCCCAATGCCGGACCCGATCCGCGCCATCCGAGCCAGCTCTACGAGGCCGGGCTCGAGGGGCTGGTCCTGTTCGTGGTCATGCTCTGGCTCGCCTCCCGCCCCTACCGGCCGGAAGCGCGGGGCACGCTGAGCGGCGTCTTCCTGATGGGCTACAGCCTGGCGCGGATCACGGTTGAGCTCTTCCGCCAGCCGGACGCGCAGCTGGGCTTCCTCGCCGGCGGGCTCACCATGGGCCAGCTGCTGTCGCTGCCGATGCTGGCCTTCGGCGTGGCACTGGTGGTGCGGGGACGGCGGCGGGTCGAGGCAGTGGGGTGAGCCTGCTCGAGGACCGGCTGCGGAGTCTCATCCTCGATCACGGCCCGATCTCGGTCGCCCGCTACATGGCGCTGGCACTGGCCGAGCCCACGGGCGGCTACTACCCGCGACGCGATCCGCTGGGCCGGGCCGGCGACTTCGTCACCGCGCCCGAGGTGAGCCAGCTGTTTGGCGAGCTGATCGGGCTGGCGCTGGTCCAGCACTGGCTCGACCTCGGCAGGCCTGGCCCGGTGGCGCTGGTGGAGCTGGGGCCCGGGCGCGGCACGTTGCTCGCGGACGCTTGGCGGGCGGCACGGGTGGTGCCTGAATTCCAGGCGGCCGCATCGATCCATCTGGTCGAGACCAGCCCGGCGCTGCGCGAGCGGCAGGTCACGGCCCTGGCCGGCCTGCCGGTCCGCTGGCATGACGAGCTGGCCGGCCTGCCGCAGGACCGGCCGCTGCTGCTGGTCGCCAACGAGTTCCTGGACGCGCTGCCGATCCGGCAGTTCCATCGCCGCGGCGACCGCTGGTACGAGCGGCTGATCGGGGTCGGTGCCGACGGCGGCCTGGGCTTCGTGGCGGCGACGCGCTCGACGCCGTTCCCGGCCGCGGTCGGCGGGGTGCCCGATCTGCCCGACGGCACGCTGCTCGAGCTCGGGCCGGCACGCGAGGCGCTGGCCGAGGGCATCGCCCTACGGCTGGTGCAGCAGGGTGGGATGGCGCTCCTGATCGATTACGGCAGCGAGGCGCCGGCCATGACTGGGGACACGTTCCAGGCAGTGCGCCGGCATCTCAAGGTGGACCCGCTGGTCGAGCCCGGCGAGACCGATCTGTCAGCCCATGTCGACTTTCGGGCGATCGGGGTGCGGGCGCAGGCGGCCGGAGCGGAGGTGTACGGGCCGGTGAGCCAGGGATCCTATCTCGGCCGGCTGGGTATCCAGCAGCGCCTGCAACGGCTGCTCGAGCGGGCTGCCCCGGCGCAGCGGGAAGGGCTGGTGAGCGGCTGTGCGCGGCTTATCGGCACCGAGGCCATGGGTGAGCTGTTCAAGGTCATGGCCCTGACCGCAGCCGGTGCGCCGCTGCCGCCGGGCTTCGCGCCGGAGGAGAAGCGCCCGTGATGCTGCAGGCGACCGAGCTGGCGACCCTGCCGGGCGTGCGGCACGGATTCTTCACCCGCCGCGGCGGCGCCAGCGAGGGGGTCTGGGCGTCGCTCAACATGAGCCAGCGCAACGGCGACGAGCCGGAGCGGGTCGATCGCAACCGTGCCCGCGCCGCGGCGGCGCTGGCGGTCGAGCCCGGGCGGCTGGTGACCGCGCGGCAGGTGCATGGGGTCACCACCGTGGCGGTGACGGCGCCGTGGGACCTGGCTGACGCTCCCGAGGCCGATGCGCTGGTCACCGACCGGCCGGGCCTGCTGCTGGGGGTGCTCACGGCCGATTGCGCCCCGGTGCTGCTGGCCGATCCGGTGGCCGGCGTGGCCGGCGCCGCCCATGCTGGGTGGAAGGGCGCGCTGGCCGGGGTGGTGGAATCGGTGGTGGCGGCGATGACCGGCCTGGGGGCGGTGCCGGGGCGGATCGTGGCCGCCGTCGGGCCGTGCATCGGGCCGGCGTCGTACGAGGTGGGGCCGGAGTTCGTGGCCCGGTTCGCGGCCACGGACCAGGACAGTGCCGGGTTCTTCGCCCAGGGGACGGGGCAGGCACGGTTCGATCTGCCGGGCTACGTGGCCCTGCGCCTGCGCCGGGCCGGTGTCGGGCGCTGCCAGGGGCTGGACCGCGACACCTGTGCCGAGGAGACGGCGTTCTTCAGCTACCGGCGGGCGACGCAGCGGGGCGAGGCCCGCTTCGGGCTGCAGCTGTCGGCCATCGTGCTGGCCGTGTAGCGTGATCACCGGCGGGATGAGCCGGGACGAGCAGGGAGGCGACGCATGACCAGCCGACGCGCGGAGGGCGGGGGCGCCCCGCGAAGCCTGGAGCTGCACCCCGAGCGGGCGACGCGCACCGATCGGCGGCCCTATGCGGTCATCGACATCGGCTCGAACTCGGTCCGCATCGTCGTCTACGACGAGCTCGGCCGCGCGCCGCTGCCGCGCTTCAACGAGAAGTCCCTGTGCCGGCTGGGCGACGGGCTGGCGCAGACAGGGGCCATCGCGCCGGACGGGTTCCGCCGGACGGTGGAGGCGGTGCGGCGGTTCCGCGCCATCGCCGAGGCCATGGGGGTGGCGCGGCTCGATGCC
>JBATRI010000210.1:0-2437 GCA_049292515.1 Geminicoccaceae bacterium
TGGGCGCCTTCGAGGTCGCGGCCGCCGACGACTTCGCCTACACCGACCCGGTCGACGGCTCGGTCAGCGCCGCCCAGGGTGTGCGCATCCTGTTCAAGGACGGCTCGCGGATCGTCTACCGCCTGTCAGGCACCGGCACCGCCGGGGCCACCTTGCGGGTCTATATCGAGCGCTTCGAGGCCGATCCCGCCAAGCATGGGCAGGACACGCAGGCGGCCCTGACCGACCTGATCGAGATCGCCGGCGACCTCGCCGAGATCACCGAGCGTACCGGCCGCGAGCGGCCCACGGTAATCACATGAGAAGTAGCCTGGGCCCACGCAGCGCACGTGGCATGACGCCGCTGGCAGCGTGTCCGCCGGAACTCAACGTCGAGCGGGCGACGTGGGTCGATCGACAGCCGTACGGCATGATCGACATCGGCTCCAACTCGGTCCGGCTCGTGGTCTATGACGAGCTTGGCCGCGCCCTCTTGCCGCGCTTCAACGAGAAATCGCTATGCCGGCTCGGCGACGGCCTGGCCCAGACCGGTGCGATCGCCGCCGACGGCTTCCGGCGCACGGTCGAGGCGGTGCGACGGTTTCGCGCCATCGCCGAGGCCATGGGGGTGGCCCGGCTCGACGCCACCGCCACCGAAGCCATCCGCCGGGCGTCGAACGGGGCGGATCTGGTGGCAGCGATGGCATCCGAGGCCGGCGTCGCCGTCCGAATCCTCAGCGGCGAGGAGGAGGCGCGGTTCGCTACCCTTGGCGTGATCTCGGGCTTCTTTCGGCCACTGGGGCTGGTTGGCGACATGGGCGGCGGCAGCCTCGAGGTGGCCGAGGCACTGGACGACCGAGTGGGCGAGCGCTGGGTCAGCCTGCCGCTGGGCGCCCTGCCGGTCGAGGCGCTGCTGGCGCAGGGTGCTGCAGTCGCCAAGCGCGAGGTCGATGCGCAGCTGCAGCGGGGCCTGCCGCCGGCGCTGACCGAGCCCGTGTTCTATGCCGTGGGCGGTGGCTGGCGGTCGTTCGCCAAGGCGCAGATGGCGGCGGCCGGGGCACCGGTGCAGGTGGTGCACGGCTACACACTTGACACCAAGACGGCGCGTGCCTTCGCCAAGAAGGTCTGGCAACTGCCTCCAGCGAAGATTGCAGCCCTGCCGGGCGTGTCGTCGCGGCGCGCGCGCACCCTGCCGGCGGCGGCCCTGGTCCTGGACCGGGTGCTGAAGCGGCTGGTGCCGGAACGGGTGGTGTTCTCGGCCCTGGGCCTGCGTGAGGGTTGGCTCTACGCGCAGCTCTCCGAGGCGGAACGCTATCTCGATCCGCTGGTCGAGGGCGCGCAACTGGCGGGCTTGCCGACGGCGCGTGTGCCGCGTTTTGCGCCGGCGCTGGTGCGCTGGACCGACAGCCTGTTCCCTGGCGAGACCGCCGCCGACACCAGGCTGCGGGTTGCCGTTTGCGCCCTCTCCGACCTCGCCTGGCGCGACCACCCGGACGTCCGCGCCGAGGAGAGCTTCCGCCGCCTGCTGCAGTTCCCGTTCATCGGCATTGACCATGTCGAGCGCGTGTTCATCGCAGCGACGATCCATGCCCGCTATGTCGGCAAGCCCGACGACCGCTGGCTCGAGCCCGCGATTGGGCTCTTGCCCGCGAGCGGCCGCCGTCGCGCCCAAATCCTGGGCCGGGCCATCCTCCTGGGCTTCCGGCTATCGGGCGGCGTGCCGGAGATCCTGGACGACGCGCGGCTGCGGATCGGGGTCGACCAGGTTCGGCTCGAGGTCGGCCACGCAGCGCGGGTCCCGGACAGCGAGGTCGTCGGCGACCGGCTGAAGCTCTTGGCGCAGGCGCTGGGCGTGCGCCGCACCGAGGTCGCAGAGATCCATTTTCCCCTTGCATCTGTTGAGGATAGCCGATGATGGCGCAATTCATCGCGGTGGGGCCGTTCGATCTGGTCGTCTTCGGCGGTACCGGCGATCTTGCCATGCGCAAGCTGCTGCCGGGCCTCTACCACCGCGACAGCGACGGGCAGCTCGGGCTCGAGACCCGCATCATCGGGGCCGCTCGCTCCGAGCTGACGCGGGAAGCCTATCTGGCTCAGGTCGAGGGTGCGCTGGCGACGTTCGTCGGCGACGAACTCGACCCGCAGGTCCTGCAGCGCTACCTGACACGACTCGACTACGTTCACATCGATGCCACAGGCAGCGAGGGCTGGCGAGAGCTGGCCGGCAAGCTGGAACAAGCGCCGGGCCGGGTTCGGGTCTGCTACCTGGCCACGTCCCCGGACCTGTTCGGGCCGATCTGCCGCAACCTGGCCGCGGCCGATCTGGTGACGCCGCTGACGCGGGTCGTGCTGGAGAAGCCGCTCGGGCGCGATCTCGCCTCGGCGCAGGCGATCAACGACGCGGTGGGCGAGGTATTCGCCGAGGAGCAGACCTACCGGATCGACCATTATCTGGGCA
>JBATRI010000211.1:0-7975 GCA_049292515.1 Geminicoccaceae bacterium
GCGGCCGTGCACGCGGCGGCGACCAGATCCGTGATCTGACGCCGGCTTTCGAGTTCTGCCGCGTCGAGGGCAACGTCCGCGGTCCGCTCCGCGGGGGCCGCCTCGTCGACATGGATGACGCTGAGGCGGGTGGATGGAAACAGGCGCAGGGCCAAGTCCAACGCCCGACGTGACCCCTCGGCCGGATCGAACGCCACGGCGATGCTGGCGTAGGCCCGCCGAGCGCGCGTCTTGGCCACCAGGACCGGGCACGGCGCCCCGCGCACGACCTTGTCGACGGCCGTGCCACGCACGATGCTGGTCAGCGTGGTATCCTGCGACAGGCCCATGATGATCAGATCGGCCTGCATCGCCCGCGCTTCGTCGATTACCAGCCGATCCGTCTCGCCGCTTGCGACCTTGACCGACACCTCCAGTTTCCGGCCGATGCCGCTGTCCTCAATCTCGTGCTCCAGGGTGGCCTGGGCTGCGCGCAGGTTCTGGCTGACGTAGCTCGCCGGCAGCATGCTTGCGTCGACCGCATGTAGCAGACAAAGCGCGGCGCCGTGCGCCTCGGCCAGCAGCACCGCACGATCGAAAGCCCGGTCGGCATAGGCGGTCAGGTCCGTCGCCATGAGGATACGGTGCAGACCGCCTTCGAGCGCGACGCGCGCTGGCTCTATAGCGGCCGATGGGGCGATGGCAGACATGGCTTGTGCTCCAGGTGCTGCCGCAGCGACATCGCTGAACGGCGCCAAGCCCACCATTGTTACCATGCGTCGGGTTGGGCGATCTTGATCTGGATCAGTCGGCGCCAGCCTGCTGTGATCTTGCAGGCAACGCCTCGCGGGTCAGCGACCGACCCGTGCCGCGAGGTGCGCGGGATAGCGATCCCCCTGCACCGTGATGCCAGCCACGGCACCGGCGATTTCCTCGAGATCGTCGGGCGTCAGCTCGACGGCCGCGGCACCGAGGTTTTCCTCGAGCCGATGCCGCTTCGTGGTGCCGGGGATCGGCACGATCCAGGGCTTCTGCGCCAGCAGCCAGGCGAGCGCGATCTGTGCTGGCGTCACCTTCTTCCGCCCCGCGATCTCGGCGAGCCGGTCGACCAGGGCTTGGTTCGCTGTCCTCGCCTCCGGCGTGAAGCGCGGCACGATGTTGCGGAAGTCGGTCTTGTCGAACGTCGTGGCCTCGCTGATCGCGCCGGTGAGGAAGCCTTTGCCCAGCGGGCTGAACGGGACGAAGCCGATGCCCAGTTCCTCGAGCGTCGGCAGCAGCTCCGCCTCGGGCTCCCGCCACCACAGCGAGTACTCGCTCTGCAGCGCCGTGACTGGCTGCACCGCGTGCGCGCGCCGGATCGTCGGCGCACCGGCCTCGGACAGGCCGAAATGCCGGACCTTGCCGGCCTGGATCAGCTCCTTGACGGCACCGGCCACGTCCTCGATCGGCACCTCCAGGTCGACGCGGTGCTGGTAGAAGAGATCGATGACGTCGGTCCGCAGCCGCTTGAGCGAGGCCTCGGCGACCTGCTTGATGTGCGCCGGCCGGCTGTTCAGTCCCCGTTGCGAGCCGTCGCTCGGATCGATCGCGAAGCCGAACTTGGTGGCGATCGCCACCTGGTCGCGGAACGGGGCCAGGGCCTCGCTGACCAGATCCTCGTTGGTGAAGGGCCCGTAGATCTCGGCGGTGTCGAAGAAGGTGACCCCCTGCTCGACCGCCGCCCGGATCAGCGCGATGCCGTCCTCCCGGGCGACGGCCGGGCCGTAGCCGAAGCTCAGGCCCATGCAGCTCAGGCCAATGGCAGAGACTTCCAGGCCGCTGGTGCCGAGTTGGCGCTTTTGCATCAATGTTGCTCCTGGCGGGCCTGGTATTGCTCGTCGCTGACCGTCTCCAGCCAGTTGACGGCCTTGCCATCCAGCGATTCCGCGATGGCGATGTGGGTCATGGCGGTGGTCGGCGTAGCGCCGTGCCAATGCTTCTCGCCGGGGGCGAACCAGACGATGTCGCCCGGCCGAATTACCTCGATTGGGCCGCCTGCGCGCTGGGCCAGGCCGCAGCCGGCCGTGACGAGCAGCGTCTGGCCGAGCGGATGGGTATGCCAGGCGGTGCGGGCGCCGGGCTCGAAGGTGACGATCGCCCCGCCGACCCGCGCCGGGTCGTCCCGCTGGAAACGGGAATCGATGCGGACCGTGCCGGTGAAATATTCGGCCGGCCCCTTGCCGGATGGCTGCGAGCCGATGCGCTTGATGTCCATCATGGCACTCCTTTGCTCTTCGCTTGTCTCAACTGTTCCGGTGCGCAGGCATGGGCACGAGCAGCCACGCGCAGGCGGCGCTGCCGAGGCCGGCCACCGCGATGACCCAGCCCATCGGCCAGGGCGTGCGGTCGCCTCGCCGAGCCCGCTGCTGGCGCCGGTGATGATGACGACCTTGCCTTGGATGTTCTCGATCATGACTGCTGACCTTTGCAGGATTACTTCGGCGCGAGCTCACCGTGCCTGTAGGCGGCGGTGACTCTCCCCGCAGCGGCGTTCTCCTGCCGCAGATCCGCCAACAGGAGGTGCTTGCCCGCACCGACCCGGCGCGCGATCGCCTGGCCGATCGATCCAGCGCCGATGACGACGATCACACTGCGCATCTCACGTCTCCCCGGCCGCTGACGCCGATCGCCGCATCCGGCCGGCGTCGGCGGCTGCTGGGCCAGCGACTTGGCCCGCGGCTAGATCACAGGTGGGAGGCGTGCCCGGTGACCATTAGCCTGCGAGATGCGCATGCGCTTATGAGTGCAGCTCATGAATGCCGGACATCGGCATAATCCTCGTCCGGTCTCTATGCCGCCGGCAGCCGGTCAAGCAGCTTGTCGAGCGTGATCGGGTAGTCGCGCACGCGTACACCGGTGGCGTTGTAGATGGCGTTCGCCACCGCGGCACCGACGCCGCAGATGCCGAGTTCGCCCACGCCCTTGGCCTTCATCGGCGAGGAGATCGGATCGGTCTCGTCGAGGAAGATCACCTCCTGGTGCGGGATGTCGGCGTGGACCGGCACCTCGTAGCCGGCGAGATCGTGGTTGACGAAGAAGCCGCGGCGCTTGTCGACCACCAGCTCCTCCATCAGCGCGGCACCAGCACCCATCGTCATGGCGCCGATGACCTGGCTGCGCGCCGATTTCGGGTTGAGGATGCGCCCGGCGGCGCAGACCGCGAGCATGCGGCGCAGGCGGATCTCGGCGGTGGCGGCATCGACGCCGACCTCGACGAAATGTGCGCCGAACGTCGATTGCTGGTAGCGCTTGTCGAGGTCGCCATACTCCATGGCGTCCTCGGCGACGAGGCCGCCGTCGCCCGCGGCCGCGGCCAGCGGCGCGCTGCGATTGCCTGAGCGGACCTGGCCATCCGCAAACGCGACGTCGGCGGAGTTGAAGCCCAGCTTCTGCGCTACCGCCTCGCGCAGCTTGACGCAGGCGGCATAGACGCCGGCGGTCGAGCTGTTAGCCCCCCACTGCCCGCCCGAGCCGGCCGAGACCGGGTAGCTCGAATCGCCCAGGCGCACGACGACCTTGTCGAGCGGCACGCCCATCATCTCGGCCGCGGTCTGGGCGATGATCGTGTAGGTGCCGGTACCGATATCGGTCATGTCGGTCTCGACCGACACCACGCCCTGGCCGTCGAGCCGGACGCGGGCCGCCGACTTCATGACCATGTTGTTGCGGAACGCGGCGGCGACGCCGGTGCCGACCAGCCAGCGCCCGTCGCGCGCCTTACCGGGGGCGATGCTGCGCTCGCCCCAGCCGAAGCGATCGGCGCCGATGCGCAGGCACGCGACGAGATTGCGCTGCGAGAACGGCCGCTCCGGCTGCTCGGGATCGACCTGCGTGTCGTTGCGGATGCGGAACTCGATCGGGTCCAGCCCGAGCTTCTCGGCCATCTCGTCGATGGCGATCTCCAGCGCCATCAGGCCCGGCGCCTCGCCGGGGGCCCGCATCGCATTGCCTTCGGGCAGATCGAGCACGGCAAGCCTGGTGGTCGTCAGGCGATTGGCGCCGGCGTAGAGCAGGCGCGTCTGCAGGACCGCGGTCTCGGGCTTGCCGCCGGGCAGATCGCCGGACCAGCTCTCGTGGCCGATCGCGGTGATCGTGCCGTCGCTGGTAGCCCCGATGCGGATGCGCTGGATCGTCGCCGGCCGGTGGGTGGTGTTGTTGAACATCATGGGCCGCGTCAGCGCCACCTTCACCGGGCGTCTGGCGGCACGCGCACCCAAGGCCGCGAGCAGCGCATCCGAGCGCAGGAACAGCTTGCCGCCGAAGCCGCCACCGACGAACGGCGACATCAGGCGCACCTTGTCCTTGGGCATGCCGAGCGTCTTGGCGAGATCGGCCGTGGTCCAGGCGATCATCTGGTTGGAGGTCCAGAGCAGGAGCTCGTCCCCGCTCCAGGCGGCGATCGAGGCGTGCGGCTCCATCATCGCATGCGCATGGTCGGGCGTGGTGTAGGTCGCATTGAGCCGGATCGGTGCCGAGGCGAAGGCACCGGCGAAGTCACCCACCGCACTGTCGGGCTTGTCTTCTTCCGGCTTGCCGGCGGATTCCAGGACGGTCGCCAGCTCGAACGCGCCATCGGCGCCGACCGTGTCGACCCGGACCAGCTGGGCGGCAGCCCGCGCCTCCTCGAACGTCTCGGCGACCACGACCGCGATCGCCTGGTGGTAATGCTCGATCTCGGGACCGCCGAGGAGCTTGGCCGTGTTGAGCCGGCCCTGGCCGAGCTTGCCGGCATTGGCCGCGGTGACGATGGCGAGCACGCCCGGCGCAGCTTTGGCTGCGGCCAGGTCCATGGCGGTGATCCGCCCCTTGGCGATGCCCGCGCCGACCACATAGCCATAGGCCTGGTTCGGCACGACATCGTGCCGCTCATAGGCATAAGCTGCGGTGCCGGTGGTCTTGAGCGGGCCGTCGATCCGGTCGGTGGGCTTGCCGATCACCTTCAGCTGGTCGATCGGGTTGTCGGTGGCGGGGGTATCGAATTTCATGTCTCATGCCCTCGCTTCGGCCAGCACCGCGCCGAGCGTGCGCTCGACCAGCGTGACCTTGAATCTGTTCTGGTCCGTGGGCGTGGCGCCGGCGAGCAGCTGCGCCGTCACGGCCTTGGCACCCTGCGGCAGCTGGGCCTCGGCTGCCTCGACGCGCCATGGCTTGTGCGCCACGCCACCCAAGGCCACGCGGCCCGTCCCGTCCGGCTGCACGATCGCACCTACCGAGACCAACGCGAACGCGTAGGAAGCCCGGTCGCGGACCTTGCGGTAGATCTGCTTGCCGCCCACCGGCGCCGGCAGCGTGACCGCCGTGATCAGCTCGCCCGGCAGCAGCACCGTCTCGATGTGCGGCGTATCGCCCGGCAGCCGATGGAACTCGGCCATGGGGATGTTGCGCGTGGTTGCGTCCGGCTGCACCGTCTCTACCACTGCGTCGAGCGCGCGCAGCGCCACGGCCATGTCGCTGGGGTGCGTAGCGATACAGGCATCGCTGCCGCCCACGACCGCGAGCTGGCGGCTGAACCCGCCCATGGCGGCGCACCCGCTGCCGGGCTCGCGTTTGTTGCAGGGCTGGTTGGTGTCGTAGAAATACGGGCAGCGCGTGCGCTGGAGCAGGTTGCCCGCGGTCGTGGCCTTGTTGCGCAGCTGGCCGGAGGCACCCGCGAGCAGTGCCCGCGAGAGCAGGCCGTAGTCGCGCCGCACGCGCTCGTCGGCGGCGAGATCGGTGTTGCGCACCAAGGCACCGATGCGCAAGCCCCCCTCGGGCGTCGGCTCGATCTGGTCGAGCGCCAGACCGTTCACGTCGATCAGATGGGTCGGCGTCTCGATCTGGAGCTTCATCAGGTCGAGCAGGTTGGTGCCGCCGGCGATGAATTTGGCACCCTCGGTCCGTGCAGCGGCGGTCGCAGCCTCGGCCGGTGAATGTGCGCGCTCGTAGGTGAAGGGTTTCATGCCTCCCTCCCCGCTACCTCGGTGATCGCGTCGACGATGTTGGAATAGGCACCGCAGCGACAGATGTTGCCGCTCATCCGCTCGCGCAGCTCGACCGCGGTGAGCTGCGGTGACGCGGTGAGGTCATCGGTCACATGGCTGGGCATGCCGGCCTTGATCTCGTCCAGCACCGCCACGGCCGAGCAGATCTGCCCGGGTGTGCAGTAGCCGCACTGGTAGCCGTCATGCTTCACGAACGCGGCCTGCATCGGGTGCAGGTGGTCGGGCGTGCCCAGGCCCTCGATCGTGGTGATGCGGTCGCCTTCGTGCATCACGGTCAGGGACAGGCAGGAATTGATTCTCCTGCCGTCGACGATCACCGTGCAGGCACCGCACTGGCCATGATCGCAGCCTTTCTTCGTGCCGGTGAGCTGCAACTGCTCGCGCAGCGCATCGAGAAGCGTGGTCCGGGTATCGACCTCGAGCGCGCGGGCAACCCCGTTCACCTCGAACGAGACTTTCGATCGGACGATACCTTCCGTGCCGGAGGCTCGGGCATCGGCTACCGGCACCACCGCGTTCGCCGCGACCGCAGCTGCTCCGACGATTAACATTCCACGCCGCGATAGCTCGCAAAATCCGGTATCTTCCATGTCATGCTCCGCTCCTGATAGTCGATGACGGTCCGTGGTCGGCCCACCTGGCGCGATGGGGCTCCAGACCACGTCTCCGGTCGAATCGCCGCGATCGGTCCATGCTCGCGACCGGCCCGGCGAATGGGTAAGCCAGGCACTACGATGGGTTGGCTCAGTCGTAACGAACACGCCGCCGACAGGTGCCAAATCACCGCGTAGAAATGCTGATCGCCCGGAACCGAGCGGAGCTTCGTCGCTCCTACCTCCAGCTAGGAGGCTCGACCCATAGCGATTAGCCCATAGGATGCGCACGGCCGCATGAGCTGGATTCATCAATGCCGCGCGAGAGCTTCAACGACCTGCTGGCCTTCCTCGCCGTGGCGCGGGAGCGGAGCTTCACGCGAGCCGCGGCCCAGCTCGGGGTGTCCCAGTCGGCGCTCAGTCACACCGTCCGCGGGGCTCGAGGCGCGGCTCGGGCTGCGACTCCTCAGCCGGACGACGCGCAGCGTCGCACCCACCGAGGCGGGCGAACGCCTGCTCCGTGCCGTAGGCCCGCGGCTCGACGAGATCGACGCCGAGCTGGCGGCACTCAGCGCGCTGCGCGACAAGCCTGCCGGCACCATGCGGATCACCGCTGGCGAGCACGCGGCCGATTCGATCCTCTGGCCCGCCCTGCAGCGGTTCCTGCCGGACTATCCGGACATCAAGGTGGAGATCGTCGTCGATTACGGCCTGACCGACATCGTGGCCGAGCGCTACGACGTCGGCGTCCGGCTCGGCGAGCAGGTGGCCAAGGACATGATCGCCGTGCGCATCGGCCCGGACATGCGCATGGCGGTGGTCGGTGCGCCGGCCTACTTCGCCGGCCGGCCACCACCGCAAGCGCCGCACGACCTGAAGAACCACAGCTGCATCAACATCCGCCTGCCCACCTATGGCAGACTTTACGTCTGGGAGTTCGAACAGGGCGGCCGCGAGCTGAAGGTGCGGGTCTAAGGGCAGCTGGTGTTCAACACCACGGCGCTCAGGCTGAACGCGGCCCTGGCGGGGTTCGGCCTGGCCTCCTGCCCGAGGACAGCGTGCAGGCGCATCTCGCCGAAGGGAGCCTGATCCGAGTGCTGGAGGATTGGTGCGCGCCGTTCGCTGGCTACCACCTCTACAACCCGAGCCGCCGCCAGCACACGCCGGCCTTCGCCCTTCTGGTCGAGGCGCTGCGCCTTCGGGAGTAGACGTAGCATGCCCGTTCTGGGCGAGGCTTAGGCTTCCGCGACCGGTGTGCCCGCCTGACGCGGCCCCGGGCCAAGGATCGCCAGCAGCAGGCCGGCCGTCGCCAGCGCCATGCCCAGCAGCTCGAGCTGGCTCGGCAGGTGGCCCAGCACCAGGATGCCGAGCAGCGTCGACACC
>JBATRI010000212.1:0-1550 GCA_049292515.1 Geminicoccaceae bacterium
GAGCCTGGCGGCGAGATCGCACGCGTAGGGGGCGAAGATCAGCGGCCCGAGATAGCGGTCGTAGAGTTCGGGGATCGAGCCCGCGAACAGCCGGTCGGTCTCACCCATGGCGCCACTTTCCGATGGTCGGGCCGCGGGGGCCACTAGCCCGCCAGCATGCAATCGGTCGCAGCCGAATGCAACGGACGGGGCAGCCACGTGTCGGCCGACAACGGGTTCGATCAGCCGCTCGGAGCACATATACGAGGCCGAGGCGCCCGCCCGGCCCGCGAGGCGTTCGCTCGGCGCGACGACGCTACGCGACCGCCGTGAAATCCGCCGTCGCCGCCGCGCGGCGGTCGAAGGTGTAGGTCGTGCTGCAGCCGGCGCGGCGGTTGAGCACACCGATCAGCACGTCGGCGAAATCGGCGCGGGTGGCGCGAAAGATTTCGATCGCCTCCTCGACGAGCTCGCGCTCGGGGATCAGGAAGGCGGGTGTCGCCAGAATGACCGCCAGGGCATCGTCGAGCTGCTGCCGCGAATAGCGGTAGGTTCGCGCCAGGACCCATACCGTCTCGCACAGCACCACGTGATTGATCATCCCGGACTCCGGGTCGGCGCAGCGGCTCGCCACCAGCTCACGCGCCCTCACACCTTCGGAGTCCTGGGGCCGAAGCAGGGCACGCAGGACGACGTTGGTGTCGAGACCAATCACCGGCGCAGCGCCGATTCCACGACGGCATCGCCGAGGTCCTCTTCCATCTGCTCGAGGGTGGCGGTGATCCCGTTGGTGGGCAGGGAGCCGAGAACCTCCTCGAGGCTAAGCTGGCGCCGCTTGCGCATGGTCACCGTCAGATCGCCGCTCGGCACCAGATCCACCTTGTCGCCGGGACCGAGGCCGAGCCGGTCGCGGATCTCCTTGGGCACCGTGAGCTGGCCCTTGCTGGTCATGGTTGCGGTGGCCACGTCCCACCTCCTTGCCGAACGCTCAGATCCTTACATTGACGACAATGTAAGGAGAACGACGAATTCCGCAAGGTCGAGCGAGGCCGAGTCTCAGCCGGCGACGGCCTCGATCAGCCGGTCCGCGGGCGCCGTCCAGCCGATGATCGCCCCTTGCGCGCGGATCATGTCCAGGGCCGCAGCCTTGAACTCCGGGAAGTAGCTCTCGGTGCAGTCCTCGACGAGCACGCACTCAAAGCCGCGGTCGTTGGCCTCGCGCATCGTGGTCTGGACGCAGACCTCGGTGGTGACCCCGGTGATGGCCAGCTGGGTGATGCCCAGGCGCTCCAGCGTGGGGCCGAAGTCGGTGGCGTAGAAGGCGCCCTTGCCGGGCTTGGCGATGACGATCTCGCCGGGGAGCGCCGCCAGCTCGGGGATCAGCTCGGCCCCGGGCTCGCCGTCGATCAGCACGCGGCCCATGGGGCCCTCGTCGCCGATGCGCAAGGTCGGGCTGCCGCGCAGGCGCTTGGCGGGCGGGCAGTCGGAGAGGTCGGGGCGGTGGCACTCGCGGGTGTGAATGACGGGCAGGCCGGCGGCGCGGAAGGCGTCCATCAGCCGGCGCAGCGTGG
>JBATRI010000213.1:0-3426 GCA_049292515.1 Geminicoccaceae bacterium
AAGCCGGCCAGGCCGCCGAAGGCCGTGGGGTCGATAACCTGCACGAACACCGAAGCACCCCAGCCCTTGGGCGCCTCGGCGCGGCCGTGGGCACCTAGCCCCTGGGTCAGGGCTTCCACCATCAGGGCCATGGCGTAGCCCTTCTGGCCGTGATCGAGCCCGCCCGCGGGGAGCAGCGTGCCCGGCGGGTCCGTGAACAGCGCCGCCGGATCGTCGCTGGGCGTGCCCGCCGCGTCCTGCAGCCAGGGGTGGGGGAACTTCTGGCCCTGCTTGTGCAGCCGGTTGCTCATGCCGTTGGTGGTGATGGAAGCGCTGGTGTCGATCAGGATGGGATCGCCACCGGTGGGGATGCCCACGGCCAGCGGGTCCGGCGTGAACACCGCGGAGATGCCGCCGAAGGGTGCCACGCTGGCGCCGGCCGGGTCGGAGCAGGTCAGCAGGATCATGCAGCGGCGATCCGTGGCCCGGGTGAGGAAGGCGCCGAGGCAGGCGATGTGGTGGCTGCGCCGGATCACCACCGTGGCGGTGCCGTAGGTGGGTGCGCGCGCCAGAGCGAGGTCGATGGCGGCGGCCGTCAGCCAGACGCCCGGCAGCGCCCCGCCATCCCAGGTCACGCAGGCACCCGTGTCCCGCACCAGCTCGGGGTCGCCGGTCTTGGCCATGTTCCCGGCCGCCAGCTCGTCGAGGTACGGGCCCAGCAGCGCCAGGCCGTGGGTCGTGTGCCCCATCAGGTCGGCCTCGACCAGGAAGTGCGCGATGATCGCGGCCCGGTCGGTGGCCACGCCGGCCTCGACCAGCAGGGCCTGACCGAAGCTCACGAGATCGGCCGGTCGGTAGCGTGCTTCAGTCACGGCGGGGAACACTCCGGTAGGTGGGCTGCATCCATCGGTCCTTAGGCACGGGTTGCCTCGGCGGCCACCGCCGCCTGCTCGGCCTCGTCGAGCAGATAGCGGCTATCGTGGCGGCGGGCGACCATGTAGCGGCGCATCGGCGCCGAACGGCCCTGGTGAAAGGCCACGGCGCGCGCCTCCAGCGCCACGTCGGCCACGGTCATCCGCCGGCGCAGGCGCTGATGCTCGACCCAGTCGCCCAGCACGAATGTCTCGATCCAGTGCTCGCCCTGCGTCACGTCCTGGAACAGGCGCCAGCGGATCGCCCCGTTGCGGCGCCGCAGATGACCGACCTCGTCCATGGCGGCCACGAAAGCCGGGGCGGTGGCCGGGCCGACCTCGTACTCGATCTGGACCAGTACCGGCCCTTCCTCGACCGTGGCGGCCACCGCCGGCAGCGGCTCCTGGCGCGTGGCCGGCTGCAGGTTGGGGTTCTCGCCCGCGTGCAGCGGCTGCCACCAGTGCAGGGCAACGCTGGCCAGCAGCATGCCGCCGGCCAGCATGTAGGCGACCTCCAGGCTGGTGATGTCGGCAAGCTCGCCCCAGGCCCAGGCGCCGATCGCCATGCCGCCGAACACCACGGTCTGGTAGAGCGACAGGACCCGGGCCTGCACCCAGTAGGCCGTGCGCATCTGCACCGTGATGTTGAAGGTCGAGAACGCGCCGAGCCACGCGGTCCCGGCCACCCCCAGCGCCAGCAAGACCGTCACCAGATGGTCGGGCACCAGCCCGACGACGAGGAAGGCGATGCCCCCGGCAGCGGAGAGCACGGTGATGACGAACTCGGCGCCGCGCCGGTGCCGCAACGGATGGATCAGGAAGGCACCGAGCAGCGCACCGATGCCGAAGCCGCCGAGCAGCAGGCCGTAGATCACCGGGCCGCCGCCCAGCCGGTCGCGGGCGATCAACGGCAGCAGGGCCAGTGCGGCCGACGCGGCCATGCCGAAGACCGCGGCCCGGCTCAGGATCGCCCGGATGGCCGGCGTCTCGCCGACATAGCGCAGGCCGGTGATGACGGCCCCGCCGAGGCGCTCGCGCGGCAGGTCGTCCTTCGGCAGCTGGCGGCGCCAGAACAGCAGCACGACCACCAGCGCCAGGGCCGAGAACCCGTTCAGCAGGAACGCCGCCTGGCTGCCGTAGGCCGCGACGACCGCGCCACCCACCGCCGGCCCGAACGCCCGGGCCAGATTGAAGCCGATGGCATTCAGCGTGACGGCCGCCGCCAGCTCCTCCTTGGGCACGATCTCGCGGACGACGGCCTGCCAAGCCGGCCCGTTGAGCGCCGCCCCGGTGCCGATCAGGAACGTGAACAGCAGCAGCACCACCGGCGTCAGCATGCCGGCACCGCTGACGACGGCGAGACCAAACGCCGCGGTAGCGACCCAGAGCTGGGCGACGAGCAGGACCCAGCGCCGGTCCCAGACGTCGGCCAGGGCACCCGCCAGCAACGCGAACAGCAGGATCGGCGCCATGGTGGCGGTCTGAACCAAGGCTACCTTGTCCGCGGTGCCGGCCAGCGTGGTCATCAGCCACGCCGCACCCACGCCCTGCACCAGCCAGCCGACGGAGCCCACCAGGTTGGCGGCCCAGATGGCGCGGAACAACGGCAACTTCAGCGGCGAGAGAATCCCCCCACCGCCGCCCGCCGCCCGTCCCGTGCCCCCCGTCGTCATGCCCGCAACTTACCCTGCGGCTGCGACAGGGCAACATCGGCCCGAGCGTGCGGCTTCCCATCGTGCCGACGATGCCGAGACGATCAGGGCGTGCGCGGCCTCGAATCCGATGGAGCCGCGCGGGAACCCGGCATGGGGGATGGGGTTGTTCCGGCAACCGCGAACTGACGCTTGCGTCGTAGTTCCGCGTCAATATGGAACGGAGAGCCCTATCCATGGCCAGCACTGCACTTCCCATCCAGCCTCGGGGCGGCACCTACGCGTCCGACTCGAGTCTGCGCGCGCCCGCCGCCGTCCGCCGCATCTCGTGGGGTGCGATCGTTGCCGGCATCGTCGTCGTCCTCGTCGTCCAGCTGATGCTGATGCTGCTGGGCCTCGCCATCGGCACCGCCACCATCGACCCCGCCACCACCGGCTCGCCCGAGGCCACGACGCTGGGCATCGGCGGCGGCATCTGGTGGCTGCTTGCGACCGCGATCTCCGTCTTCGCCGGGGCCTGGGTCGCCGGCCGCCTCGCCGGCATGCCGACCTCCACCGATGGCA
This sequence comes from Geminicoccaceae bacterium, assembly GCA_049292515.1. Lineage (GTDB taxonomy): Bacteria > Pseudomonadota > Alphaproteobacteria > Geminicoccales > Geminicoccaceae > Benzoatithermus. The sequence continues at coordinate 3,107 of JBATRI010000213.1, forward strand.
TGCTGCACGGGATCGTCACCTGGGCCGCGGCCACGCTGCTCGGCATCTACCTGCTGACCACCACCATCGGTGGTCTGGTCGGCGGCGCCTTCGGTGCCCTCGGCACCGCAGCCCAGGCGATCGGCCAGGGCTCCCAGGGTCTCGCCGCCTCGGCGATGCAGGTGATGCCGGACGAGATCAAGGGCCAGGTCGACCAGCTGTTCGCGCGTGCCCCGGCCGCCGCTGGTGACGTGCAGCAGGAAGCCCAGCAGGCACAGCAGGCCGCCGGCGGCGGCAGCATGCTCGAGGCCGCCCAGCGCGTCGTGCGCGGCGTCCAGGAC
>JBATRI010000214.1:0-1680 GCA_049292515.1 Geminicoccaceae bacterium
GAGGCTCGGTACATCGTCGATCCACAGCGTGACCGCGAGGCCGTGCTCGTGCGCGAGCTGTCGCGCGAGCCGCCAGGAAACGCCCGCGTCGCCGAAGTTGTCGACGACGCGGCAGAAGATGTCCCAGCGGAGCGACGGCGGCATCGGATTCGGTGGGCGCGGGTGGTTAAATGGAGCCGGAGCCACAATATCGGACGCGTGCACATTCGCCTGGCCACCTTGGCGTCCGTGCGCCGAACATTATGGCCCCGACCCAGTAGTGTCCCAACGTCCAGGACTCGCTGGTCGGTAAATTGCTGATCAGAAAGGGCAAATAGACGCGATTTCTTGGTCTCGATTTCAACTTGAAGCTCAGGTTCTGCGACCCTGCGAAGGATGACTTCGCGGAGGTGGTCGATGAACCAAGGCAAGTTGGTGTTTGCGCAAGTGATGCAGCATCTGCCGCTGACTACGTTCCGCCGATGCGTGAGTCGCTACCAAGGCGAACACAAGGTTCAATCGTTCTCCTGCCTCGATCAATTCCTGTGCATGGCCTTCGCGCAACTCACTTTTCGCGAGAGCCTGCGCGACATCGAAGCGTGCCTGCGGGCTCAGCGCTCCAAGCTTTACCACCTTGGGATGCGCTCGCCGGTCGCGCGCAACACGTTGGCCAACGCCAACGCGGTGCGCAACTGGCGCATCTACGCCGACTTCGCCCAGAGTCTGATTGGCATCGCTCGCCGCCTGTATGTCAACGAACCCTTCGGGGTCGATCTGCAGGACACCGTCTATGCACTCGACACCACCAACATCGACCTGTCTCTGGCCGTGTTCCCATGGACGCCCTACCAGCACTCCAGGGCGGCCATCCGCTTGCACACGCTGCTCGACCTGCGCGGCAACATCCCCAGTTTCATTCACATCAGCGGCGGCAGACTGCACGAGGTCAACGTCCTCGATCAGTTGCTCCCGGAGCCGGGCGCCTTCTACATCATGGATCGCGGCTTCCTCGACTTCGCGCGCCTGTTCCGCTTTCATCAAGCCGGCAGTTTCTTCGTCACCCGCGCCAAATCGAACACCCGCGCGCATCGTCGCTACTCGCGTCCGGTCGATCGCAACACCGGCTTGATCTGCGATCAGACCATTGTCCTCACCGGCCACTTCACTCCGGATTACTTTCCCGCACCGCTGCGGCGGATCCGCTTCAAGGACACCGAGTCCGGTCACTCGCTCGTCTTCCTCACCAACAACTTCCGCCTGCCCGCACTCACCATTACCGAGCTGTACCGCTGTCGCTGGCAGGTCGAACTGTTCTTCAAGTGGATCAAGCAGCATCTGCGGATCAAGGCGTTCTTCGGAACCTCGGAGAACGCGGTGAAGGCGCAAATCTGGATCGCCGTCTCCGTCTACGTCCTGGTCGCCATCATCCGGAAGCGCCTGCAACTGTCGGCCAGCCTGTACGAAATCCTACAGATCCTGAGCCTCAACATGTTCGAACGAACCCCACTGGATCAACTACTTGCGCCTGCCGTCCCCACGGAAATTCCTGATCAACAGCTTTCCCTCTTCGAATAACGTTGGGACACTACTGGGTCTGACCCTTAGCACGACACGGTCGTGCCGCGGCGACCGCGCTGCGGCGGGCCGGGTTTGTGCGCCGCCGTATAATCGCGGTTTAACGGCGGTTGCCATGTTGAGTCT
>JBATRI010000215.1:0-16399 GCA_049292515.1 Geminicoccaceae bacterium
GCGCTACAGCGCGGCCGCGGGCGCCTGGAGCCGGAGGCCGCCGAACTGCTGGCCTCGGTCGTGGGCGCTGGGCCAGCGTGACGACGGCCGCCCGCGCCTCAGTGCACGACGCCACTACCGGAATGGCGCAGATGATTGAACTGGCCATAGGTATCCACGAGATCCAGCGCTACCGCTCCGCTACCCTTCGAGGTGGCACAGCCGACCTCGGCGAGCTCGAACTCGATGCCCTGCGGGATGTCGATCCGCACGCGGTGTGGCGCGCCGGTGGCTGGGCTGACGATGGGGCGGCCCGTGGATTGGAGGATTCCGGGGATGACGGCACGGGCGGTCCGGGCCTCGATATCGCACTCGAACTCAATGGGCTTGAACAGCGTCGGGTGGACTTGTACGGACATGGCGTGGAAGACCCACCAATGCGTCCTCGCCTCCTCGGTCTCACCGCCTTTGAGCACGGTCTCGATGGCGGCCCGCTGTGCCGCATCGGCGCGCTCGTCGATGATCAATTGCATCTCGCCCTTGCCCTCGTAGATGGGCCCGGGCCACGCATAAGTGACAGCACAGACCAAACCTTCTAGGCCGACCTCGGCGAAGTGGCCCTTCGTGATGCGGAACACCTCGAAGCCACGGCAATGGCCCAGCGTGGGCTGCCCCTCGAACTGACAGGGGCAGCCGGAGATGCAATTGCAGCTCCCGAAAGAGATACCTTCGATATACCAGTCGACCATGTTCGTTCTCCGCCGATGCGGCAGGGGCGAGCCCGCCAGTCCCCGGAAGGTTTCAGATCGCTGCCTCCAGCAGCCGCCAGCCGCCAACGAGCAACAGGACGACGCCAGCTGCCCGCGCCAGCCAATGGCCGCGCGGCACGGTCTTCTCCAGTAGCACCAATAGTGCAAGGCCAATGATCCAGCGCAGGTCCATGACCCCGCCGACGAACAGCAGAATCATCAAGAACCAGCAGCAGCCGACACAGTAAACGCCGTGCGTCATGCCCATGCGTAGCGCCCCGGCAACCCCCTTGCGCCAATGACCGGTGAGGAAATGGACAGGGGAACGGCAATGCTCGAGGCAGGCATGCTTGAGCGGTGTCAGCTGATACAAGCCGGCCGCGAGCAGCAGCACGCCGCCGAGCACGGCACTCGTGCCGATCAGCATCGGTGACAGCAGATCGGCACGCAGCAGAGCCCACTGCAGCGCCACTGCGCCCAAACTGAATGCCGCCCAGACGAACAGGTAACCCACGGCGAAGACGGCCGTCGGGATGAAAGGGCTGCCGCGCTGCCGCTGCCTGCGGTTGATGGCGGCAAACAGCAGGATCATCGGTGCGGCGCTGGGCAGCATCATCGCCAGCATCATGGTCCACCACATGAAGAACATCAGCGCGGCGTAGCCGACATTCCAGGGTGGCGCTGCCATCTGACCAGCGATAGCCGAAGGAGCGCCCATTTCGGGCATACCCATATCGCCCATATCCATCCCCGCGCCGGCCAGCAGCCAGATCCAGGCCACCAGGGTAACGAGCGCGAGGGCGCCGACGACGACTTGGCGGTCCCGCCGCAGTGCCGCCTCCAGGATACTCATCAACGCCTCATGATGGATGGTCCACGCGGGCACTGGACCAGTCGAAGGCAGCCGATGGTGCAATTGCAGGTGAGCACCCCGAGATCCTGGGGCCGCCAACGGATTATGTCGGTCATCGGCCTGTCCCCCGGAGCAGCCTGCGCCGCTGGATGCTCCGCCTATGCTGCTCGGACTCTACCCTAAAACCATGACTCTCAATAGCGATGACCCGAATGCCCCGCCACGGTATGACCATCGGCTGCCCCCAACCTTCGGTGGAACCGCGAGACAAGCCGCGATGCCGATGATAAGTCGGCGACAAAGGCGATGCCGAGGAAGCGCGCATGTCAGGAACGGAGTCGACGCCCCCGGTGATCGTGCCCGGCTACGGCGTTCTCGACGCCGCGCAGCAGGGAGCGCTGCGGCGGTCGGCTCGCCTCTCGGCAGCCGCCATGCGGGTGCCCTTCGCGCTGGTGGCATTCGCCGGTCTGGATCGGTGCTGGACCAACCTCCCCGATGACGCGACTCTCGCAAGCCTGCCCCGGGACAGCGCTTTCCGCGACCACGTGCTCAGCATGCCCGAGCCGATTTCTGTCGCGGACATGAGGCAGGACCCGCGGTTTACCTCCAGCCCGCTGGTCCGGGATGGGCCACGGTTGGGCTTCTGCGGCAGTGCGCCGTTGATGATCCCCGGCCACGGCCACATCGGCACTCTCTGCGTCCTTGATCGGCGGCCACGCCGCATGGCGCCGGGTCGGCTCGCTCAGCTGTGTGACTTTGCTAGCCTGATCGTCGACCTGCTCGAGCTGCATCGCGAGGCTGCCGAGCGAAAGGCGGCCGCTGCAGCCGCGGTAACGGCGCAAAAGCAGCTTGCCGCCGTGCTTGAAAGCGTGCCCTTCGATCTTTGGCTGTGCGACGCATCGGGCCGCTATGCCATGCAGAGTGCCGTCGGCAGAAAAAGCTGGGGCGACCATCGGGGCCTGCTGCCGGAGGAGACCGCTGTGCCAGCGGATGTGCGCGCCCGCTGGGTGGCTGTGAACGAGCGCGTTCTGGCCGGCGAGACCATTCGGGCAGAGGCCAGCTACACTAGCGGTGGCAGGACCAGCGACGTCGAGGAATTCCTGGCCCCGATACATGACGCTGCGGGTGCGGTCTGGGGCATGGTTGGCGTCAGTATCGATATCAGCGAGCGTCGGCGCGCGGAAGCACGGCTCGAAGCGAGCGAGGCAAGGCTGCGCACGGCGATCGAAAGCCTGCCGTTCGACTTTTGGATCTGCGATGCGGACGGCCGCTACATCATGAACAATGCCACCTGCCGCGCCCATTGGGGCAGCCATATCGGCCAGCGGCCGCAGGAAAGCGACGTCACGGCGGCGGTGACCGCATTGTGGGCCGAGACCAACCGACGGGTGCTGAGCGGCGAGACGCTCCGCTACGAGACGAGCTACGGGGTCGGCGACGAGCGGCGCGACGTCGAGGCGATCCTGGCGCCGGTCCACAGCGACGGCCGAATCATCGGGCTGGTCGGCGTCAACATCGACATCACCGAGCGCAAGCAGGCCGAGGCACGCATAGCCCATCTGGCGAATCACGACCCGCTCACGGGCCTGCCCAATCGGCGCATGTTCCATGACCGGCTGAGCGATGCCCTCAGCCGCAGCAACCGCAACGGCGAGCTGATGGCGTTGCTGCTGCTCGACCTCGACGCCTTCAAAAGCGTGAACGACACACTTGGGCACGATGTCGGGGATGCAGCGCTACGCGAGGTCGCAGCCCGCTTGCGCACCGGGCGTCGCCGACATGATACGGTGGCGCGCTTGGGCGGCGACGAGTTCGCGGTCATCCTTGAGGGCCTCCGGTGCCGCAGCGATGCGGCGGGCATCGCGGCGCAGATCGGGGCCGTCCTGCAGCCGCCGTGCAGACATGGCGACCAGGAGATCCACCTCCATGGCAGCATTGGCATCGCCGCGTTTCCCGGCGATGCTGCCAATGCAGGCGACCTGCTGAAGCATGCCGATATCGCCCTCTATCGGGCCAAGGTCACCAATCGCGGCGGGTGGGAGGCGTTCGACGATGCGATGCGCGTCGATCTGTATCGCAGGCGTCAGTTGGAGGCCGATCTGCGGCGGGGCCTGTGTCGTTCCGAGTTCTCGGTGTTCTATCAACCCATCGTTGATCTAACTCGGGATGCCTCCCTGAGCTTCGAGGCGTTGGTGCGCTGGCGGCATCCGGAGCGAGGCCTGCTGCTGCCCGGCGAATTTCTGCGGGTGGCCGAAGAGACGGGGTTGGTCACGCCGCTCGGTGACTTCGTCCTGCATCGTGTCGCCACGGACGCGCGCCGTTGGATCGATGCCGGCCATCGACTCGGTCGCATCGCCGTCAACGTGGCGGGGTCGCAGTTTGCCGGCGGGAATCTCGACAGCATGGTCGGGAGCATCCTGGCCGATGCGGGATTGCCGGCCGAGTGCCTCGAGATCGAGGTGACCGAGGGGGTTTTCCTGGGCGGCAACGTCGGCGAGGTCGCGGATGCGCTGGGTCGGCTGCACCGTCGCGGCGTGTCCATCGTCCTGGATGATTTCGGTACCGGCTACGCGTCGCTGACCCATCTGCGACGGTTCCCCATCGACAAGCTCAAGATCGATCGGTCATTCGTCGGCGGCGTGCTCGAGGATCCTAGCGACGCCGCCATCGTCCGGGCGATCATCGATCTTGGGCACAGCCTGGGTCTGCAAATCGTGGCTGAGGGCGTGGAGACGCTGGGTCAGCTCGAGTTTCTTGAGCGTCACCTCTGCGACCAGGTACAAGGATACCTGATCGCCACCCCGGCACCGGCGACCGAAGCGCTTGAACATGCCAACGCATGGGGTCGGCCAACACCGGCGCCGGCCAAGCGGCTGGGCTAGGCTGGCCGACGCCTGCCGGAATTCGATGGCTGACGGTTCAACCCTTGATGAAGGCGAGCAGGTCCGGGTTGACCACGTCGGCATGGGTCGTGCACATGCCATGCGGGTAGCCCTCGTAGACCTTGAGCGTGCTGCCCTTCACCAGCTTGGCCGAGAGGAGCGCCGAATCGGCGATCGGCACGATCTGGTCGTCGCTGCCGTGCATGACGAGCGTGGGCACCTCGATGACTTTCAGATCTTCGGTGAAGTCCGTCTCCGAGAAGGCTTTGATGCCGTCATGGTGCGCGTTGGCCGCACCCATCATGCCCTGGCGCCACCAGTTCTCGATCACCCCTTGAGACACTTTGGCACCCGGCCGATTGAAACCGTAGAACGGGCCGCTCGCGACATCGCGGTAGAACTGCGCCCGGTTGGCGGCGAGCTGTTGCCGGAAGCCGTCGAACACCTCGATTGGCAGCCCCCCGGGATTGGCTGGGGTTTTCACCATGATCGGCGGCACGGCGCCAATGATGATGAGCTTGGCGACGCGCCCCTTGCCGTGGCGTGCAACATAGTGGGTTGCCTCGCCACCGCCGGTGGAGTGGCCGATGTGGATGGCATCATGCAGATCGAGATGCGCGACGACTGCCGCGACGTCGGCGGCGTAGTGGTCCATGTCGTGGCCGGTGCCGATCTGGCTCGATCGCCCATGACCCCGGCGGTCATGGGCGATGACGCGGAAGCCCTTCTCGAGGAAGTAGAGCATCTGCGTGTCCCAGTCGTCGGCGCTCAACGGCCAGCCATGATGAAAGACGATCGGCTGCCCGGTGCCCCAGTCCTTGTAGAAGATCTCGGCACCGTCCTTGGTGGTAATCGCACCCATGTTTCTGCTCCTCTCGAGTCTGGGGATGGTTCTGCTGGGGCGGAGTCCGCACGCTCATTCGGCGCCTCCCCCGGGCAAGACGATCCGCATCCAGGCTATCGACGGCCCCGAATGTCGCAAAGGACAATATTCCAGGAAATTCGGCCATGACCCGTCATGTCCTCTTTCTCGTCTACCCGGGTTTCGTGCTGCTGGACCTCAGCGGCCCGCTCGAGGTGCTCGCCAATGCGAGCCGCATGTCCGGGGGCCGCTATCGGCTCTCGGTCGCGTCCATGACGGGCGGACTGGTGCCCGGCTCCTGCGGCCTCGAGGTCGCCACCGAGCCGCTGACGATCGGGGCGACCGACACCTTCATCGTCGTCGGCGCGCCGGCACCTCCCGAAGGGCCATGGGTGCGCGAGATGGCGACAGCCATCGCCGAGGTGTCCTCGCTCGCCCGGCGGACCGCCAGCGTCTGCACCGGGGCATTCCTGCTGGCGGCCAGCGGGGTTCTGGACGGGCGGGCGGCGACGACCCACTGGTTCTACGCGCCGAAGCTGCAGGCGATGCACCCGGCCCTGCGCGTCGACGGCGACAGGATCTTCACTCGCGACGGCGCCCTATGGACCTCGGCCGGCATGTCGGCCGGGATCGACATGACGCTGGCGCTGATCGAGGAGGATCTCGGCAAGGCGATCGCGCAGGCCGTGGCGCGCATGCTCGTCGTCTACTATCGCCGCCCCGGCGGGCAGTATCAGTTCTCGTCGCTGCTGGATTTCGATCCGGGTTCCGATCGGATCCGCGCGGCGCTGAGCTTCGCGCGCGAGAATCTCCGGGAAAACCTCTCGGTGGAGCGTCTGGCGGCGGTGGCACACCTCAGCGTCCGTCAGTTTGGCCGGGCGTTTGCGTCGTCGACCGGCATGACCCCCGCCAAGGCCATCGAGCGGCTGCGCGTCGAGGCGGCACGCCCCATGGTGGAAGACGGTCGCCGCACCTTCGACGACATCGCGCGCCTGGTCGGCTTCGTCGATGCGGACAGGATGTGCCAGAGCTTCATCCGCACCCTCGGCCACACGCCGCAGGAAGTACGACGCGCGTCCCGACGCGCCCTGGCCATCGACCGAGACCACACGGCGTGAGCGCCGATCTTCTCGCCCCGCCGAAAGCCGGCGCCGGTCAGGTCGGCAGCGCGTGCTGCTGCCGGCGGTTGATCCTGCCTTCGATCACGTCCCAGATCTGACCTTCGAGATTGACCTCGTCGAAACGGTCGATCTCCTGCAGGCCGGTGGGCGAGGTGACGTTGATCTCGGTCAGCCAGTCGCCGATCACGTCGATGCCGACGAAGATCAGGCCGCGCTCGTGCAGGGTGGGGCCGATCATCTCGCAGATCTCGTGGTCGCGCTTGGTCAGCGCGGCCTTCTCGCCCCGGCCGCCGACATGCAGGTTGGCGCGCGTCTCCTCGGCCGCCGGCACCCGGTTGAGCGCGCCTGCGGGCTTGCCGTCGATCAGGATGATGCGCTTGTCGCCCTGGCGGATCTCCGGGACGTAGCGCTGCACCATCAAGGGCTCGTTGAGGTAGGTGGCGAACAGCTCGACCAGCGAGCCCAGATTGGTGTCGCCGGGCTTGAGGTGGAACACACCGGCACCGCCATTGCCGTAGATCGGCTTGACGATCACGTCGCCATACTCGCGCCGGAACGCCTTGATCTCCTCCAGATCGTAGGTGATCAGCGTCGGCGGCATCAGCTCCGCGAACTGGGTGACGAACAGCTTTTCCGGGGCGTTGCGGACATGGTGCGGGTCGTTGACGACCAGCGTCTGCGGATGGACCCGGTCCAGCAGGTGCGTGGCCGAGATGTAGGCTAGGTTGAACGGCGGGTCCTGGCGCATCAGGACCACGTCCAGCGTCGCGAGGTCGATGGTCTCGGGCGCCCCCAACGTGACGTGGTTGCCGCGCTCGCGGCGGACCTCGAACGGCCGCGCGGTGGCCACGATCCGGCCGTTGCGGTAGCTCAGCTGGCGCGGCAGGTAGTGATAGAGCCCATGCCCGCGCCGCTGCGCTTCCAGCGCCAGCGCGAAGCTGCTGTCCCCATCGATGTTGACGGACTCCAGCGGGTCCATCTGGATCGCGACGGCAAGCGACATCCTAACCCCGGTCCTGATTCGGCCAAGGCCGCTGTGTGGCAGCTGCCCCCCGGCTTGACAAGAGGGCCGCCCCGCCGCTTCAACCGCAGGCCAGCGCCAGGAGGGCAAGAGCATGGCCTACGACCCGAGCAACGTGTTCGCGCGGATCCTGCGCGGCGAGATCCCGGCCCGGAAGGTCTACGAGGACGAGTGGGCGCTGGCCTTCCACGACATCAATCCGCTGGCGCCGGTGCACGTGCTGGTGATCCCCAAGGGTGCCTACGTGTCGATGGCGGATTTCTCCGCCCAGGCCAGCGACGCCGAGTTCCTGGGCTTCTTCCGCGCGGTCGGCAAGGTGGCCCGCGAGCTGGGTCTGGACGAGCGCGGCTACCGGATGCTGGCCAATCACGGGCCCGATTCGCACCAGGAGGTGCCGCACCTGCACGTGCACCTGTTCGCCGGCGCCCCGCTCGGGCCGATGCTGAAGAAGATCGTCGGCTAGCGCCCGTCAGCCGCTGCGCTTGATCCGGCCGTCGGTCGTCAGCGACACCTCGCCACCCAGGGCAGTGATGTAGTTCATCACCGTCGAGGCCAGCAGGCGCCCGGCGGAGGCGTCGACGATCACTCTTGCCGCCTTGAGGCTGTCGTAGCCGTCGCCACCACCCAGCAGGTAGTCGCTGGTCGCCAGCCGATAGGTCCGTGCCGGATCGAGCCGCGTTCCCGCCACCGCGGCCTCGACGATGCGCGAGCCGGGCGGCTGGCCGGGGTCGAAGACGAAGCTCATGCCCGAAATCTGCGGGAAGCGCCCGGCCGAATCCTCGACCTGCGACACCCCGTTCTCCAAGGCAGCCAATAAGTCGGCCCCGGTCACGTCAGCCAGCACGGCCACGTTGCCGAACGGCAGCTCGGTCAGGATGTCCTTGCGGGTGAGCTCGGTGCCGGCCGCATAGAGCCGGTCGCCGCGGATGCCGCCGCCGTTGGTCAGCGCCACCTCGGCACCCAGGGCGTTGCGCAGCGCGTCGCCGACCAGATCGCCGAAATTGGTCTCCTCGGTGCGCACGCTGCCGCGCCTCGTGTCCAGCTCGACCTTCGCAATGCCGACCGGCACCGCCAGCTCGCGGTCGAGCGTCGAGGTCCAGCGGGCGACGATGGCCTCGATCCCGGGCTCCGGCGGCACGCCCGCGGTCGACACGAAGCGCCAGGACGGCGTCAGGACGAGGACCTCCTTGTCCTTCACCGTGGCCCGGCCGACCTTGAGATCGATCGCCGCCAGGTAGTGCAGGTCGGAGCCCGCCTTGACGATCAGCGTATCGCCTTCGAGGAACGAGATCGGGTCGTGGTCGTGGCCGCCCAGCACGAGATCGATGTCCTCGATGGCGGCGACCAGGTTGCGGTCGTCGGCGAAGTAGAGATGGGTCATGGCGACCACGATGTCGGCGCCCATCTCCTTGAGGCGCTTGGCCGCGGCCGCGGCGATCACGGGCGGTGCCGCGAAGCTAATGCCGTCGCCGGGCGAGGACAGGGCGGCGGTGTCCGGCGTGAGCACGCCGAAGAAGCCCAGCTTGTAGCCGCCGACCTCGATCAGCCTCAGGTCGACGCTGCCGACCGCCGGCGCCCCGTCCGCCCCCAGTACGTTGGTGCCGAGCCAGGGGTAGTGCGAGGCCTTGATGCGCTCCGCCGCAAGCTCCGGGCCGAAATCGAACTCGTGATTGCCCAGAACGGCAATCTGGACGCCGATGGCATTGGTCAGCTCGATCATCTGCGAGCCCTTGGTCAGGCCCGACATCAAGGAGGGCGAGAGCAGGTCGCCACCGAACGTGGTGATGGTGTGCGGGTTGCGGGCCCGCTCGGCCTCGAGCAGGGTCATGTAGGGCGCGAAGCCACCGGCCCTGGCCTTGGGGGCGATCTCGTAGACGTCGTTGCAATGCAAGAGTGTGATGGTGACCTCGTCGGCCAGCGCCGGCTTGCCGTCGAGCGCCACGGCCAGCACGGCGAGGCCGGCGGAGGAAAGTACTTCGCGACGCTTCATGCCACTCCCCGCAACCGCTGCATCCGGTGGGGCTCACCCCGGCGCAAGGATGGCGCCCAGGTCGCCGGCCCGCAAGCCCGCCGGGCTCAGGTGACGGTCACGGGCTTGCTACGCGAGCGGCCCACCGTCTCGCGCTGGGCGCGACGGCAGGTGACGGGGGCCAGGCCCCTGAGGATCAGCTCCGCGTCGGCCACGGCCTGGCGCCCGATCTCGAGCAGGGCGTCTTGCATGCCGCCCGTGCGGTGCGCCGAGAGCAGGATGCCTTCGACCCCCCGGACCGGGTCGTCGGCCGCCACCGGCTCCTCGGGGAAGACGTCGACCGCCACCTTGATGCGCCCGGATCGGGCCTGGCGGACCAGCTCGGGGAAATCCACCACGGCCGCCCGGCTCATCAACAGGAAGGCGGCGCCGGGTTGGATCAGCTCGAACTCGCGCCGGGCGAGGAAGCCCTGGTTCTCGGAGGTGACCCCCGCGAACACGAAGATGACCCGCGAGGTCGACAGCAGCTCGTCGAGCGTCGCCGGCTCGACCTTGTGCGAGCGCAGGAAATGGTCGGAGAGCCACGGGTCGTAGGCCTTCACCGGATTGCCGAACGGCACCACCAGGGACCGCAGCTGCCGGGCGAGATCGCCGAAGCCGATCAGCCCGATCGGCGCCCCGCCAAACATGAAGCTGTCGGCATTGGCGGCGAGCCCGTACTGCTCGGTGCCGGCACGGAAGGCACGGTCCGCCGCGGTGATCCCGCGCGCGAGATCGATCGCCATCCCGAGCGCCGCCTCGGCCACCGCCGGCGCGAAGGCGGCGCTGGGCGTGATGACGTGAATGCCGCGGGTGAAGCAGTAGTCGTAGTCGATGTTGGGCAGGAAATTGGTCTCGACGTTGACGATCGCCCGCAGTTTCGGCGCCCGCACAAGACGGTCCACGGGCAGGTCGGTCTGGCCGAAGATCAGCACCGCCTCGGGCAGATACTGGTCCACCAGCTCGGCCGGCATCGGGCCGTCCTCGTGCACGACCAGCCGCCCCAGCCCCTGCAGCCGGCGGAGCGTGTCGGCATCGCAGATCTGCGCCAGCGTGCGCGGATGCGGATCGACGAGGATCAATGGCTGCGTCATGGGCATGCGATCTTTTCTGCGGTGGGCCATCGAGAGCCCTGCCAGTAGCCTCCGAGAGGCTCCACTAAGTGCAGGAAAGACGCGCGGGCGGCAATCCTAGCCGCCGGGTAAAGTCACCCGGCGCAGGGTCAGATTGATCCGGCCGCCGCCGGGCACCAGCGTCGAGGTCCCGGGCAGGATACGGTCGACGCCGTGAAAGCACAGGCGGGCGGCGCCACCCAGCACGACGACATCGCCACTGCGCAGCAGCATCTGCCGGCTCGGGTCCTTGCGTGCCCGGCCGCCGAGACGGAACAGCGCATCGTCGCCCAGCGAGACCGAGAGCACCGGTGCCGTCAGATCGGACTCGTCGCGATCCTGATGCAGGCCCATCCTGGCGCCGGTGCGGTAGAGATTGACGAGACAGGCCTCGGGCGGCTCGGGATATTGGGTGGTCTCGAACCAGAGCTCGAGCAGCGCGGGCGGCAACGCCGGCCACGCCGTGCCCGTGCCCGGATGATGTGGCTGGTAGCGGTAGCCCGCACGATCGGAAACCCATCCCAATGGGCCGAGATTGCACATCGCGACGGAAAGTGGATGACCCGAGCGCGGCATGGTGGGCTGAAACCAGCCGACGCTCTCGACGGCGCGCAGTACTTCGGCCAGGAGCGCTGCCTGCGCCGCGGCATCGAGCTTCCCCGTCAGATGGCGAAAGCCCGCCGGGGCCGTTGCCCCAGCGTCGCCGAGCGGAAGCGTGCCTTGACGCGTGATCAATCCGAACAGCCCATCGTCTCCATCGGCGGCGGGCGCTCGACGCCCGCCGCCGATGGTGTCAGCGGCTCAGGACGGCTGCCGTCTGGCCGAACAGGACCTTCTTGGCCTCCTCGTCGACCGTGGCGTCCCGACGCCGATATTTCTCGCCCACCTCGTAGGCCCGGACGGTAGCGGGGCGAGCCGCGATGGCGTCGAACCAACGCTCCAGATGAGGGAAGTCGCTGAGCTTCTGGCCCTGGTTCGCATACGGCACGATCCACGGGTAGGAGGCCATGTCGGCGATCGTGTAGGCCTCGCCGGCGACGAACGGGCGATCGGCCAGACGGCGGTTCAGGACGCCATAGAGGCGGTTGGTCTCGTTGACGTACCGGTTGATCGCATAGGGCAGCTTTTCGGGGGCATAGATGGCGAAATGATGGTTCTGCCCGGCCATAGGCCCTAGCCCGCCCATCTGCCAGAACAGCCACTGCAGCACCTCGGCCCGGCCACGCAGCTCAGGCGGAATGAACTTGCCCGTCTTCTCGGCCAGATAGAGCAGGATGGCACCCGATTCGAACAGCGACAACGGACCCCCACCGTCGGCGGGCTCGTGATCGACGATGGCCGGCATGCGGTTGTTGGGTGCGATCGCCAGGAATTCGGGCGTGAACTGCTCGCCACGGCCGATGTCCACCGGGATGATCCGGTAGGGCAGGCCGGTTTCCTCGAGCAGCAGGGTGATCTTGTGACCATTCGGCGTGGGCCAGTAGTGGAGATCGATCATCCATGCATCCGCTGCTTGTGGTTCGCCCACTTGGGCCGACTTCTTTTGTAGATAGGGATGCCTGTTGCCCAGGCGTCATGCGATGAATGCACCGGGGCCATGCGGCACCGATCCGGCAGCGGCTTGTAACAGATGCGCGATCGGCGTCTGCCCGAGGTGGCAAGCGAGGTGAAGCCCACCCAGGATGCATGGACCCGAACCAGCCAAGGGAGCGCCGGATGAAGCAGGAAATCATCGACCTCTACGACGAGTTCACCCATCGCGGTCTCGATCGTCGGGTATTCATGAGCCGTTTTGCGGAGTTGGCTGGTGGCTCGGCCGCTGCCGTCTCGGCGCTGGCGGTGCTGCGCGCCGACCCGGCACGTGCGGCGATCGTGGCGCCCGACGATCAGCGGGTCACGGCCGAAACGGTGATCATCCGCGATGGCGCGTCGGCGCTGAGTGGCTATCTCGTCCGGCCGGCTGGCGTCGACGGCAAGCTGCCGGCCGTGGTCGTCGCGCACGAGAATCGTGGCCTCAACCCGCATATCCAGGACGTGGCGCGGCGGCTTGCGGTCGACGGGTTCATGGCGCTGGCGGTGGATTTCCTGTCGCCTGCCGGCGGGACGCCGAGCGACGAGGACAAGGCTCGCGACATGATCGGCACGCTCGATCCGGCCAAGGTCGTGGCCGACGCCGTGACCGCCGTCGCGTGGCTCAAGGCGCGCCCCGACAGCAACGGCAAGGTCGGCATTGTCGGATTCTGCTGGGGCGGCAGCTTGGTCGGCCGGGTCGCCGCGGCCGATCCCGATCTCGACGCCGCGGTGGTGTTCTACGGGCAGGCACCGGCGCTGGAAACCGTGCCCAACATCAAAGCACCCCTGCTGCTGAACTATGCCGGCCTGGACGATCGCATCAATGCCGGCGTGCCGGGTTTTGAGAACGCGCTGAAGGAGGCCGGCAAGACCTACACGCTCTACCGCTACGAGGGCGTCAACCACGCCTTCAACAACGACACCTCCGCGGCGCGCTACGACGAGGCGGCAGCCAAGCTGGCATGGGAGCGGACGATCGCGTTCTTCGAGCAGCACCTGACAGCCGGTTGAGCAGGCTCAACCGGTACAGGCGCAACTCGCTGGACGGGCTCCGCCGTCGCAGGCCGGTGTGATGTCGGGGTAGAAGGTGCGGATCGCGTCGTTCCGGATCACGACCACGGCCTCGTAGTCCGGGCCGCCGTCGGCGTCGATCCGGGCGAGGCACATCCCCTGCGTGCGCCGTGCCTGCATCGCTTTGTAGGCCTGCGTCGCCACCGTGAGGAGTTTCTGGGCACCGAGGTCATAGGGGTAGCCCTTGGGGCAGGCCGTGCGGAAGGTGTCGCCACGCGGCAGCCGGTAGCGAACGCCCACCGTATAGACCGGGCGGTCGACCTCCGTCGCCCGGCATTCGCCCGCCGTCATCAGGCCGGCGATGCCCTCCTGCTGGAGCTGGAGATAACGGCCGCGATAGTGCATCCCGCCAAGCTCGTCGTAGCTGGGCTCGCCGCAGAAGACGTGCCTGAAGCCCGCCGCATCGAACCAGACCGCCGTGAGCTCGTCCTTGAAGCGGGGGAGGCCCACCGGGCCACTGCGCACGCTGCGGCCAAGCCCGGCATAAACCTGCTCCATGCCGGCCTGGAGCTCGGGTCGATCGAGCGTCGCACGGAAATCCCGCGCGCGCGGCCGACTGCCCCAGGGGCCGCACGCATCGAGTACCGCGACATCGAACGCCTCCAGCGGCGGCGGCGGTGGTGCCGGATCGTCGACCCCGGCGGCGACGTCGTCGAAGAACGGGCGTAGCCCCGAGGCGGGCGTGGCTGTGCCCTGGTCCGTGACCAGCCGGCCGCAGCCGACCGAGATCCAGCGCTGCTGCGGTTGCGCCCCCGGCAGCAGGATCTGCAGCCACGCACCGCCGGCTTCGTTGCGCCCGAGCACCTTGTACGGCCGCCCGGGAGCAAGCGTCGCGGCGTCGGGGTTGGTGAGCTTGCGGAAGCTGACGAAAGCCGGACAGGGCTGCTCCGCCGTCACCTCGCCGGTCAGATCCTGAAAGGCGAACACGCTGGGGCACCACGCCAGAACGGCCGCCACCAGTACCGCCATGACACGCATGCGCCGGTTGCTCCCTGGATCACGATGCGAGGGCTTGTGGCGACCTGAACCCCCTGGTCAGTCTATCGAAGCGCACGACCATGACCACACCGACCGTGGCCAGCGCGAAGGCCAGGCCCAGCCAGATGCCCGTGCCGCCCAGGCTGGTATGGAAGGCCAGCAGCCAGCAGGAGGTGAAACCCACCACCCAGTAGCCGAACGCCGCGAGCCACATCGGGATCGTGGTGTCCTTGAGGCCGCGCAGGCTGGCGATCCCGATCACCTGCAGCCCGTCGACGAGCTGGAACAGGGCGGCGATGCGCAGGTACACGTAAGCGTAGTCGAGCGCCGCGGCGCCTTCCGGCGTGCTCGGATCAAGGAACAGTTCCGCCAGATAGGCGCGCTGCGTCCAGAACAGCACGGCCATGACGGCCATGAACACGGTGCCCAGCCCGCAGGCCATCCAGCCGGCGAGGCGTGCTCGTGGCCCGTCACCGGCGCCGATGGCCAGCCCGACCCGGATCGTGGCGGCTTGGCTCAGGCCGAGCGGCACCATGAAGGCGATGCTGGCGAGTTGCAGCGCCACCTGATGCGCGGCGAGTTGCGCGGTGCCGATCAGGCCCATGAGCAGCGTAGCGCTGGCGAACAGCCCGACCTCCAGGAGGACCGCACCCCCGATCGGCAGGCCGACCTGCACGATCTCGCGGAAAATGGCGAAATCCGGGCGCAAGATCCCGGCCATGACGTCGAAGCGCCGGAACGGCTCCGCCAGCAGACAGTGCGCCAGCAGGATGGCGAACATCAGCGCAAACGTGATGCTCACCCCCAGCCCGGCGCCGGCCGTGCCCATCGGCGGCACACCCAGCCCGCCGAAGATCAGCAGCCAGGAGACAGGCAGGTTGACGACCGCGCCGCCAAGGGCCGCGACCAGCACCGCGCGCGTCCGCGCGAACGCGGCGATGAAGCTGCGCAGCACGATGAAGCCGACAGCGAACGGCAACCCCCACACGGCCCACCGCATGTAGGCCTCGGTCATCGGCAGCAGGCTGGGGTCCTGCCCCATCGCGGCCAGCAGCGGCCGCACGAACCACAGCAGGCCGATCAGCGGCAGCGTGATCGCCAGCGACACCCACAGGCCCTGGCGCACGATGCGCGGAATGAGATGCGGCTGCTGGGCTCCCTTGGCCTGGGCGATCAGCGGCGCGCTGGCGCTCACGACGCCGACGCCGAACATGAGGCCGGAGTGGAACAGGGCCGCCGCCAGGGTCGCCGCCGCCAGCGGTGCCGGCCCCAGGCGGCTCAGCAGCAGGACCTCGGTGGTGTGGACCAGAATCTGCGTGAGCTGGGTCAGGGCCAGCGGCAGCGCCAGCGCGAGCATCGCCTTCAGCTCGCGAGCGCACTCGTTTCTGGCGACGCGCGGTGCGACCGCCGTCGTCGTGTCGAGGGAGGACATGGCCCGATTGTTCTGCTGCTGATTCGAAGGGCGCGGAACATAGCGCAAGCAGATGAGATCGAGCAATGCGATGTCGGCTCGCCGGACAGGGGCCGATGCACATTAGAAGTTCGAAGACGTTGCAGACTAGAGCATGCTCCCGTCCGCCAGGAGGCTCAGCCGGCTGCGGTGCCCGCCGGCGGCGAGCCGTCCGAGCGCCGTTGCGAGGCCGTGATGTCGTCCTGGATCTCGACGATCTCCCGCGCGAGCACCAGCTCGGCCGAATCCGCGGTGGCGTCGCCCGACTGCACGGCGGCGGGCTCGCTCCCGCCACCACACCCGGTCAGGAGAAGCGTCGCCAAGCCCAGCGGCAGCGTCGGATCTCGGTCCATGGTGGTCTCCTCGGTCCGGGACGCCTTGGTCAGTATACCGCAGCGAGCGAACCCCTCCCGGTTTGGTCTTCGCTCCCATAAATGGATTTGCGCCGAAGACTATCATCCGGCAATTGCGAAATCGCATGGCTGGGCACCGCGGCGCGCCTACCACCACCAGGCAGGACCATAAGGCCGCCTGCCGAGGCTCATCTGCTGCTCGATCCAGGTCAGGCGATGCTCGACCGCTTCCAGCCGCTCGTTGGTCTGCTGCAGCAGCAGGCAGAGCCGCAGATCCGGCGAGTCGGGCGTGAAGCCGGCGGCCTGACAGGCGATCTCGCGCCGGGCCGCCGTCTCGGCCGGGGTCTCCGCCGGCGGCAACGCGCAGCCGCCGAGCAGCAGCGTCAGC
>JBATRI010000216.1:0-8597 GCA_049292515.1 Geminicoccaceae bacterium
GGCCGGCACCATGGCGGCGGTCCTTGCGGTGGGCGCCGGCAGCCTGTGGCGGCTGATCGGCCTGCCGGCGGCGCCGGTGCTGCGCGGCACCTGATACGCACGCCCGGATACGCACGCCGGGTCACGAGCGCTCGATGGTGCCTCCCCACGGGCTGGTTTCTGCTACGACGTCGGCGCCCGTCACGGTGGGGACCGTTCATGTTCGAGACCAGTTCGATCAGCTTCGCCACGGCCTTCGCCGCCGGCGTGATCTCGTTCCTGTCGCCGTGCGTGCTGCCGCTGGTCCCGGGCTACCTGTCCTACGTCGCCGGCACCTCGCTGGAGAGCCTGCGCGACCGGCAGGCCTCGCGCCTGCAGGCACTGGGCTACGCCTCCTGCTTCGTGCTCGGCTTCTCGGCGGTGTTCATGGCCTTCGGTGCCAGCGCCACCGCCCTGGGTGGGCTCCTACTGAGCTGGCGCTACGAGCTGGGCATCCTGGCCGGCGTGATCGTGCTGCTGTTCGGGCTGCACATGGCCGGGCTCCTGCCCATCCACCTGCTCGAGCGCGAGGCCCGCTTCCAGGGCGAGATCAAGGGTGGCCGCGTCGTCGGCGCCTTCCTTCTGGGCCTGGCGTTCGCCTTCGGCTGGACGCCCTGCATCGGGCCGGTGCTGGGCGTGATCCTGACCATGAGCGCCTCGTCCGCCGATCTCGCCACCGGCACCTCCTTGCTGGCGGTGTACTCGTTGGGCCTGGGGCTGCCGTTCCTGCTGGCGGCGCTGTTCACCGACGTGCTGCTCGAGCGGCTGCGGCAGCTCGGGCGGACCGGGCGCCGGTTGCAGCGCGTGGCCGGCCTGCTGCTGGCCGTGGTCGGGGTGTTGATGATCTCCGGCCAGCTCGAGGCGCTATCCTACTGGCTGCTGGAGAATTTCCCGGTCCTCGGGCGGATCGGCTGAGCACAGCCGTTTCCGCTTGAACCCCTTCGCGATGGGGCCATATCATCCAGCAGTGAAATCTTACGTCAGACACGAAGGGTGTTGACGATGGCGTTCCAAACGGGTCCTCGCTTCGCGCAGGCCGGCGTTGCCGTACAGGCGACGGACGAGGGTCTGCGTAGCTACATGCTGACGGTCTACAACTACATGGGCCTCGGCCTGGCCATCACCGGCCTCGTCGCGTTCATCGTAGCCTCGACCCCGGCACTCTATGTTCCGATCTTCGGCTCGCCGCTCAAGTGGGTGGTGATGCTGGCGCCCCTGGGCTTCGTGTTCTTCCTGAGCGCCCGCATCCAGTCGATGAGCGCCAGCGCCGCGCAGATCACCTTCTGGGCCTTCGCGGGTGTGATGGGCATCTCGATGGCGTCGATCTTCTTGATCTACACCGGGGAGAGCATCGCCCGGGTGTTCTTCATCACTGCGGCCACGTTCGGTGCCGTGAGTCTCTACGGCTACACCACCAAGCGTGACCTCGCCGGGATGGGCTCGTTCCTGTTCATGGGCCTGATCGGGATCGTGATCGCGAGTCTGGTCAACATCTTCCTGGCCAGCTCGGCGCTGCAGTTCGCGATCAGCGTGATCGGCGTGCTGGTGTTCACCGGCCTCACCGCCTGGGATACGCAGCGGCTGAAGGAAGAGTACCTGACGGGCTATGCGCGTGCCGGCGGCGAGATGATCGCCAAGGGTGCGATCATGGGTGCCCTCAGCCTGTACCTGAACTTCATCAACCTGTTCATGATGCTGCTGCAGCTGTTCGGCTCGCAGCGCAACTGATACGGCCAGCGGCCCTAACGGGTCGTGTAAGGGATCAGCGGCCCGCCTCGCGAGGGGCGGGCCGCTGCCATGTCGAGGGGATTGCTCTGTCCTTCAGGCGTTGCGGCATAATCGGTTTGGCCGTGTGCGCCATAGGCCTGGCCGGTGTCTTGCCGGTAGATGCGGCCTCGGACGAGGTGCAGGCCGTGCCGATGGCGGACCGGGCCAAGGCACCGTTGCCTCGCCGCCTGGGCGATCTGGAGCTGGCCGGCGCCTACGTGCTGCACGGCGCCAGCAGTGACTTCGGCGGCATCTCCGGCGCCCGCTTCGCGGATGGCCGGCTCCTGCTGCTCAGCGACCGCAGTCGGCTGTTCGAGCTCGGCTGGGCGGCGCATGCGCCCAAGGCGCCGTTCGCGATGCCTGTCCTGGACGAGCGGCAGCTCCTGGACGGCCGGCGACGTGCGCTCGATGCGGAAGCGCTGGAGCTCGGCCCGGACGGTCATGTGCTGGTCGGCGACGAGAGCAGGGGCCGGGTGTTCGACTACCCGCCCGGAGCCTCCATGCCTGCCGGCCCACCGCTGTCGCTGCCGGGGGCATTCGCCGAGCACCGCCCGACCAACGAGGGCCTGGAGACCCTGGCCCGGCTGCCGGACGGGGGCTTGCTGGCCATTTCGGAGGGGGCGTGGGCCGGCACCGATCTGCATGCAGCCTTCCGGCTCACCGAGGACGACCCGGTTGTCTTCAGCTACCGCTCGGCACCGGGCTTCCTGCCCACCGATGCCGACGTTGCCGGCGACCGCCTGTTCGTGCTGGAGCGGCGCCTGTCGCTGCTCGGCGGCTGGCAGGCCCGGATCGTCACGCTGCCGCTGTCGGATCTGCCCGAGACATCCGGCGGCAGCGTCGGCGGCGAGGTCCTGGCCACGATCGGCGGGTCGGTCCTGGGCGAGAACTACGAGGCCCTGGCCGTACGGCACGTCGCCGGCAGCTATGTGCTGCTCATCCTGTCCGACGACAATTTCAACGGTATCCAGCAGACCCAGATGCTGGAGCTGCGCTGGCATCCCTGAGCGTGCCCTTGCCGATCAACCGCGACGACCGATCTAGTGGTGGTCGGCACGATGCGCCGACCTTGGACAAAGGAGGCGTGCGATGCATCGCCTGCTGGTGGGATCGGTTTCGCTGGTACTGCTGTTGCTGGCCGGGGGTGTGCCGCCCAGTGCCGCGGATGACGGCCCCAAGGCGCGGATCGACCCCAACTTCGCGCCGCTGCCGGGCATCGCGCCTGGTGCGATCACTCCATTCCCGACCCCGGTGCCGAACAATCCGGCCGTGCAGCGGCTCCCGGTCCGGCCGCAGCCCCAGGTCTTCTGCGATGCGTATGGTCGCTGCTGGCGACAGGTGCCGGGCTACCGGAGTGGAGGCTATTTCGGCCGGCGCCCGCATGACCCTCGGGGCAATGACCGGCCCAACCGCGATCCATACTCGTTCGACTAGCCGGGCTCCAGGGTCGCCTGCGAGGCGGCGGTCACCGTTTGCGGCAGGCAGGGCTGACGCAGGCCGTCAGCCCTCGCGTCGGTCAGCTTGCAGTCTTGGCCTTGGCGTCGACGATGCGCTGCTTCAGCCGGGCCAGATCGCTCGGCAGCGAGGCAGCGGCGGTCAGCAGCAGGAAGCCGTCGAGGCCACCGCGCTTCTCGACCGTCCGCAGCGTGCTGGCGGCGATCCGCAGCCGGACCGTCTCGCCCAGGGTCTCGCTGAACAGGCGCCGGCTCTGCAGGTTCGGCAGGAAGCGGCGGCGCGTCTTGTTGTTGGCATGGCTCACATTGTTGCCGGTGAGCACACCCTTGCGCGTCAGAGTGCAGCGTCGCGCCATCGGAAAATCCTCGAATCTGGCAAAAGCTCAGCGTCGCAGGCCTGGACCCGCGCCAACGAGCGAGCTTGTTAGAGCCCCGGCGCCGCAGCGTCAAGTCAGGACCGGCCGAAGCCACCGCCATGGTCCGCCATTGCGCATCTTTCGCGTTGCGTGGCCCCGACGCTGGCCGTAGAAGACTACCCTTACCTTTGGACCTACAGGGAGGTCCTATGCCGAAAGCTCCGACGACAGGGGCATTCCCGGGCTTGGATCCAGACAGCATCGCTCAAGCGCAGCAACGCTATCTCGAGGCCTGGGCCGGCGCCGGTCAGATCATGAGCGATGCGGCGCAGATGGTGCTTCGGTGCCAGGCCGAGATGACCACCGCCACCATGCGCAAGCTGTGGTCCGGTCAGGCCGCCCTCGCCGATGGCCGCAACGATCAGCTGCAGCCGATGCAGCACCTCGGGCGCATGTCCGACCTTTGCGAGATCGCGTTCGCGCACTACCAGGAGATGGCCGCCATCATGCTCAAGGCCCAGACCGAGAGCCTGGAGGTGCTGGCCGATTGCGCCACCGCCGCTGCCGCGGACGCCAAGCGAGCTGCGGCGTAGGGCTGCCTTGCCTTGCCTTGCCGTGCCGATGCCCCCGTCAGTGCAGCTGCCAGATCCCGGCGGCGTGCTGGTGGGCCACCGGCCCGATCAGTTTCTTCCGGGCGACCGACACGCTGTGCAGCTTGCCCTCGATGTTCCTGACCCAGAAATCGAGAAACTTGCGCAACTCGGGAAAGTGAGGGGCCAGATCGTAGTGCTGCCACAGGAACGTCTGCAGCAGCGTCGGGTGATCCGGCAGATGATAGGTGATCTCGGCGGTTGCCAGGCGATAGCCGCGGAGCTGTAGCTCCAGCGGTGGTCGGTCGTTCGTGGTCATCGAGCGATCTCCGCAGGCTGAATGTCATCATTCTGCCGCGAAGATCCTTGACGTCAAGTGGCCGGCGTGCGCAATGTCCTTAGTTTTCAAGGTGTTAGCAGCAGTCGCAGGTGAGTGCTGACAAATTCCGCGGCACCCCCTTGAAGCTCTCCGGGTCTCCTCCTACGTACGGCGCGACGTTGGCACTCGACGTCGAAGAGTGCCAACAGGGATTGCGTCATGAAATTCGGAGGCTCTGCCACATGAAGTTCCGGCCGCTGCACGATCGCGTCGTCGTCAAGCGCATCGACGAGGAGCAGAAGACCAAGGGCGGGATCATCATTCCCGATACCGCCAAAGAGAAGCCCATGCAGGGCGAGGTCCTGGCCGTCGGCCCGGGTGCCCGCAACGACAAGGGCGACCTGATTCCGCTGGGTGTCGAGGTCGGTGATCGCGTGCTGTTCGGCAAGTGGTCCGGCACCGAGGTCAAGCTCGACGGTGACGAGCTGCTGATCATGAAGGAAAGCGACATCATGGGCGTGCTCGAGACGAGCGCTGCCCAGGCCAAGGCCGCCTGATCCTTCTACGAGCCCAGCAACAATTCGGGAGACTGCAGCGATGGCTGCCAAGGAAGTAAAGTTTTCGACCGACGCTCGTACGCGGATGCTCAAGGGCGTCACGATTCTGGCCGACGCGGTCAAGGTGACCCTCGGCCCGAAGGGCCGTAACGTCGTCCTCGACAAGAGCTTCGGCGCTCCGCGCATCACCAAGGACGGTGTGACGGTCGCCAAGGAGATCGAACTCTCCGACAAGTTCGAGAACATGGGCGCGCAGATGGTGCGCGAGGTGGCGTCCAAGACCAACGACGTCGCCGGCGACGGCACCACCACCGCCACCATCCTGGCTGCCGCGATCGTCCGCGAGGGTGCCAAGTCGGTGGCCGCCGGCATGAACCCGATGGACCTCAAGCGCGGTGTCGATCTCGCGGTCGAGGCCATCGTCAAGGATCTGCTGAGCCGCGCGAAGAAGGTCACCACCTCGGAAGAGATCGCCCAGGTCGGCACGATCTCGTCCAACGGCGACAAAGAGATCGGTCGGATGCTGGCCGAGGCCATGCAGAAGGTCGGCAACGAGGGTGTCATCACGGTGGAGGAGGCCAAGAGCCTCGAGACCGAGCTCGACGTCGTCGAGGGCATGCAGTTCGATCGTGGCTACATCTCGCCGTACTTCGTCACCGACAGCGAGAAGATGCGGGCCACCCTCGAGGATCCCTACATCCTGATCCACGAGAAGAAGCTCTCCAACCTGCAGGCGCTGCTGCCGGTGCTCGAGTCAGTGGTCCAGAGCGGCAAGCCGCTGGTGATCGTGGCCGAGGACGTCGAGGGCGAGGCGCTGGCGACCCTGGTCGTCAACAAGCTGCGCGGCGGCCTCAAGGTCGCGGCCGTCAAGGCCCCGGGCTTCGGCGATCGCCGCAAGGCGATGCTCGAGGACATCGCGATCCTGACCCAGGGTCAGGTGATCAGCGAGGATCTGGGCATCAAGCTCGAGAATGTCACGCTGGACATGCTCGGCCGCGCCAAGCGGATCGTCATCAACAAGGAAGACACCACGATCGTCGACGGTGCCGGCTCCAAGGACGAGATCCAGGGCCGGATCGCGCAGATCAAGGCGCAGATCGAGGAGACCACCTCGGACTACGACCGTGAGAAGCTGCAGGAGCGTCTGGCCAAGCTCGCCGGTGGCGTGGCGGTCATCCGCGTCGGCGGTGCGACCGAGATCGAGGTCAAGGAGCGCAAGGATCGCGTCGACGATGCGATGAACGCGACCCGCGCCGCGGTCGAGGAGGGTGTGGTCGCCGGTGGCGGCGTTGCCCTGCTGCATGCGATCAAGGCCCTGGCCGACGTCAAGCCCACCAACGACGACCAGCGGGTCGGCGTCGAGATCGTCCGCAAGGCGATCCAGGCCCCGGCGCGGCAGATCGCCGAGAACGCCGGTGTCGACGGTGCGGTCGTGGTCGGCAAGCTGCTCGAGGCCACCGACGCCAACTGGGGCTTCGATGCCCAGGCCAACGAGTACTGCGACATGATCGCTCGCGGTATCATCGACCCGGCCAAGGTCGTGCGCACGGCGCTGCAGGATGCGGCTTCGGTCTCCGGTCTCTTGATCACCACCGAGGCGATGGTGGCCGAGAAGCCGAAGAAGGAATCCCCGATGCCGGCCGGTGGCCCCGGTGGCGGCATGGGCGGCATGGGCGACATGGACTTCTGATCCACGAAGCGGATCGAGGTTGCAGGAAAGGGCCGCGGGCAACCGCGGCCCTTTTCGTTGCTGCGACCGAGGTATCCAAGCGGGAGCCGCCGACGGCTCAGTGCGCCTCCTCGAACCAGGCCCGGCCGTCGCGGGCGATCAGGGCGATCGCGGCCGTCGGGCCCCAGCTGCCGGCGAGATAGGGCTTGGGCGGCTCGTCGCTCTGGCCCCAGGCCTCGAGGACCGGTTCCACCCAGCGCCACGCCGCCTCGACCTCGTCGCGGCGCATGAACAGGGTGGCGTTGCCACGCACCACGTCCATCAGCAGCCGCTCGTAGGCGTCGGGGTAGCGCACCTTGAACGCGTCGGCGAAGCGGATGTCGAGCGGGGCCATGCGCAGCCGCATGCCGCCGGGGCCCGGGTCCTTGGCCATCAGGGCCAGCTGGATGCCGTCGTCGGGCTGCAGCCGGATCACCAGCCGGTTCGGCTCGACCGCACCGATATTGGGCGGGAAGATCGAGTGCGGCACGGCGTGGAACTGGATCACGATCTCGGAGACGCGCTCGGGCAGGCGCTTGCCGGTGCGCAGGTAGAAGGGCACGCCCGCCCAGCGCCAGTTCTCGACCTCGGCCTTGATCGCGACGAAGGTCTCGGTGCTGCTGGCCTCGCCCAGCTCCTCGAGATAGCCCGGCACCGCCGCACCGGCGCCGGAGCCGGCACGGTACTGGCCGCGCACGGTCTTGAGCAGCGCCTCGCCGTCAACCAGCGTGCGCAGCGAGCGCAGCACCTTGAGCTTCTCGTCGCGTACCGAGTCGGCATCCATGGTGGTCGGCGGCTCCATGGCGACCAGGCACAGGAGCTGCAGGATGTGGTTCTGCACCATGTCGCGCATGGCGCCGGACTTGTCGTAGTAGGCGGCGCGCTCCTCGACGCCCACCGTCTCGGCCACCGTGATCTGCACGTGGTCGATGTGCGCCCGGTCCCAGACCGCCTCGAACAGCGAGTTGCCGAACCGCAGCGCCAGGAGGTTCTGGACCGATTCCTTGCCCAGATAATGGTCGATCCGGTAGACTTGCGATTCTGAGAACACGCAGCCGACCTCGTCGTTGATCCGGATCGCCGAGGCGAGGTCGCGGCCGATCGGCTTTTCCAGGACGACCCGCGACTTGGGGGTCACCAGCCCGGCCGCACCCGCACCGCGCGAGATCGGCCCGAACAGATCGGGTGAGGTGGCCAGATAGAACAGCCGGGCGCGATCCTGGCCGCCGTCCAGTGCCGCCGCCAGGCCGGCCCAATCGCCATCACCGGCCGCATCCAGAGGCACGTAGCTGACGCGTTGCGCCAGGCGCGCGAACACCTCCGGGTCGAAGTCGCCGGCCACATGCTTGCGGCAGGCGGCCTCGACCTGGGCCACGTACTGCTCGGTCGTCAGCTCCCGCCGCGCGCAGCCGACGACCCGGCTGCCTTCGGGCATCTGCCGGTCGCTTTCGCGCCAGTAGAGCGCCGGCAGCAGCTTGCGCATGGCGAGGTCGCCGGTGGCACCGAAGACGACAAGGTCGAACAGCTGGACGGGAATGATCTGGGCGGTCATCGGCTTTCCAAGGCGGCGGTCGACGGCTACCCGCGTCGACGGGCCACGGATGACGCTGCCATGCAGCGTGGTCAAGTCGTGCGCGGTGCTGTCGGCCTAGTGACCGACCAGCGCCTCGCGGTTCGGGCTGTAGTTGAGGTGCAGTGGCAGAATCGCTGCCCCGAGGGCTGCAGCGTCCCGGCCGACGCTGCCGCGGTGGAGCCGCGGCGGCTCGCGGGACTCCGGCGACGCCTGGGCCAGCAGCGGCTCGAGGCGGCGGATCAGCTCGTCCAGGAC
>JBATRI010000217.1:0-4503 GCA_049292515.1 Geminicoccaceae bacterium
CCGCCGCGCATCGCGTGCGGCAGCACCGCGGTGGCGAGCGTCGCCGCGAGATAGTCCGAGAATGCGCGGACCTTGTGGGACTGTCTCCTGCCGCTCGGGTAGACGGAGTGAACGTCGACCGAGTCGAGCTGATGGTCGGCCAGCACCGTGACGAGCTCGCCGGCGTCGAGCTCCGCACGGCACATCCAGTGCGAGGCGACGGCGATCCCCAGTCCGGCCTTGGCACAGGCGATCACCCCCTCGGCGGACGCCACCTGCACCGGGCCCTCAACCTCGACCGAGGTCACGGTGCCCTCCTTGCGGAAGCTCCAGCCGCCGCGACCGGAGAGGCCCGGGCCGACGATGCAGTCGTGGCGCGACAGGTCGGGCGGCGTCATGGGGATGCCTCTTTCGGCCAGGTAGGCCGGTGCGGCGACGGCGAGCCGTGGCGCCGAAGCGAGCCGGCGGGCGCCCATGCCGGAATCGGCGAGCCGCCCGAGCCGCAGGGCCATGTCGGCCCCTTCGGCGACGAGATCGTCCCGGCGGTCGGAGACGAGCAGCTCGATCCGCAACCGTGGATGCAGCGCCAGAAATCCGGGCAGGCGCGGAATGACCTCGCGGGTGCCGAAGGCGCCCGACATGGCGACCCGGAGGAGGCCGTGCAGGCTGTCGATGCCGCGCGCCGCCTCCTGGGCGTCGTCGAGATCGGCCAGGACCTGGCGCGCCCGCTCGAGAAACATGGCCCCGGCATCGCTGGGCGTGACCTGCCTCGTCGTGCGCAGCAGCAGCTTGACGCCCATGCGCGCCTCGAGGCTCGCCACCATCCGCGACACCGACGGCTGGGACACGCCAAGCTCGCGGGCGACCCGCGAGAAGCTGCCGGTCTCGGCGGCCCGGACGAAGGCGGTCAGTTCTTGCAGCCGGTCACCCATACGCCGTGCGTATAAGCGAGATACGATCGCCGCGTCTACCGGCGCCCGGACGCACAAGTCATCTTCACCCCACGCCGCCGGATGGACCACCGCCGGTGCGGCAAGGAGAGATCCGATGACCCTGCAAGACCGCCTCGATGCCTTCAAGGCCGACTTCGAAGCCGGCAAGCCGCCCTACAACGTGCCGCCTGCGGTGATCGCCACCATGCGCCGGGCGACCGCCGCGCTGATCGCCTCGGGCCAGGCGGACCGCGTGGTGAAGGCCGGTGATGTCGCCCCGGCCTTCGTCCTGAGCGATCCCGACGGCCGCCCCGTCAGCTCGGCCGAGTTGCTGGCGCAGGGGCCCCTGGTGCTGACCTTCTACCGCGGCGTCTGGTGCCCCTACTGCAACATGGAGCTCCAGGCGATCCAGTCCGCCCTGCCCGAGATCACGGCCAGGGGCGCCAGCGTGGTCGCGATCTCGCCGCAGACGCAGCCCAACAGCCGCAAGTCGACCCGCCAGAACGAGCTGACCTTCCCCATTCTCAGCGATCCCGCGGGTGACGTCGCCCACGCCTTCGGCCTGCGCTTCGCCCTGCCCGACTATCTGGTCGACCTCTATAAGAGCCTGAAGAACGACCTG
Source organism: Geminicoccaceae bacterium (assembly GCA_049292515.1). Lineage (GTDB taxonomy): Bacteria > Pseudomonadota > Alphaproteobacteria > Geminicoccales > Geminicoccaceae > Benzoatithermus. The sequence continues at coordinate 1,534 of JBATRI010000217.1, forward strand.
CCGACCTTCAACGCCGACCCGTCCTGGACCCTGCCGATGCCGGCCCGCTACGTGATCGGCACCGACGGCACCGTCGCCTACGCCGAGGTGAACCCGGACTACACCAGGCGACCGGACCCGTCCGAGCTGCTGCCGGTGCTCGACCGGCTGGCAGCCAGGCGGGCCGCCTGACCGCTCGCATTCATTCCAGCGCGCCCCACTCCCAGGCGACCGGGACCTCAGGCACCCTCTCGGCCGTCTTCCGAATGCGGCGGCCGACCTGGGACGACGTCCTCAAAGCCGTAGCGCACCAGCTCCGCGAACGAGCGCGGCAGGACGATGCCCGCCATCGTGGCGAGGATGTCAGCGACCGTAAGATATAGATCGTGCATCAGTGACAGCTGCTTGATGCCGCTCTCGCCCAACACTGCAGGCCCATGCACCTTGGACTTCGCCTCAAGCCGGTCGTGGCGCTCCTTCCAATAGATGGCGTGATCCGACTGGTCCTCCGGCGTGTAGATCGGCGTTCCGGGGATGACGAACACGCGGGTGCGCGCGAGGAAGGTCTCTCGCTGCTTACAGCTCATCCTCCACAGCTCCGAAAGTTCGAACATGCAGTAGGGGGAGCGTAGGTATTTCTCGCTCAGGAAGACAAACACCCGCTTGCCTTCACCAAGGCGCCCCATGAACTTCATGATGCTGTCGCCGAGGCCGAGCTGCTCCTTATCGCGCAGGATGCGGATACCGCGTGCCTTCGCCTCCTCGCACAGCCGGTCGACCACGGCTTCGCGCTCCCGGCCGTCGGGGCTCGCGTCACCCCAGGCATAGGAGACGTACCACTCGGCCTCCGGTACCGGTGGCTGGCGGAAGTCCAGCGGCGGGTCGGACCGCTCCTGGTCGAGCGTTCTGGCCCGCCCACCATCTCGGCCCTGCCCCCTGGTTCCCAAACGCCCAATCCCGATCGGTGCTTGACCGGTACCGACGATCTCGGCCGCACGCAGACCCAACCGCTCCTGAGCCGCCTCTACCTTCCATACGAGGCGCTGCATGAGCAGTGCCGCCTGCCCGCCCTGCGTCCGCACATGGATGCGGCCGCTTCCGTCCGCCGCCAGCTCCTGTTCGATCAGGCCACGGCTGCGCGTACCCGCCTCGTAGACGCAGACGCCCCCCCGCCAGTAGAGCGCGTTGACCCCGGCACTACTTCCGATCTTGGCGATCACGTCACGCGCCAAGCCGGGATGCAGCAGCTCGTAGACGAACGTGACGGTCTCAGGCGCGGCGTCTGCGGGCCATTTCTCCGCCAACTCGTCCGCCACCGTGGCCCGCTCCGGCAGCAGGTCCGGCGCTACATACTCGGTCGCGTCGCCAGCCTCCCGATGGACGAAGCAAATGCCGCAGGATCGCATCATGCTGAGGAACAGATTTTGCTCCTCGAGCCCATGCTCCTGCCACACCAGCAGCTCCAGCATGGCGCGCGTGAATCGGCCTCGCATCCACAGGAGCTGCTGGTAGCAGCGCTCGCGCTGGAAGACAGCGTAGATCGCATCGAGCGCCCAGGCCTGGTCCAGCACGATCCGATCGTCGAACAGCCCCTGCCGATAGAACACGACGCCTGCATGGCTCAGGTACAAGAGAAGGTGGTCGGGCGAGCTGACCCCGCCTGCTTCCTCGCACAGCTGCCGGAACTCCTGCTGGTTCAGCGTGCGGTGCCGGCGTTCCGCGACGGGCAACGCCGCATCCGCATCGCGCAGCTCCTCCAGCCGTCGCCGGACGCGCACCCGCCCGGCTCCGATCCTCGGTGCACCGAGCCGCACCGGATCACGCAGCCACGTGATCGCGTCACGAAGAGCCTCGTCGAGCGCCGCTCGACCGCGATCGTTCCTGGCGCTGTAGTGAAGCTGCTTGCAGTAGGGCAGCGCCCCGATCGTGGCCGCCGGGATCGGGAAGACGCGCACCTCGTCCTCGACGCGGTCGCACTTGGTCTGCACCACCAGCACCGGGCTGTCCGCGTGCCCCTGGCGACGGGCGAACTCGGCCCAATATTGCAGCCGGTGATTGCGGAAGCGCAGCCCGTCCCGCTCGTACTCGTCGGCGTTCTCGGTGTCGCGCGCCCACACCAGCATCGCGACCGCCGCCGAGCGCACGAATAGGGCATGGGTGCCGTGGTAGATGTCCTGCCCGCCAAAATCCCAGATGTGCAGCTTGATCTCGGAGTCAGCCTCTGCCGCAGCAAAAGCGGCGGACTCGACCCGGACGCCGTGGGTCGAATCCCATGCCTCCTCGAAGTCTCGCCGGCACAGCCGATGGCGAATCTGCGTTTTGCCGGCGTGGCCGTTGCCCAGCAGCAGCAGCTTGAAGTCGGTGATGACGAAGGCACCAGCATTGGCGTCAACAAGATGAGCCCGAAGCAATGTCGAGCAATTTTCAAATGTTGACTGGGAAAGAACCTCGGCTGGAACATCGGGTACATGGCTCTTGTATAAATATAGCTCGTGCATCGACTCCTTGAACCAGATTTCCGGATAGTTGCGTCGTAGACGACAGCCCGAGCAATTGAGGCTTTGTAGCGCGGTGAGGCCCGCCAGCGGGCCGAGGTTCGTCACCTGCGTACGCGAGCAATTGAGGCTCTGCAGCGCGATGAGGCCCGCCAGCGGACCGAGGTCCGTCACCTGCGTGCTCCAGCAATTAAGGCTTTGCAGCGCGGTGAGGCCCGCCAGCGGACCGAGGTCCGTCACCTGCGTGTCCGAGCAATCGAGGCTTTGCAGCGCGGTGAGGCCCGCCAGCGGACCGAGGTCCGTCACCTGCGTGCGCGAGCAATCGAGGCTCTGCAGCGCGGTGAGGCCCGCCAGCGGGCCGAGGTCCATCACCTGCGTGCTCCAGCAAGTGAGGCGCTGCAGCGCGGCGAGGCCCGCCAGCGGGCTTAGGCCCGTCACCTGCGTGCGCGAGCAATCGAGGCTCTGCAGCGCGGTGAGGCCCGCCAGCGGACCGAGG
>JBATRI010000218.1:0-2512 GCA_049292515.1 Geminicoccaceae bacterium
GGCCCAGACGGCCGTGGGCGCCGCCCAGCGTGTCCTGACCACCTGCATTCGTGCCATCGACTACATGCCGCCCGTGGACCCGTCCTTCGGCGACTATCTGCGGGCGCTGGTGACCGCCGACATGGACCTCGCCCGCGACCAGGGCGCCGGCTACCGGGTGGCGTTCGCGGAGGCATTTGCGGCGCGCGGGATCTATCCGCCGAACGTGCGCAGCGCCGGGCCCGAGAGCCTGTGCTGGAAGGCACCCGCCGGGCCGGTGCAATCCGCCCGCCTCAACGACTTCATCCGCACGCTCGACCTCGCCGCCTACATCGAGAGCGACCGCCGCCGCGCCTTCGCCGCGGCCAAGGACAACGCCCGCCGCCTGCACGACTGGATGGAGGCCAACCTGGACGAAGCGATGGCCCGCGACCTCGGTCTCGACTTCAGCCCCGATGCCGACGGCCGCCGCACGCCGTTCGAGGTCCACTCGGTCCGCCCCGCGCAGCGCAGCACGGCCGAGGGCGAGACCCGCATCGACGTCGTGGCCGTGATCACGCAGCGGCGCGACGCGCTCCTTGACCCGGCGCAGCCGGCGCTCGGCAGCTTCTCGTTCCGTGGCGGCTGCACCCTGCTGCTCGACCGCGGGTTCGGCACCGACCCCATCCGCTACGCGATCATCCGGCCGGTGTGGAACAAGGACCGCGAAGCCAGGGTGCGGGCCCATTTGCAGACAGCCGCCGGTGGCCTGAACAGGCTTTATGGCGTCGTCGGGATGACCGAGAACCGCGAGCCGTTCGCGGCCTTCCATCGTGGCCTGGCCGGGGAGCAAGGCTGATGGCCCGCAAGCGCGTGCTCCGGCTGACAGCCGCCGAGCAACAGGCGACGACCACCGAGGCGCCAGCGCCGACGCGAGGCAGACGGCGGAAGGCGGCAATGCCAGCGGCGCGCATTCGCGTGCGCATGTACCGCCAGGGCCTCGGCGACTGCTTCCTGGTCTCGCTGCTACCGGCGGAGGGTGCGCCGTTCCATCTGCTGATCGACTGCGGCGTGATCCTGGGCACCAGCAATGCCGCCGCCACGCTGCAGCAGGTGGTGCAGGACATCATTGCGACGACCGGCGGCGAGACCAAGGAAGGCTTCGTCGACGTGCTGGCGGTTACGCACGAGCACTACGACCATGTCGCCGGGTTCGTTCTGGCCCGTGACCTGTTCGCGCCGGCGGGCAAGCGGACGGCGGGCAAGCTCGCCGTGGGCGAGGTCTGGTTCGCCTGGACCGAGGACCCGGCCAACGCCACCGCCAGCCGCCTGCGGGAGTCCAGGGCGGCACGGCTGAAGGCGCTGAGCGCCCTCGCCGCCAGGGTCCAGGGCATGGGCGCCGCCCCGGCGGCCGATGTGTCGGACGCGCTGCGCTTCTTCGGCATCGGCGCGGACGGTGCGGGCCAGGGCACCACGGCGCTGGCGATGCGCAACGCCGCGTCCCTGGCCCCGCCGGACGGCGTCGTGTACCGACACCCTGGCGAGGCCTTCACGTTGGCAGGTGCGCCCGGCCTGAAGTTCTACGTGCTCGGGCCGCCGGAGGACGAGAAGGCCCTGCGCAGGACGGATTCCAGCACCGAGGTATATCATCTGGACAGCGGCGACCTGGACGCGACGGTAGCGCGCTTGGCCGGGCTCGCGGGGGACCTGGGCGATGACGCCGACCAGCCGTTCGAGCCGGCCTACACGCACCGGCTCTCGGACCTGCGCGATGCGGCCAGGACCGGCGCACTGGCGGAATTCCTGGCCAAGAACTATTTCGGGCCGACCCAGGCCACGCCCGAGAGCGACCAGAGCTGGCGCCGGATCGACGGCGACTGGCTGGCCGGCGCGGAGCAGCTAGCGCTGGCGCTGGACGGCGCCACGAACAACACCAGCCTGGTGCTGGCGATCGAGATCGCGGCCAGCGGCAAGGTCCTGCTGTTCCCGGCCGACGCGCAGGTCGGCAACTGGCTGTCCTGGCAGTCGGTGACGTGCGGCAGCGGCGCTGCGGCGGTGACCGGCCCGGAGCTGCTGCGGCGGACGGTGTTCTACAAGGTCGGCCACCATGGCAGCCACAACGCGACCCTGAAGGAGCACGGCCTGGAGGCGATGACCTCGCCGGACCTCGTGGCCTTCATCCCGGTGGACCACGCCATGGCCGTGAAGAAGCGCTGGGGACGGATGCCGCTGCCGGAGCTGGTGGACGCACTGAACGAGCGGACCCACGGGCGCGTGGTGCGCATCGACGAGGACCTGCCCGCCGGGCTGGGCGCCGTGACGGCGGGACCACCCGGCGGACCGCTCGGGGCGCTCTGGTACGAGTGGACGCTGCCGCTCGACTGAGCCGCTGCGTCAGCCCGCCAGCGCCGCGGCTTCCTCGGCCGAGAGATGGATCGCCGCGGCGCCGACGTTCTCCTCCAGATGGGCGATCGAGCGTGTGCCGGGAATGGGCACGATGACCGGGCTGCGCGCCAGCAGCCAGGCCAGCGCCAGCTGGGCCGGCGTGCAGCCG